>NZ_JBCPWN010000045.1:0-12232 GCF_039581415.1 Comamonas sp. F1-6
CTCCGGGGCGGCCCGTGTCCTCGCTTCGCTGCGGGCCGCGCCAGCCGCCCCTACGACCCTTGACCCCCTTTCCACTCGAAAAGCGATCAAGACGCGCCATAGCGGCCCGTAGGGGCCGTTTTAGGGGTCTGGCATACCCAAGCCACCCCAAGATCGGAAAAACGCGCTGTAGCCCCATTCCTGAGCGAATGACGGGTCAAGGGCGCAACGCGGCCACGGCTGGCTGGTGCGGCCCGCAGCCCGGCACGGGCGAGGACTCGGGCCAGTCGTGGCGAACCCTTGACGCGGCAGCAGCGGCCAGAGCCTCACGGAGAGGGAGCAGGGGAGGGCTTTTAACCCCTGCTCCCCGACGCCTCGCGGGCGAGAGCGGGCGTGCAGAGGGCAGCGCCCTTTGCCCAAGCCCGCAGGGCGCGGAGCAAGTAGCCCCGAAAGCGTCATTGACGCGAGTAGCCAGCGCCCGACCGGGCGCAAGGTGCCGCCGATCTGGCGCGGCGGTACGTTACGAAAACCACTTGCATATCGTATCTGTATTGTGTATCATATCTGTATTGATACGATTTACACCGATACGGTACGAAAGGAGCAACGATCATGGCACGTCAGGGCATCACTTTTGAGCAGGTCGCCGCCGTCGCTGATGCGCTGGCAGGCGAGGGTCAGCAGCCCACCATCCGGGCAGTGCGCGAGCGGTTGGGCGACACCGGCAGCCCGAACACCATCCACAAGCATCTGGCCGCGTGGCGTGAGGCTCGCCCGGTGGCCGCCGCCGCTGCGCCGGAACTGCCGCAGGCGCTGACCGCTGCCATTGCCGCCGAAATCGAGCGGGCCGCATCGCGGGCACGCGGCGAGATCGAGGGCCGTCTGGTGCAGGCGCAGGCGGAGGCCGCCGAGCTGGCCGCCGCTGGCGAGGTGCTGGAAGGCGAACGCGACGAGCTGGCCGAGCAGGTGGCCGTGCTGACCACTGAGCGCGACACGCTGGCAGGCAAAGCCGCCCAGCAGGCCGCCGACTTGGCCGAGGCGCAGCAGCGCATCGAGCGCGAGCAGCAGGCGGCAGAGTCTGCCCGGCTGGAGGTGGCAACCGCCCGGCACAAGATCGAGGCGCAGGCCGAGCGCGTGAGCGAGCAGGCCGCAGAGATCGAGCGCCTACGCGCTGCGCTGGCCGCCGAACAACAGGGCCGCACCGCCGCCGAACAACAGGCCGCCGTGCTGGCCGCCAAGCTGGAGGCGTGCGCCGACCGTGTGAGCCGTGCAGAGGCTCGCGCCGATCAGATCGAGCAGCAGGCCGCCACGGCTGCGCAGGCCCACGACACCGCCCGCGCCGCAGCAGTGCAGGAAACCCGGCAGGCGCAGGCCGAGCGCGACGAAGCCCGCAAGGTGGCCGCCGAGGCCCGCGAGCAGGCCGCGCGCCTGGCGGGGCAATTGGAAGCCCTCACAGCGAAGGAGCGGACATCCGATGAAAGACCGTGACCACAACGAAGCGATGGCCGGCATGTTTCAGGCCGAACCCCGATTTGCCGCCGACTATCTGCGGCAGGTGTTGGCGGATGGCGAGCCTGCGGACGTGCGCGCCGGCTTGCGGCAAATGGCGGATGTGCTGCGTGTCAGCCAGGCCGCCCCGCCGACCGATTCCGCGCCTTCGGCGGGTCTCTTTGACCGGGCCGGTGTGCGCTACGAAGTGGCGTGCGATGTGATCGGGGCGTTGATTGCCCATTACGCCGAAATCATGGGACGGGAACGCGAGCAGGCGCAGCCGAATGAGGCGGTTTTGCGCGTTGCCGGGGCGATGAAGGCGGCGCTGGCCGGGGAGCGGGATGATCTCGATCCGCGCGACAGCGCCGGCATCGAGGCGGCGATTTTGCGCTATGCGCCATTGGCGCGCCGGCTGTATGGCCCGGATGAAAACGACCACGCCCGCCAGGAGCAGCGCCGCGTCGATTTCGACCAGGTGAATGCTTCGCTGGCCTTGGAGGGTCTGGCGATGAGCGCGGATGATTTGGCGGTTCAGGCGCTGCTGATCCGGGGCGATATCACCCACGATGAGGCGGTGCAGTGCTACCGCATCCTGCATCGCCATGCGCAGTAAAACCGACTGGCCACCCGAGGTGGTCGGTGTACTGGATTTGCTTGAATCGCAGCCGCCAGAGGCGGCGATGCTGGTGGGCTGTTTTCTGGCGGCGGTGGCCCATCCCGATCATGTGGCCGAGCTGGCGATGTTCGACAAATTGCCGTCAGCGGCCCGGATGGTCGTCGGTCGGTTTTTCTCGTTTTTCCTGGCGGGCGGCCTGGACGATGCCGGGCGCGAAAAACTGCATTCGCACATGCAGGCATGGTTCGTCCGTCAGCGCCGTTCCCGGTGAATGGCCTGCCTCATCCACTAGGGCCGGGCAAGGGATGGACAGCAGGCGATGCTGGCTTGCGGGACGGCCCCGCACCCCCAGAAAACTTGTCACACACCACGCAACTCCCGTTGCTTCGCTAAAAGCCTTGTGCTGCAAGGCTTTTAGCGCGGCGACACCGAAAACACATCGCGGCGACACCGAAAGGGCCAAACCGGCCTAAAACCCTTGCTGCGCAAGGAAAACAGCCGTGCTTTCGCGCGCGAAAGTGCTTCAACTGCCTGTCGGCATCAGCAGGGCATAGACCGGCACGCCAAAGGCGTTGGCGATGCGCTCCAGGTTGTCCAGGGAGATGTTTCTGACTTGGCGCTCGCAGTGCGCAACGAAGGTGCGATGTAGGCCGCACTCGAAGGCGAGCGCTTCTTGTGACCAGCCTCTTTCCCTGCGTAATCGGATCATGTTGGCCGCGAGCACGGCCCGCGCGGAATGCGCGGTGGGTGCGGGAGATTGGGCGGCGGGAGACATGCAAACCAGTCTCCCGATGTGCTGCTTTTACGTCAGCCGTGTTTAAGTCACAATATGGTTTTCTCATAGAGAAAGACGGCGTGACGATGGGCGGAAAAACAGCAATCAGGCGAGGGTGTGCCGTGTTGGCCAGCCTGTTGATTGGCGCAATTGAACCGGCCGGCGCGGCCTCCCTGGTCGGCGGTCAAACCGATGATTCCGTGTGCGACCTGGGCAGCGCGCCACAGAACGCCCGGAAGCTGTCGGCAGCGGGCGACTTCATCCGCGCGCAGTGCAAAAACGGTCAAGTGTTGGTGGGTTCCGGCATCGTGCCTGCCGGCGGATTTGACTCGGAGGTGGTGCGCCTGGCGCGCACCTTCTGCCGCATGGCGGACATTCAGACCCGGCGCACACAGGGCAACATGGCCGGCCTCGTCATGGAGATCGACGAGGTACGGTGCATCATCGGGAAGCTGCCGACATGAGAAAAGCGCTGCTGGCTGGCCTCCTGGCCGTTGTGGCGGCAAACGTGGTTGCCGCTGATGGCGGCGCCCCCTTGCGCGGCGGTGTTTGCATCGGCCCGTTCCGGGGCGCTGATTCTGTCGTGCACTGCGAGCACATCGGCAAGGTGACGATCCGCCAGATTTACGAAAATGGCTTTCGGGTCGTTCACATGCAGGACGACAAGAACACAGCTAGCTACGTTGTGCTGGTTATCGAGGAGCAGGCGCGATGAGGGCGAAGGCGTGGCGGATGCTGTTTGCCGGGCGGCGCTGGATGCTCTGGCTTCCCGTGCCGGCGTCGGTATGGCTGGCACTGCCCGAATGGCAGCACATCCCCGCCATGCTGTTAGGCGGCCTGATTGTGTGGATTCCCTTCTGGCTCGCGTGGTGGCTCAGTGATGGCTTCGCGGGCATGTCCAGGTGGCCGGGAACCGGAGCGCCTTCGGTGTCGGGCGGGGTGAACCCGCACACCGGCAAGTCATGCACGGTGTATCACCATCCGTGGGGAGATACTTACGTCGGCGGTGACTGATCCGTGTTGAAAGCCATGCGTTGACTGTCGTGATGCCACGATGGCGTTACAAGACGCGGCTGTTCCGCGTCACTGGAGCAGCAACGATGACAACCCAGATCGACAACCTTGTGCGCGGCATCCACCATGACCTCGCGCAGCCATCCCCAGCCGTGCCCGAGCTGGCCGCCTTCTTTCAGACAATCGGCGCAGACGGCCTTTCCAAGGCCGTTGCGCAGCGGGCCATCCTTGGCCGCTGGGCCGAGGACGTGACCCTGACCTCGGACGTGCGCGACTACGCGCAGCAGCAACTCGCCACTCTCCCCGACTTCTGATCGCGGTTTTGTGAGTGTCTCAGCGAGCATGTCCAGAAAACGGTCGTTTGATGGACAGTCAGCGTTTTTCCCTGTCCGGGGTTATCCAGATGCGGTAAAGTGTTCATTTATTCGTTCAGCTTTCAATGTGGCGGAACTGTCCATGAATCAACGCATCGGCTATGCCCGCGTTTCGACCGACGATCAGAATCTTGACCTGCAACGGGACGCACTCCGGCAGGCCGGGTGCTCGACCATCTACGAGGAAGCGGCCAGCGGCAAGAGCGCGGCACGCCCGGAGCTTGAGCAGTGCCGGAAGGCGCTCCGGGCCGGGGATACCCTCGTCGTGTGGCGGCTGGATCGACTCGGACGCAGCCTGCCCGATCTGGTGCAGATCGTGGCCGACCTTGAGCAGCGCGGCGTGCAGTTCGAGAGCCTGACCGAAAAGATCGAGACAGGGAGCGCGGCGGGCAAGCTGCAATTCCATGTTTTCGCGGCGCTGGCCGAGTTTGAGCGCGGCTTGATCCGCGAACGAACCCGGGCGGGCTTGGAAGCGGCCCGCGCCCGTGGCCGATCCGGTGGCCGCAAGCCGAAACTGGACGCCAAGCAGATACGCCACATCAAGGCGCTACTGCGCGACCCGAACACCTGCGTGGCCGAACTCGCCCGAGATTACGGCGTGTCACGGACAACGATTTACAAGCATTGCGGCGTGGTGCAGCCGCGCCACGATTGAGAGGACATAACAACATGCCAAAAGCAAAAACCGCCGCGCCGTCTGGCGTTGAGCGAATCCAGCGCCCCGAGCCGCTCACCTTGCGCGGCTCGACGCTTTTTGAGGGGGACGCCCTGACCGTGCTGCGCCGTCTGCCATCCGGGTCTGTGCGCTGTGTGGTCACTTCACCGCCCTACTGGGGGCTGCGCGATTACGGCATCGAAGAACAAATCGGGCTTGAGAGCACCATGCCCCAGTTCCTGCATCGACTGGTGGCCATCTTCGCCGAGGTGCGGCGCGTGCTGACGGATGACGGCACCCTTTGGCTGAACATCGGCGACGGCTACACAAGCGGCAATCGAGGTTATCGAGCCCCGGACAAGAAGAACCCGGCCCGGGCGATGGACGTTCGACCTGACACGCCCGAGGGCTTGAAGCCAAAGGACTTGATCGGCATTCCGTGGCGGCTGGCGTTCGCCTTGCAGGATGATGGCTGGTATCTGCGCAGTGACATTGTGTGGAACAAGCCAAACGCGATGCCCGAGAGCGTCAAGGATCGCCCGGCTCGCTCGCATGAGTTTCTATTCATGCTCACCAAGTCGGAGAAGTATTACTACGACTGGCAGGCCGTCCGGGAGCCTGCGGACGGCGGCGGTCTGCGTAATCGCCGCTCAGTCTGGCATGTGAACACCAGGCC
This sequence comes from Comamonas sp. F1-6, assembly GCF_039581415.1. NCBI lineage: Bacteria > Pseudomonadati > Pseudomonadota > Betaproteobacteria > Burkholderiales > Comamonadaceae > Comamonas > Comamonas sp. F1-6. The sequence continues at coordinate 5,581 of NZ_JBCPWN010000045.1, forward strand.
TTTTGCCGGTGCTCACTTCGCCACCTTCCCGCCTGACCTGATCCGGCCTTGCATCCAAGCATCGACCGAGCCGGGTGATTACGTCCTCGATCCGTTCTTTGGGTCGGGAACCGTGGGCCTCGTGTGCCAGGACGAAAACCGGCAATACGTTGGCATCGAACTGAACCCCGAATATGTGGCCTTGGCGGCTGATCGCCTGCAAGGGCAGGACAGCAACGTGATAAGGATCGCCGCCGCATGACGACCCCTAACAAGATCAATTTTCCGCCGCCGAAGTTGCAAATCGACTTCGCTTTCGCCCTTAAGCGGTTCCGGGCTGTCTATCTGCAAAGCGCCCTGCTGGAAACCGTGCGGGACATGGACATTGCCGAGCTGGACAAGCAGCTTGCCGAGTACGTCCCCCCGGCAGACTTGGCGACCCTTGCGCAGTACGGCTTGCGGGCTGAACTGCTGTTCGCCGTGCCTGCCGTCCTGGAGGCGAATCCCTACCTGCTGGGTTATTACCGGCTGCTGATGGGCTACAGCCAGAAGGAGTTTTACGGGCGCGACAAAGGCTTCGGTGTCGGTTACTTCAAGTCGATGGAGGAAAAGGGCAAGACCAGCAAGACGGCAGCCGCTGACCTACCCGACTTATGCGTGGCGTTCTGCGCCACTGCATCGGCGCTGCTGGCCGGTGTTGGCCCGCTGCGCGTCAGCCGGGAATTGCTGGATGATTTGACCCTGCTAACCGTAGGCCCGCAGCTACGCGGTGGGGCCAACAACCAGCGCGGCACCGATGGCATCGTGCAGGTGTTCGAGATCATCCGGGAGATCGTCGCCCATGCCGCCGCTGAGGTGCGCGAAAGCGCCATCGAGGTGAATAGCGCCACGGGCCGCCCGTTCCTGATCGAGTTCGCGCCAGACCCTGACATCATCATCCGCGAGGAAATGGAGCACCAGCATTACCGCAACGTGGTTGCTATCGAGGTCAAGAGCGGAACGGATGTATCCAACATCCACAACCGCATCGGAGAAGCGGAAAAGAGCCACCAGAAGGCGCGGCAGCGCGGCTTTACCGAGTGCTGGACGGTGGTCAATGTCGGGCGGCTGGACATGGTGAAGGCCCGCAGCGAATCACCATCGACCGATCGCTTTTATTCGCTGGCCGCCCTGTCGCTCAGGGCTGGCGACGAGTACGACGACTTCCGCCGCCGTGTGCTGTCGCTAACGGCAATTCCATCTGCGCCGCTTACCAAAACCTAGCCTACAGCACATGACGCAATGACGTTTTGACGTCATTGCGTCAAGGCGGCTTGACGCCGTTTTTTATTCGCATATAATGACGTCAAGACGCCATGAAGGCTTGACGTAGGGACGCCATGAAAAAGATAGCTTTTCTCGCCCAAAAGGGCGGCAGCGGTAAGACAACGCTTGCAGTGCATACGGCCGTAGCTGCCACCGAGGCGGGCGAGAGCGTCGTCGTCATCGACACCGACCCGCAAAAGAGCGCCACCGTTTGGGGCGATGCTCGTTCCCAGGAGGTGCCCATTGTTGCGACTGCTGCTGCTTCCGAGCTGGGGCGCGTCCTCGAGGCCGCCGACCAGGAGCGCATGACCCTGGCGATCGTAGACACCGCGCCCCATGCGGCCCCAGACGCAACGCGCATCGTGCGCGCTGTCGATCTGGTTGCTATTCCAGTGCGTCCCACCGCTTTCGATATTGCCGCAGCCGGCAGTGCCGTCGATATCGTCAAAGCGGCCGGCGTTCGCGCCGTGTTCGTCCTATCGGCCTGCCCGTTCCGATCCCCTGAAATCGCAGAAACCCGAACCGTCTTGGCCGAATACGGCTTGCCGATCGCGCCGGTCGAAATCATCGACCGTAGAGCCTTCGCGCGAGCCGTGGCCACCGGCCGGGCCGTGACTGAGTTCGAGAGCGACGGCAAGGCCGCCACTGAAATTCGCGCCCTTTGGGCGTGGCTTAAGGAGCAAATGCAATGAACAAACCAACAGGGCTTGCAGCCTTCACCCGTAAAGGGGCCGCTTCCGCACAGCAAACCGCAACAGACCAGGAGCCGGGCGCCGAGCAGTCGGCAGAAACCCGTCAGCGTGGACGAGGGAAAGGCGACGTGGTTGCCCTGACAGTACGCCTGCCGCGTGCCGAGTGGGAGCGTGTGCACCAGCTCGCCGTCTCCGAGGGCGTCAGCATTCAGTCGCTTGCTGTTGATGGACTGTCGAAGGTTTTTGCTGAGAAGGGTTTGCCGACGCTATCCGTATGACGCTATGACGCTATAGCGTCGTGGCGTCATAGCGTCATAAATTCCCAACGTGGCGCGGGATAAAGCGCCGCATATCTGACCGCAATGGAGGTTATTGAAATGGCATCCGCGAACATCCTGGCCGGCTTCAAGCCGGAAACCGTCGAGCTGCTGCACAGCTTCGCGGCCTACGTCGACGAAATCGACGGAACCGAGGCCACACCGACCGAGTTGGCCTTGAGCTTGATCGAGGCAGATGGCCGGCCGGGCGAGTTCCAGGCCGAGCAGATTGTCGGCGCTGTGCTGGCTGAGCATCGCCGCTTTCAGCGCTGGTTGCGCGATCGTAGGACGGTGTTGATGCAAGACGGCTGGCAGGCCTGGGCCGTGCGTAACGCGAGAGCCGGCAGAACGGCCGCGTTCGCGGTATGAGAGCGGCGCTATCGAGTGCGGACACACTCGGTAGCGCCTTACCAGGGCATACGGAAAGGAACCGAAAGCACATGGCTACTGACCATTTTACGGACTTACCAGCGGCAGCGCGACTATGAAGAAGATCAGTGAAGTAGGCGCGCAGCCGTCCCCTGCCGAATTGCGCAAATGGCGCGAGGGATACCGGCACTACCTCGAGGCGAAGGGCTTGACGCCCGATCAGGCGGCCGACATGGCCGCCAAGGTGGCTTATCGCCCCGATCAGTACCCCACCGACTCAGCGACGACGCTGCCACTGTTCCAACTCACAGCGCCACCGGCCGCGCCGGCGCCAACTACACAGTCGAAGGCAGAGGCTTCGCCGGTAGCTGACACCCGACCAGCGAAGGCCAAACCAACAAGAACACCCAAGGCTGAGACACCCGCCCCGGAGGTGATTCCACCAAAGCCAAAGACGACCCCGACAACACCGCGCGAAGCGCGACTAGTCAAAAAGGCCGCAGAGATCGCCAGCGAGCGCCCGGACGATGATGATCGCGGCTACATGCACTCGATCATGTGCCAAGTTGGCTTGCCTCGATCGAAGGTAGACGCCACATCGTTTGAGAGACATTCAGGCGGTGCAGCACTCCTGGTAGAAGCGGGGAAGCTGTGGGATGGCAAGCAGTTCGTTCAGCAGCCCATCCCCTACGGCCCCATGCCGCGCCTGATGCTGGCTTGGATGAACACCTATGCTGTGCGATTCAATACGGCAGAGATCCCGGTAGGGGATAGCGCGAGCGAGTTTCTGCGGATGCTTGGCAAGACCCCGAACGGGGGGAGAAACAGCGTTTACACGACCTTCCGCAAGCAGGTTCAGGCCTTGTCGGCTTGTCGGATCACCCTAGGCTTCAACGCCAACGGACGCGCGCACACCTACGAAGGAAAGCCCATCAAGCATTTCGAGGCGTGGATCGCTTCAACAGAGGAACAGCGCCCCTTGTGGCCCGGTTCAGTAACCTTCTCGGATGACTACTACCAAACCTTGAAATCTCATGCGGTACCGCTCGATTTGCGCGCCTTCATGGAGTTGAAAGGCTCTGCGCTTGCGATGGACGTTTACACCTGGCTAGCCCAGCGACTACACCGCATCGAAGGCAGGCCCGTCGTTCTGCATTGGGCGAGTCTGCGCGAGCAGTTCGGCCAGGAGTACCAAGGGAAAGACCCCGACAAAGACTTCAAGAAGAAGTTTTTGCATGCCTTGCGCGCTGTGCTCGCTGTGTACCCTCAAGCACGAGTCAAGCAGGTGACGGGTGGCGTGATGCTGATGGCCTCGCCGCCGCCGATCCCCTTCAAAGGTTCATAGCCTGATGCCCGGCCCACGCGTCGCCGTGGGCTTCATTGGTGACAAAAAACCAACCAGGTGCATGCACTTTGACACCATGCCTAATCAGACCCCCCTCCGCCACAAGGCTACGTCAGCCTTGGGCGGAAGCACCCCCCGTCAGCCTGTTGGCAAGCCTGTTAGTTGGTGAAGTTGTCCACGCCTAATCAGACCCCCCCACCATGCCTAATCAGACCCCCCAAGGGTGCGTTTTCCATGCCTAATCAGACCCCCTGATCGTGCCTAATCAGACCCCCCCTAAACCGATAGGTTATGCCTTTAGTTTTTACCTTTATCTTTAACCGATAGTTGGAGGGCCGCTCGCTGTGGAAAACGCAGCGCCCACCAAAGACCGCTCCGCCTCTTAGGGGGCAAGCCCCCTGCCGGCTCCTGCGGGCCGCAAGCGGCCCTCCGCCCGCGCTTCGCGCTCCCACCCGGCATCCCCCAGGAGTTTCGCTTCGCTGCACCCCTCGCGCTACGCGCTCACCCGCATATCGAGGCCCCCAAAGGGGGCCGGATGGTGCCCCCGGTCGCGGCACCACCGCCCAGGCCAAGAACCGCCCGCATCCATACGCCACCGCCACAAGGTCTTCAAGAAAGGACAGGCCACCGCCCGTGGCCTCGACAAGCCGCCCTGGTTCGCCACCCTCTCCCATCCCCCCCGCCCCTTCCCGCTGGGAAGGGGAGCGAGTCGCCCTCTGTCGTCAGGGGTGCAGGCTGCGCGGCGCTTCGCTTGCTTCTCCTGCCCCCTGCCGGTGAGCGTTGGGGCGTTCCAAGGGCGTCAAGGGTTCGCTTCGCCCTCCGGGGTGGCCCGTGTCCTCGCCTTCGGCTGCGGGCCGCGCCAGCCACCCCTACGGCCCTTGACCCCCTTTCCACTTGAAGACCCGAACCCGCCGCGCTCGTTGGCGCGGCAGACCGCCAGGTTGTGACGGTTGACCTACGCCCGCTGCATCGAGGTCAGGAATACCGACAACGCTTGCCCCGCTGGCCGCGTTTTCCGGGCCGTGGCGGGCCGTTTACGCCTCCGCCGACGTATTCCCCTATCCAGGCGGCCAAAAACGCTCTAAAGGGCTGTTTTGCCCCGTTTGCCGGGCGTAGGCCATCCGCCACGCACGATGGGGTAGAGCAAGCAGTCGTGTCACCAGCCGCCATTTCGATCACGGTAGGTCGAGCCGGGTGTTCATATCGAGATCGAACCGACCATACGGGTTGACGTGTTCCCAGATCAGCGGCGTCAGGGCGGCGTAGTCGCGTGGTGTGAACCTGCCCTGCCAATGCGGCAGGGCCAAGACCTTCTGGATCATCAGCGTGTTGATGTAGACCATACAGTTCTGGATCAAGTGCAGCGCGAGCATGCTGACCTCGTGATCCTCGCGGCGGTTGCTCGCCATCTCGCCCCGGCGGGCGAAGAACACGAAGTCGGTCGCGCCGTTCCACTGCTCGACTACGTTCAGCCCCTCGTTGATTTCCCGGCGCAACGCCTCGTCGTGCAGGTAGCGGCACAGGAAGATAGTCTTGATCGCCTTGCCCAACTCAGCGAATGCCTTGTAGGTCGGGTGCTGCACGTTCTTCTTGGTGAAGCGGCGCAGGATGGCTTCGGTGTCCGCTGTCCCCAGGCGCAGCGCGGTAGCGTACTTGACCATCTGGTCGTACTGTTGCCGCACCGAGTCCCAGTCGATGGGCTTGGTCAGAATCTGTTGCAGGTTCGCGTAGGCGTCGGCCTTGCCGGTCTCTGGCCGGTACAGCTTCTGTGAGTGGATGGCCTTCAGCCGTGGCAGCAACTGGAAGCCCAGCAGGCGGCAGAAGGCGAACGCCACCGTGCTCTGGCCGTGCGAATCGACATACTGCCGATCCACCTCCATCTCGGTGCAATGGTGGATCACGCCCTCGATCATCGACGCCACCTCCGACGACGACGGCGACTTGAGCTGCGAATGGATGCACAGCGAGCTGCGCTCGACATGCCAGTAGATCATCACGCCGCGCCCGCCGTAGCGGACGTGCCATTGCGTGGTGAGGTTCTGATCCCACGCGCCGAAGTGTTTCGAGTCCGACGCGCAAGCGGTGGTGCCGCTACCCCAGATCGCCGGGTTGCGGGCTTGCAGCGTGCCGTCTGCGACGATGGCAATCGCGCGGCGCATCGCGTCCACGCTGATGTAACGGCGGCGCACATAGGCCAGGTCGCGCGCCGTGGTGCCGGAATCCAGCCCGGCCATGCGCTGCAAGCCAGCATTGGTGCCCAGGCCGTGCAGACACAGGATGTTGAGTTGCATCTAAAATTGACCCACTTAGGGTAAAGGGGGGTGCGGATAAAAACTTGGACTGGTTTTATGCGGCTAGGCCAAGTTTGTGCCGGTATTCCACAGGACTTAAACGTCCCAGAGATACCTTGATACGTTTTTCGTTGTACCAACGAATGTAAGTATCGACAGCTTCAATGAACTGCTCAATCGTTGTTGATTGCCAGTTGTTGGGATAGAACAGCTCCATCTTTAGCCTTCCAAAGAAGCCTTCGCACGCAGCGTTGTCTGGTGAGCACCCTTTGCGAGACATCGAGCGAACCAACTTTGCATCATGCACCCTCGAGAGCCAGCCAGGCCATCGGTAGTGAGCTCCACGATCAGAAT
>NZ_JBCPWN010000046.1:0-8646 GCF_039581415.1 Comamonas sp. F1-6
CAGAAGTAAAGGATGTGCGCATGGTGTGCTCCCTGTAGGTTTATCCGGCATGGGCGAGCAGTGCCTATGGACATGGCAGGCCAAGCTTATACCGCTGAGCCAGGCGCCTTCCACGGTGCCGTTGTGCAGCCAGTCACCGCACATCCCCAAACTGGCAGCCGCGTCTCACCAGGAGCCCATGTTCAGCGGGTTGGCCGTGTCGGCATAGCGCCAGCGGTGGGCCGTCACCTGCACGCTGGCCGGATCGGGGCCGCCCAGTTTCGCAAAGGCCTTTAACAGGACAGCTGTTACTGAGGCCTCCTCAAATGCGTCCTCGAATCTTCGCGCCACTCAAAAGTCGAGAATCCCCCTCACGGAGGTCTCAACATGAAGAAGTCCAGATTCAGTGAAGCGCAAATCGTCGGCATCCTCAAGGAGGTTGAGCTAGGCGCCAAAGTCGGTGACACCTGTCGCAAACATGGCATCAGCGATGCCACGTACTACAAGAGGAAGAGCCAGTATTCAGGGATGTCTGTGCCGCATCTGGCCCAGATGCGGCAGTTGCAGGAAGAGAACGCCAAGCTCAAACGCATGTATGCCGACTTGGCACTTATGCACCATGCGCTAAAGGATGTTGTCGAGCGAAAGCTCTGACCCCGGAGCGTCGGCAATCCATCGTGCATGCGCTTATGAGCGAGCACCGCCTAAGTCAGCGCAGAGCTTGCCAAGCGGCGGGCCTGGCTCGCTCAACGCTTCGATATGCACGTGTGGTCTGTGACGACTCCGGGGTAATCGACTTCATCCAAAGATACGTGGCATTGAATCCTCGCCACGGGTTTGGGCTGCTTTACGCCAGTGCCCGCTATCAAGAACAGCTCTGGGCAAGACTGTGCTTTGGCGTGTGTATTGCCAGCTCAAACTGAACCTGCCCAGGCGAGGCAAGAAACGTTTGCCGCAGCGCATCAAGCATCCCTTGGAGGCAGCCTCAACACCGAACCAGGGCTGGAGTTGTGACTTCATGTCCGATGCCCTGTGGTCAGGAAGACGGTTCAGAACCCTCAACGTCATTGACGACTTCAACCGGGAGTGCCTGCGTATCGAAATTGATGCCAGCTTGCCTGCAGCTCGGGTGGTACGAGCCTTGGAGGAGCTCACTGAGGTCCGTGGGGTGCCGCAGTGCATTCGCCTGGACAACGGGCTCGAGTTCATCGCCCAGGCCTTGAAGCAATGGGCGCAGGATAAAGGCATAGCGTTGAACCACATTCAGCCAGGCAAGCCGACGCAGAACGCTTACGTAGAACGTTTCAACAGAACCTATCGCACGGAGGTGCTCGACTGCTATGTCTTTGAATCTCTGCAGGAAGTGCGCTCGATGACCGAGGACTGGCTGCATTGCTACAACCACCATCGTCCACATGAATCGCTGGGCCGGATTCCGCCGGTCGCGTATCGTGTCAAACGTTTCCCCAACCTCTACTTTTAGGTAGTGCAGGAAAGCGAGGATGCTTCTCCTGTGACAAAAGAAAAAGCCCGCAAGCAGTTGCTGCGGGCGCGAATAAAAAGCCGGTGACCTATTTGGTCATGCCTGGGCAAGTTGAGGAAGTGAAAGGAGTCTGTGACCCCAGGCCCGGCAAAACAGGTACGTGACGCAAATTTTGCCCAAAGAGAGTGATGGAATCAAGATGTGCGTGGGCTCATAAACAGGCTCTGCCTTATCTGGCGTGACCACTTTCGCTAAAGGCGCTGAAGCCACACCGCACTCCCAATTGTCGCCAGCCCAGGCGAATTCCTGAGTTGCCGTACCTGCTTAAGCGGTCACGCCGGATGGCCCTAAATTCAGGACAAAAAAAGCCACCTCGTGGGTGGCATAAGAGGCTCCACCTACGTCCTAATAGCTGGGCCCAACGCGAATGCTACTGGAATAATTTCACGAGGGGCAGGCTTTTGCTGCTCAATACATTTCGAAGTGCGTTGGCGCGTACATTTCCGCGCTGTGGTGGCTCCGGTAGAGTCCTGCCACATGCTCGCAGCTCATCGCACAAGCGCATCAAACAGGAAAAATCCGCCTAGAAGGCTGCATGCTGACGAAATCGAAGACGTTTGGTTCAGTGGTGTGTTGGCAAGTCTTCGACGTTGCATATTTCGACGCACAGACGAACTTTGTGGCCGATGTTCGAGCCACGTATGTCCCAAATAAAATGAAGTGCATCCTTTACACGTAGGAACTGTCCTGTCTGGGGCTCAGGGTGCCATCTAGCATTTCTAAATCCATTCCAACTCATCTTGTCTCCGACGGCGAAGGGGTGAAATGGTGTTGATGACTCAAGGTGGACGACCGGTTCGCTCTTAATTGAGTCCTGTGAAATTTCAAGGTGATAGGTAATGGGGCGTACTAGCATCTTTGCCTCAGCTTGGCTTGAAGTTCTCTGCCGCATAAGCTTGCTCTTCGTGCATTTGCATGCATAGAGTGCTTTCATTGATTTTTGCTTGAAGCACTCAGCGCCACTTCCGCAAATTACACGCGAAGCATTCATTCGTCATGTTTAGGAAAGTTGCTGGGCCATCTAGTGTTACCACTGTTGCCACGACGCGAAAGCCGCGCCGTGCTCTTGATAGATGGCTAGCCCAAGCCCATTCCTGAACCGCCGTGCCTGCGTGAGCGAACACGCCAGATGGTCTTCTCGGGGAGCGCTGCATGCTACTTCGTGCAGAAGGCCGGTAACCCTGCAAGCAGGTGCCAAGACTGGTTTGCTGGAATTGCTAAAGCACTGTGGGAGGCTCAACGTAGCTGCAGAGAGCGTGCTTCTTGATATCAAGCGTGGGAGAGCAGTTCGTTTCCCATAGAGCTTGCCCGCGGCAGGTCTTGATCAAGTTTTTCGCTTTGGCAACTTCGTCTTCGTTTTCGAGCCTGTCCTCTATAAAGTTCTTGAAGTCCTTATCCTGAAGCATTTCCACTAGGCTTGCGGTGTGCGTGTTGACTTCATAGACAAATGGTTTCTTGCCTGGATAGGATGCTAACTCACCTTGACGAAAGCCCACAAATCCGCAGACAGCATCGCCGTTCTTTCCCAACTTCACATCTTTGAACTCGGCATGCTCAGGGAAAGCAAGCAGCCGCCTGGCAGCTCGCCTGGCCTCAAGTTTGTGGCTCTCCTCATTCGTGCAGGAGACAAGGACGAAGCCTGAAATGGCGATCGATATGCTGATAGACAGCATTGATGGACGCATAGCTATTCCAGTATTGATTTGGCTAAGCCGGGACTTCGCAACGGTCACAGACACGATTGCTAGTTGGCGTTGGATGTTAGATGAATAGCTAGATCAAGCCGAATTCAAGCGGCTTTCACGGAGATTGCGGTGGCGCTCGGGAAGCGCTTCAGGGCATCTTCAAGTGCGGCGCATGTGCTTGGGAATAGGGCGGTGTAGCAGGCTCCTGCTACTTTGATGATGCATCGCTTCAATGAAATCTCCTTGAGTCTGTTGAGCTCTTATGAGGTTATCGGTTGATATGTATCAAACTGAAACATTAAAAGTGAAGCAGTTAAGATAGTCTTCGAAGGCTACGGGCAGCAGTACGGCCGTCTAGGTGAACGTATCGGCTTCAGCTACAGTCTTGATATCCACGATGTCGAGCTTGGCGTCCTTCGGCTCTTCATCTCCAGACTTCAGGTAAGCCGATGCGGCTGCATTTCTTTAACTAGCTCTTCTCATGTCTGCATGAACCCCACAGACACGAATCTGCTGAGCTTTGGCCAAGCAAAGTTGATGGCAGTGCAACTGCATCAACGACAGTGGTGCCGCTTGTACCCGTATCTACACCCAAGCAGCACGTACTAGACGTAATGTTAGCTAAGGGTGTCAGCAACGCCCACATACACGAAGTTATCGGTGGCCCCTGTTTCGTAAGAACACTGCTGAAAAACAGCGCCCGTAAGCGCCGTCAACTGGATGTGAGCCGTCAAGATACTCAGGAGTAGTCCCTCCATTCAGTGGGGCGCATCGCCATTTTCTGAGAAGACCCTACAGTATGGGGACTTTACGAGTACATCGACCAGAAGTATTCCCGTCCCATCGACCGCAATCATCACTCTCATGGTGTTGCGGTCGATTTCAAGGGAGACCCCATATTTCAGTTAAGGCTCGTTTGGGGCCTCAAACAGGGGGCTTGCTTATTTGGGAAGCAATACCTTGTCGATAACGTGAATCACACCATTGGATTGATAGACGTTGGGAATGGTCACCGTGGCCGTGCCTCCTTTTTCATCCGTTAGCATGATTTTCTTATCGCTGGACTGGGCCGTCAGGGTGCCGCCACTGACTGTTTTGATCATGGCCTTGCCTTTGCCGTCCTTGATCATCTTGCTGAGTGCTGCGGCATCCCATTTACCAGGGACGACGTGGTATGTGAGGACCGTGGTCAGCATAGCTTTGTTTTCAGGCTTGAGCAGCGTATCGACGGTGCCAGCGGGAAGTGCATCAAATGCGGCATTGGTCGGCGCAAAGGCGGTAAATGGACCGGGGCCCTTGAGCGTATCGACGAGGCCAGCAGCTTTGACCGCCGCGACCAGCGTAGTGTGATCCTTGGAATTGACTGCGTTGTCTATGATGTCCTTGGAGGGCAGCATGGGGGCTCCACCCACCATCACATCAGCCATTGCTGCGACGGATACAGCAGACATCGAGATAGCTAGGCTGAACGAGGCCAACTTACGTGCAGATTGAATCGAGAACATGGATGCTCCTTGATGTACAAGCCGAAAAATGCCGGCTGAAAGGAATACGCAACCACTTTCTGTCTGGATTCATTGAATTTCGCTATTTATGTTCTGCTGGCGATTCGTCGGGGGCACGGGTGTAAGGCAAGGCTGCCTGTGACGGCCGCTATGTTTGCTTTTGGAGATGTCGGCAAGTGGCTCATCAAGGCTTAACCGGTAGAAGTCTTAGATCTGGACGGCTCGGCCAATGAACTGAATGGGGCCAGTGGGTCGTCCAATCGGGGAGCCGCCATAGGGTTCCAGGGTCAGCTCAAACAATTGATTGGGCTGTAGGGGGGGGAGCTTGTCCACTGGAACCTCTATGGCCTCGCCTGGCTTTACGAGGCCAAGCGATACTGGAGCGCTCCAGCCATCAGCCTTGGTCCAGAACTGCAGGGATTTTTCTGCAGGAACACTATTGGTGCCTAACGGCACCAGACGCAGCCTGCCTTCTGTCTGGGCCTGCACGAGCCAGCCTGGAGATTGGTTCTGAGGCGCGGCCAACACCACGAAATAGCGCGGCGCTGTTGGAGGAGACGCTTCACGCACCACAAGAACAGCGGCCAGCACTGCTGTGGCGGCGAAACCTGCGCCCGTCAGGCTGCGCCATAGGGCGAGGCTGTCCCATTGCCACCAGCGTATTCGGGCTGGCACGACTCGAGGGCGGCTCGCTGGCGCGATGCTTGCGGCGATGCGCAGCCAGAGGCTGGCTCCTGGCTCCACAGGCTCGGCTAGCGTGGTCAGCGGCAACAGGCGCTGCTCCCATTCGTCCACTGCTGCGCGCAGGGCGGACTCGTAGGGAAGGCGCGCTTCAATAGAGCGACGCTCGCTTTCATCAAGCGTGCCCAATACATACTCTCCGGCCTGTGTATGCAGGTCGTCTGGAGGTTGTGGTTGTTGGGTTTCGCTGCTCATTGCATGCATTCCCGCAGTGCGCGCAGTCCGCGCTGAATCCAGGCCTTGACTGTGCCCAGGGGGGCTTTGACTCGCTCGGCAATCTCGCTGTGGCTGCAGCCGTCCACATAGGCGTGCAAAAGGCAGGCGCGGCGCGCTGGCTCCAAGCTATCAAGACAATGCCCCAGACGGCCAAGTGAGGCCTGTCGTGCAAGCTCATCACCACTTTCCTGCCAGGCCGCAAAAGCCGCTTGTGCGTCCAGGTGTGCTGTAGCCGGTTCATCCAACATGGTTTCTCGCCCGCTATCACGCACCCGATTTAGTGCAGCATGTCTTACGATGCTGCAAATCCAGCCTCGGCCAGCACCACGGCTGGCGTCGAAGCTCGATGCACGCTCCCAGATGGACACAAAAGCGTCGTGAAGCACATCCTCTGCCGTAGCGCGGTCACGAACTATTCTGAGAGCAACACCCAGCAGATAGCGTGTTTCGCGCTCATAGATGCTGCGCAGGGCTTCGCGATCACCTCGCGCACAGGCCTGAAGCGCAGCGTCATGGTCGAAAGCGTCGTCTTGGAGGGCGGCAGCAGGCGGCACAAATAGAAGGTCAGAAGGAAATAGAGGTAAATCCTTCGATCATTCTAGTCATGCCGTTGCAAAACCTTACATCGTGGGTTTCCAGAAGATGTAATCGGCCTGGTACTTGACCATGGTCTTCTGGCCTTTGGTGGCGGTGGTGCAGGGTTTGTCTGCAGGAGCAACACCCCCTTGGAGTGCGACGCGCTGGATGTAGCTCACGTCTACCAGCGCGCCGGCCCCCATGGCGGGATTGGCCTTTACCAATTGATAGGGCAAGCTGCCTGGGCTGGAGGGTGCGACTGCGAGTTGCGTAGCTGTGAGCTTGGATCCGTCATTGGCTTCCCAGGTTGCGGGAGGTCCGTAGTAGCGGCCCACAGTCTTGCCTGAGCGATCTTTCAACACTGCATCGGGACCGACGAAGACCCATTCGGTTTGGCCAGGTACGTTGGCCTTGTCCCGGCACTCATAGGTGATGTCGCCACTGCCAACCGTTTCCCAGGCTACCTTGTGACCGGCAGGAACCTGGATGGGAGCAGGCAGTGAAGCCTGAGAGAAGTTGCTGGCTGGTGACTTCATCGAGCCGCATGCAGCGAGCAGGGCTGCAGCGGAAGTGACGGCAGCAAAGGCGGCGAGGCGGTATGCGAAGCGAGTGGTCGACATTGAGATTCTCCAATTAGATCGGTTGGAAGGATTCACTGAAGCAGCACATTGCTTGTGTTGCTGCAGGTACTACCCACGAGATCGATGTTTGGATGCACCCGATACAAATTTTTTTGGAAATGTTCCGTGACGCTATAACTCGTGGCCGCTTTAGTAGCCTTCAACCAAAGGCATTTCCGTCCCATCGACCGCAATCATCACGCCCGTGGTGTTGGGGTCGATCTCTATTGGGACGCCCCACATTTCATTGGGCTTGGCGAAGGCGTTGACGATGTTGAACTGCCGCAACTCTTCCGGCGCCATCTTGATCAGCTTGGGATAGGCGTTGTTGTGAGCCTTCCAGTGCCGGAGGAACGTGTGGCAAACGCGCTTGTGGACTGTGTGGATCGGAGATTCATCGGTCATGGCCGGATTGTCTCAGAGCAGCTTTGCCATGGTGTCCGACTGGAAGCTCCGAGAAGCTAATGGTGAAAAGAGGTCAGGGGAGCTGTTGAGTAGTTGATTTAAACGGTATAAATGGTATGTCTAGTTTCTAAAGTGTGCGTTATGCCAGTCCGTAAACAAAAATCGTCAGAATCCAAGACCGTCACCGCGGCCGAGGCCGCCAGCACAGCAGCGGTACCCACAGCTCCTAAAGTAGAAGCTCCGGCTCCAGCCCCCGCTGTGGTGACAGCACCTGAGGTTGTTGAGGCAAAATCCAAGAAACCGAAGCTGGTGCGCGATAGCTTCACCATCCCGAAGGATGAATACGAGGGGATCGATGCGCTGAAACTGCGAGCTGCCCTGCAGGGACATTTGGCCAAGAAAAGTGAGCTGTTGCGGGCAGGTCTCAAGCTACTGTCCACTTTGGACGACAAGCAACTGCTTGTGGCTTTGGGGGCTGTGCCTTCGATCAAGACGGGACGTCCTGTCAAGACAGAAGAGGTGGCTCCTAGCCCTCGCAAAGTGTCGGCGAAGTCCAAAAAGGCAGTTAAAGCGTCCTAAGTTTAGGTGTGAAATGTGGCAGGAATTCCTGCCACATTGCGAACGATGTATCACCCGCTATCGTTAGTGCAAGTGGTGTTGAATCCAGCCACAGAGTAGGGTTTGGAGCTTTGTCAGGGGCATGTCGTGCAATGGCGCGGCGAGTGCTAACTCTTCGAGTTGCTGTAGGGCATTTGCGCGATTGATGCGCTGTTGTTTTGACAAACGCTCCCCCCGGTCCAGCAGCCTGTTGATCTCGAGCTGGTCGTGCTTGCGTCATGCATGAACGATCTCTTCTAGCCGCCACGCACACAGGTCGCTCTTTTGTCGGCCATGCTGAGCCATGTCTTGCACCGCGCGGCACAACTCCAGCAGCTCAATATGCTGCGCATCCAGTACAGGGTCGCGCACGCTCATACTGTACGACCATTGAGGGATGACTTTCATCGGCGAACTTCTTGCGCTCCCTGTACACAGTCACAGCACGAGGCCCACCAAATTCAATTTACGCGCTGCTTCAGCGGTTTATGTCATACCGGTGTGACGATCTCCAGAAGTTTTACCGATGCTTGCACTGAACAGTTGGCTTCAAGGCGACTGCTGCCGTTGGATTCCCGATTGGCGTCGTCAGCAGTGCTGCGCTTGTGGCTCAGAATGGTGCAGGGGAGCGCACCACACCTGCCGGGCCTAGCCCGAAATACACGAGGCCATCCTCACGGCTGGTCACCAGTAGCCATCCAAGGTGGGCTTCGCCTCTCAGTCGCCTTCAGCAAGAGGCATTTCCGTCTCATCGACCGCAAGCATCACGCACCCCATCG
>NZ_JBCPWN010000047.1:0-8094 GCF_039581415.1 Comamonas sp. F1-6
GGCCGTCGGCCATCTGATTCTGGAGAGCGCTGCATGAGCAAACCCTGCATCGTATTTTTGCCCGGCTTGCTTTGTGACGAAGTGGTTTGGCAGGAGCAGAGAAAGGCGCTTTCCTTCGCCGACAGCATCAGCCCTTCCTATGGCCATGCTGCTTCCATTGAGGAAATGGCGCGCCTGGTGCTGAGCGAGGTAGGCGCAGAGCGCTTTTCCTTGGCCGGACATTCGATGGGGGGGCGCGTGGCACTGGAAATCGCCAGGATGGCTCCGCAGCGTGTGGAGCGTCTGGCTTTGCTGGACACCGGCATGGAGCCCATCGCGGCTGGCGAGGCTGGTGCCAGCGAGCGTGCCAAACGAAAGGCGTTGCTGGACAAGGCGCTCGAGAACGGCATGCGGGAGATGGGGGGGCAATGGGCACGAGGCATGGTTCACCCCGGCCGTCTTGACACTCCGCTGTTCGAAGAAGTCCTGGACATGGTGGCGCGCTTCACCCCGTCCATCTTTGCTGCACAGATCGATGCTCTGCTGGGTCGGCCCGATGCAACAGCGGTCCTGCAGGCGCTGAACTGTCCGACCTTGCTGGTCTGTGGGCGGCAGGACCTCTGGAGTCCTTTGTCCCGGCACGAACGCATGCAGCAGCTATGCCCCGGAGCAGAGCTGGTCGTGATCGAGGATAGTGGTCACATGAGCACCATGGAGCAGCCTGAGCAAGTGTCCAAAGCCCTGGCCGACTGGATGCTCCGCTAGCGGGAAGCAATTAGGCGGGCAGGTCCGCCATGGTCTGGTGGCAGGCCCGAATGAACAGATCTAGATTCTGTGAGGCGGTTCCCTGCGCACGTATCGCCAGGCCTATGCCTCGACGCGTAGAGGGCAGCTCCACGGGCAAGATGGACAGCAGGCCGCCATGATTGTCCCGCATGGCCTGTCCACGCGAGGCCAGGGCCAGCCTGCCGGTCTGCAGCACGAAGGCCAGCGTCATGGTCGGGCTGCTCGCTCGCAGATTGCTGCGCGGCGGCTCCAGTCCGTGCGAGCGGAACAGCCTGACCATTGCGCTATCTGCCGGTGTGTTGGGCAATGGCGTGACCCATTGCCATTGCAGCAGATCCTCAAGCGTCAGATGCTCACGCTGCAGGCTGTCGTGATCGCTGGGGGCGACGACAACCAGGTCGTCGTCGAACAGCTCAAGCTGCTGAACCTCATCCTCTGGCACTTGTGCACGCAGCGCGCCGGCAATGACATCAATATCTGCACTCATAAGGCCTTGCATCAGGCTTTCGTAGGTGCCGTCCACAATGCTGATCTCAATGTCGGGGTGGCTTGAGGAGAGTCTGTCCACGGCAGCGGGCAAGAAAATACCCACGGACAGCGGCAATACTCCAACTACCACACGCCCTTTGATCTGGCCATGCCAGGCCGAGATATCGCTTTCCATATCCCTGATTTCCGCCAAGGCCAGCTTGACACGCCGCAGCAGAGCTTCTCCCGACGGTGTGAGCCGAGTTCCGAAGGTGAGTTTGTAAAACAGCTGCAGGCCAAGGCTGGCCTCCAGCCCTTGCAGCGCGGCATGAATGGACGGCTGCGTGACGCCAATCTTCTGGGCAGCCTGCGACTCGCTGCCGCAGTGAGCGATAGCGAGCAAGGCTCGCAAATGTCCGGGTGGCACCACTTCTGCGAAGCGGTGAGGCAATGAAGAACGCCGCGCCGTGAGGGCGGATGCGGCCTGAGCTTCGGCGGCTCCGCTGCCAAGATGCTGGAGCATTGTCTCGATACGTGCAGCCATCTGGTTTCCCAGCGCGGTCGGCATCATGCCGCGTGCACCGCGAATGAAAAGCGGAAGCCTGCAGGCCTCCTCAAGCTGCAGCACTGACCTTGCAACAGCTGGCTGGGATAGGTGCATCGCCTGCGCTGCGCGGATGGTGCTGCCTTGACGCACGACAGTCAGTGCGGCTCGCAGGGATCGCAACTGGCTGGCCAAATCGGGAAAATGCGATGACTCATGCGTAATGACGCTAGGCGGGTATAGAGATGGAAGGTTCATGGCCCGCCTAGATTAGCGTAACGACAGTCCTTGGTGTCATTGCCTCATAAGTAAAACGCATTGATTGAATGGATGGTGGCATTGGCTCTAATTGCTGGCTCGTGGAATCCTTGGGTACCAAATAAAAACGGCATAACTTAGACGGCCGATCCGAGGAGACAAGTGATGAACAACGACCTGCAGCAGTTGAACCGACAGGCTTGCATTGACCTGGTTTTACGTGCAGCGGCCTATGCCGACGCTGGAGATGCCCTGCGCTTCTCACAGCTGTTTGCCGAAGAAGCCGTGTTGCAGCGCCCCCGTGGTGAGCCACTGCATGGACGTACTGCCATCGCTGCTGCCTATCAGCAGCGCCCAAGCGGCCGCATGACACGACATTTGCTCACCAATATCCTGGTCGAAATGCATGGAGCAGACACCGCAAGCGCGCATAGTCAGGTGCTGCTTTGGTCTTGCGACGACTCGGAGCCAGTGACAGAACATGGTCGTAAGGCGCATGAGCGACAACTTCTGGGTGAGTTCAACGACCACTTTTGCCGCACTGCCGACGGCCATTGGTTGATTGCCCGGCGCGAGGCACGCTTTGTCATGTTCTGTGGAAGTCCCGCCGCCTGAGCCGGGCGGGCTTCTCCCATTTCCCAAACGTCTGTATCTAGCCCCCTCAAACGGGTGTGACGTTGCGGCGTGCTGATTTTTATTACTACATCAACAGGAGACAAAAAATGGACCGTCATTTCAGCCCAGTGTTGTTAGCGTCGCTATCGTTGGCTGCAGCCATGGGGGCGCAGGCACAGACCGGCTCTTCGGTCACGCTATATGGGCACCTGGATACCGGAATTGAGCACCTGAGCAATGTGCAGGGCGGAGGCTCGTTGACGAGAATGCCTGGGTTGACCGGTACGGCGCCCTCGCGCTGGGGCGTTCGCGGCAAGGAGGATCTGGGCGGTGGCCTGAATGCCGAATTTGCACTGGAGTCGGGATTTGGCGTGGATTCCGGAACCCTCAATCAGGGTGGTCGTGGCTTCGGGCGTCAAGCCTGGGTCGGCTTGAGTGGAGGCTGGGGGAGTGCCTCGGTGGGACGGAACTACACCATGCTGTACTGGGCGCTGTTCGATGCTGATCTGCTGGGGCCCAATGCCTTCGGACTCAGCAGTCTGGACAGCTACATTCCCAATACACGCACCGACAATTCGCTGGCCTACCGCGGCCGTTTTGGAGCATGGGGTTTGGGGGGGGCTTATAGTTTCGGACGTGATACGGTCAATGCCGGTCCCAGTCCATCAGGGGCCAATTGCGCAGGGGAATCGAGCACGGACAGGCAAGCTTGCCGCCAGTGGTCTGCCATGCTCAAGTACGACACAGCTCCTTGGGGAGCTGCGCTAGCTGTTGATGAGATGCGCGGCGGTGCAGGCGCTTTTGCGGGGCTGGTGCGTTCGGACATGAAGGACCGCCGCATCATGGTCAATGGCTATGCCTCGCTGACTCCTTCGCTCAAATTGGGGGCTGGTGTGATCCGCCGTGACAACGAC
Source organism: Comamonas sp. F1-6 (assembly GCF_039581415.1). Taxonomy (NCBI): domain Bacteria; kingdom Pseudomonadati; phylum Pseudomonadota; class Betaproteobacteria; order Burkholderiales; family Comamonadaceae; genus Comamonas; species Comamonas sp. F1-6. The sequence goes on from NZ_JBCPWN010000047.1 coordinate 3,565, forward strand.
GCGGCTGCGGCAGCATCGCTCACCAATGGCGCCACTCGACGTAGCAACCTGGCCTGGGTGGGACTTTCCTGGAGTCCGTCTACAGCCGTTACCGTTGACGGGCAAATACAGCAGCTGCGCTATTCGCAGGGCGGCGATCATTCGACTCTGATTGCACTACGCGGCACTTACAAGCTCTCCAAGCGAACGGCTGCGTATGCCCAGGTCGCACACATAAACAATGGAAAACGTTTGGCTATTTCCGTCAGTTCGGCTGCTGTGGGAGGCAACCCGCTCGCGGGAGATTCTCAAACTGGTGTGATGCTGGGTTTGAAGCATTCGTTCTAAGTCTCGGGCCGAACAGGACACACACCATGCAACGAATCAAAAACATGCTTTCTTTGAAAACAACTCACAGCTTTTACTTGGGCTCGATTTCCCTTGCCGCAAGTTTGTTGCTGACGGGCTGTGGCGGCGACGACAGTAGTTCGGGATTTCCCACGCCACTGGTTGTAAAGGACGCAGCCAAGACCTGTGCGGCATTGCAGAGTGCTCAGATTGATGCAGCACGTATTGCCGAGCCGACTCAAGGAGCGGTTGTCACTAAGGCAACGTATCGCGCTGCAGTGTCTGCAGCTCCTAATGCGGCCGGAACGGCGATGGTTGCAGCAACGCCAGATTACTGTGAGTTGTTGATCGATATTCGTCCTGTAGATACTACGGCACCGTTGATCACATCCCAGGTTAACCTGCCCGTTTCGTGGAACGGCAAGAGCGTGCAAATGGGCGGTGGCGGACTCAACGGGACCTTGGTGACTGGGCTTGGGCCAGGCCGTGCAGATGGCCCCGAGACGCCGCTGCCGCTTACAAGGGGCTATATGACTCTTGGCACAGATTCGGGGCACCAAGTTTCAGCCGGCGTGGATGCCGGAGCCTTCGCTCTCAATGATGAAGCGTTGACAAACTATGCCTATGCCGCGTACAAGAAAACGCGTGATGTGGGCGTGCAGTTGTCGGAACGGTTCTATGGACACAGAGCACTCAAAGCCTACTACATCGGAGGCTCTGAAGGCGGCCGCGAAGGCATGCTGATGGCACAGCGCTATCCAGCAGACTTTGATGGAATCGTTGTCATAGATCCGGTTATTCGGTTGATGGGCTTATGGCAATTCCAGTTAAGCATGGGCCAGGTGCAAAGCTCGCCTGGAGCTTGGCTGGGTGGCAAGGTCCAGCTCTTGCACGACACGGTCCGAAAGGCTTGCGATGCTATTGACGGCATTGAGGATCAGATTGTCAGCAACTACAAGGCCTGCCGGCCCCTTGCGGAGACAGCAATTGCATCCCTCAGATGTTCCAGTGGCAACGATGAAGGAAATTCCTGCTTTTCAGATGCACAGCTAGCGACCCTGCGTTGGACATATGGCGGGCAACGCTATCCCTTCACGTTGGCCAATCAGCTGCAGTCTTATCCAGGATACCTGTACGGTAGTGAAGCCGTTGACGGTGCATTTGAGCGATGGGTTACAGGCACGGTTGCTCCCGGTACAAACCCCGACGCAGTGGGTGGAGGGCGCAGCTACTCTGTAGGGGGGAGCTTGGTTCGCTACTTCGTGACAAAAGACGCGCAATACAACCCGCTTGACTTCAAAGCCGAAGACCATAAAGCCCGACTGCAGCAGCTTTCGCAATGGATGGATATGACGGATCCCGATCTCAGCGCGTTCCGTGCGCGAGGAGGCAAGTTGATCATGCGCGAGAACCTGTCGGATAAGGGTAACAGTCCCCAGACTGGCATCGATTACTACGATGCAGTGGTGGCAAAAATGGGACAGGAGAAAGTCGATCAGTTCTTCATGGCTTATGCCGTGCCTGGATTGCCCCATACATCGGCAGGTTTGCCAGCAGGATCTGCCAATGCACCGTCCTATGGAACGCCGGGTGCCATTGACTTCATTGGTCTGCTTGATGACTGGGTGGAAAAGGATAAGAGGCCGGCTAATGATTTGCTTCTGACTAGCCGCAAGCCATTGCCGCCCTTTGACCTTGTGTCTTCCAAGCCCATGTGCCGCCTTGGATCGTATCCTCACTACATTGGCAGCACGCCTCAAGGCGGCGCATTGGCGACTAACTATGTTTGTCGACCAATGTGAGAAGCTTCCGCTCTGTGGCCCTTTCGCTATGGGGCTTGTTGAGATTTGATGTCCTGAGCTTGGAAGGCATCACAATTGCGCCCTGATTCAATATGTTTTGACAGATAAGCAATGGGCTCATTCGAGCCCATTGTGTTTTTGGCAAAGTTGGCGACAGAGGCCGCAGTGGTGCAGATAGCAGGCTGCTCGTCAACGCAGTGTGCTGAAAGACGTGCTCATGCATTGCGCCATGAGACTGGTGCACACCACATCGTTGAGTGTTCCGGAGATTGCCCAGGCATGTGGATACTGATCACGTGCCTGATTTGCCGAACTTTCCGCGCGCGCTTTGGCTATCTGCCGTCGGCTCGCAGATCTGCTGCCGACAGCCCCGGCGTGCATGCACAAGAGCATTGTTATGAACATCCGCTCTGGCGATAGCTCTACTTCAACGCATGCAAAAGTGGATACTCGGAATGCTTCAGACGCGAGTGGCAGCTTTGAGGTGTAGATCAGGCCTCCCGGAAGCCTTGGTGCAATGACAGCATTTGGCAACTGCAGTCATTGGCATTTTGTACTTGAAAGGCTGATACCAGCCTGGACCGTCCGCTCGCGGCGACGCGCAGGACGGCTGCTCCTGGCCGAAAGGAGCCTGCCAGGGAGCGACCTCGGTAGCCAGGGATGATCATCTTCTCAGTGAATCCCTGATCGAAGCTGTCGGCGCATTGATAGCGAGCATTTGGTACAGATGATCAATGTTGCCGGTACATCCATTTCAACCGAACCAGCAGAGCCGAGGTGCTCGACTGCCATGTCTTTGAATCGTTGCGGGAAGTGCGCTCAATGACCGTGGGCTGGCTGCATCGCTTCAAGCACCAGCGCCCACATGAATCGCCAGGCCGGACTCCTCCGGCCGCGTATCGTGTCAAACGTTTCCCCGGCTTCTGCTTTTAGGCGGCGCAGGAAAACGAGGATGCTTCACTGACCTACCGGGGCTCCGCCTTGATCGCCGCATTCAGGGTAGTCCACAGCTCCTTGGTGACGGGCACCATGTCCTGCCTGAAGTACCACCAGAAATGACCGCCCACGTAATTCGGGGTAGTGATCTTCATCGTGTAATAGCGGGTCAGGTACTCGGCCTTCTTGGTTTTGCGTGAGGTACCCACTTCCCCGAATCCGATCTTGGAATTGGGGAACATCACGCGCAGCTTGTCGAACACCTGCTGCCAGTTGGGCTTGAGTCCGTTGCAGTCATCCTCATAGTAGGAAATCCAGACGTAATCCAGACCCTGCTTCATGTAGGCAGGGACATTGGTCTCGGCCCACTTGAACATTTCATTGGAGGCTTGAGACCAGCAGCCCTGGTTGTAGTAGAGCGTGATCGCGGCCGTTTTGTTCTGTGCCTTCACGATGTTGTAGGCGTTGGTCATCTTCGCCACCACATCGGCATTGGCCCCCAGCCACTCGCCGTTGACCTCGTTGGCTACTTCCCAAATATCCACTACATCCGACAACGCATTGAGGTATTGATTAGTCCGCTGTATGTACGCATCCACGCTGTACTGCTTGACGTAGTACGAGTCCAATATCTCACCCATCACATAGGAAACTTTGGAGATTTCCACTGCTGGCTTGCGGTAGTAGTCCGGGTTCACGAACTCATCGAAGACGATGCGCGTGGTTGGCCGGTAGGCCAGCGACGATAGGCTGCGCGTGATGTCGCCAAGCCTGCTCACATCGTCCACGGTGACGCCGTAGATCGGAGTCGGGACTATGCGGCCCGAGGGCACGCTGGTTTGAGCAGATACTACGGAGCACAGCGAGGCAATGCAGAATGGGATAAACGCTTTCATGCGGTATCCCCCAATGAAGGGTTCAATGAATTTTTTCACTTGGATCAATATGAATCGAGGCGCGGCAAGGGTAGGGTGTGAGTGCTTCTAGCTGGTTGCACCAGCTCAGATCGACCCTCAGTTGACTCTCGATAATTAGCTAAACGGGCGACTTTAGTGCATGAAATTTGGCTAACAGAGGCTAAATGAAACGAAATGCGTTCCATGAGCCAGTGCACATATCGAGCTCACAGCTCTCGGCCCTTGTTGGCGCGCTCAATGCTTTGCGGCAGCTACCAGTCAAGGAGTTGATCGCCAGCGAAATCCTCAATGGCTTCAAGGGAGGGAGAGCAAATTGCACCTGATGTTGGGTAACGTGAGTGAGCCCTGAACACGAAGCGTTACGCGTGTTGCCTGCGGTATGAGTCATTTTCAAAATGAGTGTATCGAGGAAAATGTCACCGTGCGGTTGCCAGTCGGATGCGATGAAAGGTGCTTTATGTGGCCGCTTGTCCTTCATTTCGCAGTCCGCTTTTGGCTGTGGATTCAACTGGTCAATGCAACACAATGACTGCCACTGGCGCAAGGAG
>NZ_JBCPWN010000048.1:0-7103 GCF_039581415.1 Comamonas sp. F1-6
TGAAGCAATGAAACAGTGTTTCTCTGCTGCAATGCAAAAATTGTAGCACAGGGTTTTCGCCAGTTTTTCCAAACTTCCAACATTTTGTCGAAAGCATGAAAAAGGGATGCAGAGCGCATCCCTTTTTCTTTCAGTGCCAAGCCTGATCAGCTCACGACACCGCCATCGCGGATGCGATGCATTTCGCCGATATCCACAGTCCAGACCAGACCGTCGCCGATCTGCCCGGTGCGGCAGGCAGCGACGATGGCTTCGCGAATCACTGCAACCATGGACTCATCCACGATCACGCAAACCATGAGCTTGTCCGAAAAATCGGTCAGCTCATCCTTGACTGTGCGCTTGTCCACGGCAGCGGGGGCCGTAAAGCCCTCGGCCTTGAAGATTGTCACGCCAGGAAAGTTCGGAATCGCACGCAACTCGGTACGTAGGCGCTCCAACCGGCTGGGACGCACGATGGCGCGGATTTCTTTCATCGTCATCGGATCACTCCTTTCTCAAATCAAGCCTCGGTCGGCTTCTCGTCAAACCAGCGGTACAGCGTGGGCAGCACCACCAGCGTCAACAAAGTCGAGGTAATCAAACCACCGATCACCACGATAGCCAAGGGACGCTGAACTTCGGAGCCAGGACCCGTCGCAAACAGGAATGGCACCAGGCCCAGCAAAGCCACGGTTGCGGTCATCATCACAGGACGGAATCGCTGAGTACAGCCTTCGCGCACGGCTTCGGCCACGTCCATACCGTCCTGGCGCAGTTGGCGAATGCTGGATACAAGCACCACGCCGTTCAGCACAGCAATACCCCACAGGGCAATAAAGCCCACCGATGCCGGCACGCTCACATATTCGCCAGTGACAAACAAACCAATCAGGCCACCAATCGAAGCAAAGGGCAGCACCAGAATGATCAGGCTTGCCAGCTTGATGGAGTTGAACAGCAGGAACAGCAGGAAGAAGATGGCCACGATGGTCAGCGGCACGATCACCTGCAGCGTGCCCATGGCGCGCTCCATGTTTTCGAACTGACCGCCGAACTTGAAGTAATAGCCGTCGGGCAGCTTGACTTCCTTGTCCAGGCGCTGCTCGACCTCGGCAACAAAGCCAGCCAGGTCACGCCCTTCCACGTTCGCGCCCACCACCACGCGGCGCTTGCCACCTTCGCGGCTGATCTGCGCAGGGCCATCGACCAGTTCGATCCGAGCCAGACTGCTCAGCGGCACTTGCGCGCCAGCCGCCGTGGTCAGCAGAGTTGCGCCAATGGCTTCGGGCGATCCACGATAGGACTCGGGGAAACGCACCACGACCGAGTAACGACGCTCACCCTCGTACAAGGTCGTCACGTCCTTGCCGCCAATGGCTGACTCCAGCAGGCTTTGCACATCGGCAACGTTCAGACCGTGACGAGCAATCGCCTTGCGGTCGATATCCACCGTCAGAGCCTGCTGACCCGAGAGTCGCTCGATACGTATGTCCGTACTGCCGGAGACGCTCTTCAGAATGCGCGCCACCTGCTCGGAGACTTCCTTGAGATCGTCCAGTTCATCACCGAACACCTTCACGGCCAGTTGCGAGCGCACGCCGGTCACCATTTCATCCACACGCTCGGAGATGGGCTGGGACAGCACAATCTGCACGCCGGGAATCTTGGACAGGCGCTGACGAATCTCTTCGTCGATCTCATCCTGGGTACGCTCGGACTCGGGATCCAGCAGCACGATGGGGTCAGACTCATTGGGGCCAGCAGGATCGGCCGGCGATTCGCCACGCCCCAGCTTGGACACCACGGACTTCACGCCGGGCACCTGCGCGACTTCCTTCATGGCAGCCATTTCCATACGAATGGATTCATCCAGGGAAATGCTGGGCACGCGGTTGATCTGCGGCGTCAGTGCACCTTCCTTCATGGTCGGCATGAAAGACTTGCCCAGGAACGGGAACAGGCCCAGCGATCCGATCAGCAAAGCCACGGCCACGGCCAGCGTCAGGCGGTTGCGTGCAGTCGCGCCGTCAAGCAAACGCAGATAGTGACGCTTGAGGAAGCCAATCAGCTTGGTATCGTGATCGGCGCCGCCCTTGAGGAAGTAGGAGCACAGCACGGGCGACAGGAACAACGACACGGCCAGCGAGATCGCCAGAGCCATGGCGATGGTCAGCGCCAGCGGGCCGAACATCTTGCCTTCAATACCTTGCAGCGTCATCAGCGGCAGGAACACCAAGATGATGATGGCAATACCGAAGATGGTGGGTGTAGCAACTTCCACGGTGGCCGACAGAACGGTGCGAATGCGCTCGCCGCGCGAATTGCCCGCCTGCCCCAGTTTGTGGAAGACGTTTTCAACCACCACCACGGTGGCATCCACCATCAGACCAATGGCAATCGCCAAGCCACCCAAGGACATCAGGTTAGCCGAAATGCCGTACTTGTTCATCATGATGAAGGTGGTCAGCGGCGTGATGATCAGCGTCGCCACCACAATCAGGCTGGAACGCACATCGCCCAGGAAGATGAACAGCACCACAACCACCAGGAAGATGCCTTCAATCAGCACCTTGCCCACGGTCCAGAGAGCGGAATCCACCAGATCGGTACGGTCATAGTAAGGAACGATCTGCAGGCCGCCAGGCAGCATGCCCTTGGAGTTGATCTCCTCCACCCGCTCCTTCACGCGGGTCACGACTTCCTTGGCATTGCCGCCGCGCATCATCAGCACGATGCCCGAAACGCCCTCGGTATAGCCGCCCTTGATGATGGCGCCCTGTCGCACCTCGGCGTCAATCTGCACCTTGGCCACATCACGCACATAGACCGGCACTCCTCCCTGCTCCTTGAGCACGATGTTGCCGATATCGTCCAGCGTGCGGATCATGCCCACGCCTCGAATCAGATACTGCTCGGTCACCTGCGGCAGGATGCCGCCACTGGCATTGGCATTGTTGTCCGCCACGGCTTGCACCACCTGACGCACGCTCAGGTTGTAGTGACGCAGGCGGGCAGGATCGACCAGCACCTGGTACTGCTTGACATATCCGCCCTGAGAGTTGATTTCAGCCACACCGGGAATGGATCGCAGCAACGGACGTGCCACCCAGTCCTGAATGGTGCGACGCTCCGTCAACTCGGCCTGGGTCAGCTCGCGCTTGCCATCATCGGGGTGGTCCAGCGTGTACTGGTAGACCTCACCCAGGCCGGTGGATACCGGCCCCAGTACCGGCACGATGCCTTCAGGCATGCGTGGCGTGACTTCGATCAGACGCTCCGTCACCAACTGCCGGGCAAAGTACACATCGGTCGCATCGGTAAACACCAGCGTGATGATGGACAGACCGCTCTTGTTGAGCGAGCGCATCTCTGCCAACCCGGGCAGTCCCGTCATGGCGATTTCGAGAGGCACGGTCACAAAACGCTCGATCTCCTCGGGCGAACGACCAGGGGCTTCGGTGGCAACCTGAACCTGCACATTGGTCACATCGGGGAAAGCATCCACCGACAGATTCATGGCGGCACGCAGGCCAAAGCCACACATCACCAGCGCCAGCACGACCACCACCAGCCGCTGCGATAGCGCGGCACGAATCATGGAGGCAATCATGGGCTTACTCCAGTTCTGCGCGCTTGCGCTCGTTGTTCAGGTGGAATGCACCTTCAACCACGATCTGGGAGCCTTCGCTCAACCCCTTGAGCACAGGTCGCAGACCACCGCTGGCCGCCCCCAACTCCACCGGAGTCAGGCGATAGTGGTTTTCGGCTTTCTTGACGTAGACATGATCCCTGTCGTTCTCGCGAACCACTGCCAGCGCCGGGATTGCCAGAGTCTTCTCCATGGCCCCCTGGATCTTCATGGTGGCCAGCATCTGGGGCTTGAGCGCCAGATCTTTGTTGTCCACCTGAGTGCGAATGGTCACGGTGCGGGTTGCGGGGGACACGGTGTCACCCACGTAGATGATCTTGCCCGAGATGGGTGTCTCCTCGACGGTCAGCCCCAGCGCCGGCACATCGATCTGCACGTTCTGGCCAGTCTGCACGCTGCGCGCAATTTGCTCGGGCAGGGCGCCCACCACCCAGACATTGGAGAGATCTGCCACAGTGAACAGAGGGTCCCCCGGCTGCGCCACCTGACCCTGGCTGACCTGGCGCTCGATCACAATACCTGCAGCAGAAGCCGTGATGGCGGCATTCGGGGCCACATTGCCCTTGGCGCGCAAACTGCTCAGCGCATCGGCGGACAAGCCCATCAGCTTGAGCTGATCGCCTGCCGCCCTCAACTCTGCGCGCGCAATCTGCACTTCCGATTCGCGACGCAGCAGTTCTGCAGAGCCGATCACATCGGCAGCAATCAGCTGACGCGCCCGCTCTACGGAGCGCTCTGCCAGAGTCGCCGTGGCGCTGGCACGCATATAGGCCAGTTGAGCCGTGGTCAGCTCGGGGCTGGCGACGCGCGCCAGGGTCTGACCAGCTTTGACGCGATCGCCGGTTTCGGCCAGCACCTCGGTCACACGCCCTGTCACGGCCGCACCGATGCGGGTGACCTTGCGTTCGTTGGCTTCAATGCGACCGGCAACTTCCTGCACCGATGCAACCTCGGCCTGCGTTACCGCGGCGGTCTTGAAGTTGGTTGCCATTTCAGCTGAGACAACCACTTCCATGGGGTCAAGCTCGGCCTTGGTATCTGCTGCAGCAACCGCAGCAGCCGGCTCCTCCTTGCCGCAGCCAGTCAGGGTCAATGTTGTCAGCCCGGCCAACGCCAGTGCCAGAACCAGAGAGGCGGGACGCGCAGTCCTGGAGTGATGATGAGAAGACATAAAGCGAATTCAAAAAATACGAGAACGTGGTCTTGACTTTGAAAGCTCAAAGCGAGGAAGGCTGGGCATAGCGGCCAGCCAGAAAATCCAGTTCAATCCGGGCGGATTGCAGCTGATAACGGGCTTCAAGCAAATCGGCGCGTACTGTGCGCAGCACGCGCTGGGCGTCCAGCACATCCAGAATGCCGCGCTCGCCGAAGCGGTAAGCAGCCTCGGCTACGCGCAAGGCCGATTCGGCCTCGCGCACCGCGCCCTCGCTCAGGGCCTTGGTGCGCACCTGCGCCATTTCCATGACCTTCCAGGCCTGCAACATTTGCTGCTCAAGTTCGGCCTTGCGACCTTCCATGCGCAGGCGAGCACGCTCGGCTTCCGAAGCAGCCTCATCAATCGGGCCGCGACGCTGGTCGAACAGCGGAATCTGCATGCTCACGCCGATGGTGTTATTGCGGATATCGGGCTCTCGCGTCTGCGCGTAACGCAGCTCAAGACCTGGCCAACGGCTGGCTTTGGCACCGTTCTTCTGCGCTTCGGCCTTGTCCACCTCGGACTGCAGCTGCAGCAGCTCCGGATGGGCCTGCCAGTTGATGTTCTGCAACTGCACTGTCTCCACCGGATCCTGCAGAGACAGGGCCAGATCAAAGCGATTGGGTAACTGGCCTGCAGCCAGACGATTGAGCGTGAGCTGGGATTGCTCGGCCAACAAACGGGCAGACTGCTCCTGCTGACGAGCGTTGATCAGTTCGGCATCGGCCTTGATGATTTCGTAACGCGCCGCCTCACCGCTGGAAACACGTACGCGTACACGCTCATGGGCCTGTTCCAGCAGCTTGACGGCATCGTAGGCGGCCTGTGCCTGCGCCTGTCGCAGCACCACCTCGTAGGCCTTGAGCTTGACCTGGGCCACGAGTGCATTGCGCGATGCAGCAATCTGGTGCACGGATGCTCGCTGCCCGGCTTGCGCCGCCTCGATACGAGCAGCGCGCACGGAAGGCATTTCTATGGGAACCGAGATCCCCATGGTCTGCACATTGCCGGGCGTGGCCGATGCCAGACGCGCCTTGTTGTCGCCGCGACTCCACTCCAGCTTGGGGTTGGGCAGCGCGCCAGCGCTGACCACGGCGGCCTGAGCCGTGAAGCTCGACTGCTGCACTGAGCGCAGTTCGGGATTGTTGTCCAGCACGGTCTGCACCAGCTGCGTCAAAGTCAGCTTGGGCTGCGCCTGATCTGAAAGGGTGCTGCTGATTTGTGGTGTGCCATGAGCATTGGTCTGAGCATGCGCAGCCAGAGCTGCAGCGAGACACAAGCCGAACACAGCCGCGCGTTTGGGGCTCCGCAATGGTGCATGGCCAGAAGAATTCTTACTGGCCTTGGCCGGTAAAAAAGCCGGCACTATCGATCTATTGAACATAGAACACAGCTGCCTTCTTGAGGGCAGATAAAGTGAGGAAAGGGTCGAAAACCCGTCATGCACATGCGGCGGCCGCCGCATGCGATGCAGGATCAGTTACACCTGAGCAGGTGATGCCGCCCCAGACCTGTCTCAGAGCCATGCTCTGCAGACAAGCACATTCCAGGCCAGCAGGCGCTGGAATAGCGGGCGGCAGGTATCGGGGTCTAAAAAGCCCAGCGCAAACGTTCTGACGTGATGACGTCAGCTGAGCTGGAGCTAGCCTGCCTGCGGCAGGCCGAGACTTGGCGGACGCAACATGCTTTCCGGCCAGGGATGAGTCGGGTGCACCACATGCCCCTGAGGAGGCACCCGGACATCGGCCACACCTACAGCTAACGCTTCAGGAGGGCCAAACAATTCATTGCGATCATCTTGCGCCGGATTGAGTTCGGCAGTGCGATGTGGACGGTGAATGGAGAACTCCACCGTATCTTCTTCCACATCGTCCTCGAACTCCTGCAGCACATCGACACCGTATTCGTGCGGCTCTGCGTCGAGTACATAAGCCATGGCCACCACATCTTGCGAACCTGCCGGCCACATGGCGATGAGTTGCACCCCGATGATGGAGGCGAACATCAGCAGCGACAGCAGAAAGGAAGACGCCGGGCGCATGGATCGAAGGAGCTGTGGTTAAACGAACAACAATGAAGGGATGAAACAGTCACCGGGAAGCAGGCCCAATGGTGACAAGATGGTGTACCGATTGGCAGCAAAAGTTCCCGCATGGAAAACTTTTGTCAATATCTGTAAGGGTGAACGATAGCGTATCGCCATAGCACTTGCATGGCAAGGGTATCTTGCTAGAAAGTCAGGAGCACATCAAATCTGCCAGAGCACCACAGACAAGA
>NZ_JBCPWN010000049.1:0-3182 GCF_039581415.1 Comamonas sp. F1-6
GTAAGAGCCTGACGATGACCTACTTTCACACGGGAACCCGCACTATCATCGGCGCAAAGTCGTTTCACTGTCCTGTTCGGGATGGGAAGGAGTGGTACCAACTTGCTATGGTCATCAGGCATAAACTTTTTGTCAGATTGACAGCGCCTCGATTAACTTCTTAATCTCGCTCACCTTCAATCCAACGAATTCATAGAGTCTTCAATCAGCTTTTCGATTGCGCCTTTTCGGCATAACTAGAACTTGCGTTCTGTCTTTCATTTTCCAGGCTTACCCAAAGTTATAGGGTCAAGCCGCACGGGCAATTAGTACTGGTTAGCTTAACGCATTACTGCGCTTCCACACCCAGCCTATCAACGTCGTGGTCTACAACGACCCTTCAGGGGGCTCAAGGCCCCGGCAGATCTCATCTTGAAACGAGTTTCCCGCTTAGATGCTTTCAGCGGTTATCTCTTCCACACTTAGCTACCCTGCGATGCCACTGGCGTGACAACAGGTACACCAGAGGTGTGTCCACTCCGGTCCTCTCGTACTAGGAGCAGGCTTCCTCAAATCTGCAGCGCCCACGGAAGATAGGGACCAAACTGTCTCACGACGTTTTAAACCCAGCTCACGTACCTCTTTAAATGGCGAACAGCCATACCCTTGGGACCGACTACAGCCCCAGGATGAGATGAGCCGACATCGAGGTGCCAAACACCGCCGTCGATATGAACTCTTGGGCGGTATCAGCCTGTTATCCCCAGAGTACCTTTTATCCGTTGAGCGATGGCCCTTCCATACAGAACCACCGGATCACTATGTCCTGCTTTCGCATCTGCTCGACTTGTCAGTCTCGCAGTTAAGCACGCTTATGCCATTGCACTATCGTCACGATGTCCGACCGTAACTAGCGTACCTTCGAACTCCTCCGTTACGCTTTGGGAGGAGACCGCCCCAGTCAAACTGCCTACCATGCACTGTCCCCGATCCAGATAATGGATCCAGGTTAGAACCTCAAACGCACCAGGGTGGTATTTCAACGTCGGCTCCATGCGATCTAGCGACCGCACTTCAAAGCCTCCCACCTATCCTACACAGATCCGTTCAAAGTCCAATACAAAGCTACAGTAAAGGTTCATGGGGTCTTTCCGTCTTTCCGCGGGGAGATTGCATCATCACAAACATTTCAACTTCGCTGAGTCTCAGGAGGAGACAGTGTGGCCATCGTTACGCCATTCGTGCAGGTCGGAACTTACCCGACAAGGAATTTCGCTACCTTAGGACCGTTATAGTTACGGCCGCCGTTTACTGGGACTTCAATCAAGAGCTTGCACCCCATCATTTAATCTTCCAGCACCGGGCAGGCGTCACACCCTATACGTCCACTTTCGTGTTTGCAGAGTGCTGTGTTTTTATTAAACAGTCGCAGCCACCAATTTTTTGCAACCCCTTTGAGCTCCATTTGTACAACTTCACTTACTTGGGGTACACCTTCTCCCGAAGTTACGGTGTCAATTTGCCGAGTTCCTTCTCCTGAGTTCTCTCAAGCGCCTTAGAATACTCATCTCGCGCACCAGTGTCGGTTTGCGGTACGGTCGTCAATAGCTGAAGCTTAGTGGCTTTTCCTGGAAGCAGGGTATCACTCACTTCGTCTGCAAGCAGACTCGTTATCACGCCTCATCTCAGCTCTCCGGATTTGCCTAAAGAGCACGACTACACGCTTGAACCAACATATCCAACAGTTGGCTGAGCTAACCTTCTCCGTCCCCACATCGCACTATTGATCGGTACAGGAATATTGACCTGTTTCCCATCAGCTACGCATCTCTGCCTCGCCTTAGGGGCCGACTCACCCTACGCCGATGAACGTTGCGTAGGAAACCTTGCGCTTACGGCGAGGGGGCTTTTCACCCCCTTTAACGCTACTCATGTCAGCATTCGCACTTCTGATACCTCCAGCATCCGTTACCAGACACCTTCACAGGCTTACAGAACGCTCTCCTACCACGTGCAATAAATTGCACATCCGCAGCTTCGGTAACTGGCTTAGCCCCGTTACATCTTCCGCGCAGGACGACTCGATCAGTGAGCTATTACGCTTTCTTTAAATGATGGCTGCTTCTAAGCCAACATCCTGACTGTTTTAGCCTTCCCACTTCGTTTCCCACTTAGCCAATTTTAGGGACCTTAGCTGGCGGTCTGGGTTGTTTCCCTCTTGAGTCCGGACGTTAGCACCCGGTGCTCTGTCTCCCAAGCTGTACTCGTCGGTATTCGGAGTTTGCATAGGTTTGGTAAGTCGCCATGACCCCCTAGCCTAAACAGTGCTCTACCCCCGACGGTAATACTTGAGGCACTACCTAAATAGTTTTCGGAGAGAACCAGCTATTTCCAAGTTTGTTTAGCCTTTCACCCCTATCCACAGCTCATCCCCTAATTTTGCAACATTAGTGGGTTCGGACCTCCAGTACCTGTTACGGCACCTTCATCCTGGCCATGGATAGATCACTTGGTTTCGGGTCTACACCCAGCGACTAGTCGCCCTATTCGGACTCGATTTCTCTTCGCCTCCCCTATTCGGTTAAGCTTGCCACTGAATGTAAGTCGCTGACCCATTATACAAAAGGTACGCCGTCACCCCTAAGGGCTCCGACTTTTTGTAAGCATACGGTTTCAGGATCTATTTCACTCCCCTCCCGGGGTTCTTTTCGCCTTTCCCTCACGGTACTGGTTCACTATCGGTCGATGATGAGTATTTAGCCTTGGAGGATGGTCCCCCCATATTCAGACAGGGTTTCTCGTGCCCCGCCCTACTTGTCTGCAGCCTAGTACCACCGATCGGTTTTCACATACGGGACTATCACCCACTATGGTCGGCCTTTCCATGCCGTTTTGTTAACCGGTCGACTATCACTGCAAGGCTCTTCCGAATTCGCTCGCCACTACTATCGGAATCTCGGTTGATGTCTTTTCCTCTGGGTACTTAGATGTTTCAGTTCTCCAGGTTCGCTTCGTGCACCTATGTATTCAGTGCACGATACCTCTTGCGAGGTGGGTTCCCCCATTCAGAAATCTCCGGATCAAAGCTTATTTGCCAGCTCCCCGAAGCTTATCGCAGGCTATCACGTCTTTCGTCGCCTATCATCGCCAAGGCATCCACCATATGCTCTTAGTCACTTGACCCTATAACTTTGGACTCTCTT
>NZ_JBCPWN010000005.1:0-290479 GCF_039581415.1 Comamonas sp. F1-6
ATCGCTGGGGTTGGTGTTGGGGGAGTAGCTGTCAGCAGCCGTCCACTGGCCGTTGATGAGGTTGTCGTAACGGGACATGAAATGCTCCAAAAGAGAGATTCGATAAAAGAGGTGAGCTAGTTGGGCGCTGCATTTGAAGCAGGCGCGGCCCAAAGCGATGGACACCGAGCAAGGGCCGTCCCGCAGCGAAGGTGTCGTCCCCCTCCCGCGCAGCGAGAGAGGGGGAAGCGGCGCCAGCCGCTCAGGGGGTGCTCAGCGCACCATGCAAGGCCTTTTGTTGTCGAACTTCCAGCCGGGGATCAGGTGTTGCATGGCGATGGCGTCGTCGCGCGCGCCCAGGCCGTGTTCCAGGTACAGGGCGTTGGCGCGCTTGAGGGCTTCGCGGTCCACGGTCACGCCCAGGCCGGGGGTCTTGGGCACTTCCACAAAACCGCCTTTGATCTGCAAGGGTTGCTGCGTGAGGTACTGGCCGTCCTGCCAGATCCAGTGCGTGTCGATGGCCGTGACCTTGCCGGGCACGGCGGCGGCCACGTGGGTGAACATGGCCAGCGAGATGTCGAAGTGGTTGTTGGAGTGCGAACCCCAGGTCAGGCCCCAGTCACGGCAAGTCTGGCCCACGCGCACCGAGCCGGCCATGGTCCAGAAATGGGGGTCGGCCAGAGGGATGTCCACGGACTGCAGCGACAGGGCGTGCACCATCTGGCGCCAGTCGGTGGCGACCATGTTGGTGGCCGTGGGCAGGCCGGTGGCACGGCGGAATTCAGCCATGACTTCACGGCCCGAGAAACCGCCTTCGGCGCCACAGGGGTCTTCAGCATAGGCCAGCACGCCGCGCATGTCGCGCATCAGGCGGATGGCGTCCTTGAGCAGCCAGCCGCCGTTGGGGTCCAGGGTGACGCGGGCGTCGGGAAAGCGTTTGGCCAGGGCCGTCACGGCTTCGACTTCCTGCTCGCCAGCCAGCACGCCGCCCTTGAGCTTGAAGTCGTTGAAGCCGTAGCGTGCGTAGGCCGCTTCGGCCTGGCGCACGATGGCCTCGGGCGTCATGGCCGTCATGTGGCGCACCTGGGTCCAGTCGTCCGTGCCCAGCTTGTCTTCGCCGGGCTTGACGTAGTCCAGGCCGGTCTTGTCGCTGGGACCCACAAAGAACAGGTAGCCCAGCATTTCCACGCGATCGCGCTGCTGGCCTTCGCCCAGCAGGGCGGCCACGGGCACACCCAGGTGCTGGCCCAGCAGATCCAGCAGAGCGGATTCGATGGCCGTGACCGCGTGCACGCCGATGCGCAGGTCAAAGGTCTGCAGGCCGCGGCCGCCTGTGTCGCGGCCTTCCAGGGATTTCTGCAGCTCTTGCAGCAGCTGCAGGTGCTGGCCGACAGAGCGGCCGATCAGCACCTGCCTGCTGTCCTCCAGAGCCTGGCGAATGCCTTCCCCTCCCGGCACCTCGCCCACCCCCGTACGGCCCGCGCTGTCGTGCACCAGCACGACGTTGCGCGTGAAGTAGGGCGCATGCGCGCCGCTGAGGTTCATGAGCATGCCGTCGCGGCCGGCGACGGGAATGACTTCGATGGCGGTGATGGTCGGGGTAGTGGACATGGGAAGACTCTTCAACAGACTCGGAGGGAAAAGGAAATCACTGCGCGGCGGACCAGGGCACCTCGGCCGCAGGGCGGCCCGTGGCGATGAATTGCTGCAGATTCAGCAGAACCAGGTCGGCCATGGCGCGGCGGGTTTCATGGGTGCCGCTGGCGATGTGCGGGGCCAGCACCACGTTGTCCAGGGCCAGCAGGGCAGGCAGGGGGCGGGGCTCGTCCTCGAACACGTCCAGGCCCGCACCGGCGATGCGCTTGTTCTCCAGGGCATCGGCCAGGGCGGCTTCGTCGACCACGCTGCCGCGCGCCACGTTGACCAGGAAGCCCTGTGGGCCCAGGGCGGCCAGTACTTCGGCATTCACCAGGTGGCGCGTGCCTTCGCCGCCGGCGGCGGTGATGACCAGGATGTCGGCCCAGCGTGCCAGCTCCAGCAGCGAGGGCAGGTACTGGTGGGGCGAGCCTTCGACGGGGCGGCGGTTGTAGTAGGCCACTTCCATGTCGAAGCCCGAGGCGCGGCGCGCCACGGTGCTGCCGATGCGGCCCATGCCGAAGATGCCCAGGCGCTTGCCGCTGGCGCGGGTACGGATGCCGAAGCGGCTCTTGCTCCAGTCGCCGCGGCGCACGAAACGGTCGGACTCGCTGAGGCCGCGCGTGGCGTCCAGCAGCAGGGCAAAGGCCAGGTCGGCCACACAGTCGTCGAGCACGCCCGGCGTATAGCCCACACGCGCGCCGCGGCGCAGCAGGGCGTCCTTGTCCAGGGCATCGAATCCCACGCCGAAGCTGCTCACGAACTTGAGCTTGGGCAGGGCGTCGACCACACGGGCGGGCAGGCCCATGGCGGCCGAGGTGACCGCATATTCGAACTGGCCGCCATGCTCGGCAAGAAAGCGCTCGGGATCGGGCTCCTCGGAGAGGATGCTCACCTCGTAGGCCTGAGCCAGTTCGGCATCAAGCTGGGTCAGCGGCATCTTGCCGTATTGAAGAACGCGTGGTCGGATGGTCGCCATGCCTTGGAATCCTTGGAACTTGCGGGGACTGAAAGCCCCTGTGAAAAGGGCCTGCGTGGTGGCAGGCCTGCGGGAAACGGCCTGGGGGCCATCCCGTTGTTTCTAGCTCAATCTGCGGTGATCTTTCGCGTTTGGATCAGGGTTTTCCAGCGCTCGTTCTCCTGGGCCTGAAAGCGTGTGAATTCTTCGGGCGTGTTGCCCACGATTTCCAGCCCCTGCTCCACAAAGCGCTTGCGGATATCGGGTTGCTGCACGGCGACAATGGCGGCCTTGGCCAGTCTGGACTTGACATCTGCCGGCAAGCCCCTGGGAGCGGCCATGCCTTGCCACGAATAGACCTCGGCTCCCTTGACGCCGGACTCGGCCAGTGTGGGAACGTCGGGCAGCACAGGCGAACGCTGGCTACCGGTCACGGCAATGGCGCGCAGCTTGCCGCTACGCAGATGGGGCAGCACGGCGTTGACGTTCTGGAAGGAAAAATCCACCTGTCCACCCAGCAGATCGGTGATGGCCGGTGCTCCGCCCTTGTAGGGTACATGCACGGCTTCGGTGCCCGTTTGCTGCCAGAACAGCTCGGCCGACAAATGATCCGAAGAGCCATTGCCGGAGCTTGCAAAACTGACCTTGCCGGGATTGGCCTTGAGCGCGGCAATCACCTCGCTCACGCTGCGGGCCTTTTGCGTCGGGCTGGCAACGAGCACATTGGGCGCCTGCACGGGGATGGTGATGTAGTCGAAATCCTTGCTGGCGTCATAGGGCACGTTCTTCACCATATGCGGGGTCACCACAAAGGGGCCCAGCGATGCCACCAGCAAGGTGTAGCCATCGGCCGCAGCGCGCTTGACGGCTCCCGCACCGATGGTGCCCGTGGCTCCAGGACGGTTTTCCACGACAAAGGGCTTGCCCAGTTGCTCGGCCATGCTCAGGGCCACCGCACGCGCCACGGTGTCGGTGGAGCCGCCAGCCGGGAACGGCACGATGATGTTCACGGGCCGGTCGGGAAAGTTGCCAGCCGCCTGGGCGGCCAGGGCCAGGGTGGCACCCAGCGTGATCAGTATCTTTTTCATGCTTTGTCTCCTGAAGACGCGGGGCCCGGTTCTTGGCCTGACCCCTGCATCGGGTCTTACTGGGGGCCGAGCTTGTCGATCAGGACCTTGAGTTCTTCCATCTCGGCAGGCTTGAGGTCGGTCAGGGGAGCGCGCACGGGACCGGCATCGTGGCCGACCAGCTTGGCGCCGGCCTTGATGATGCTCACGCCGTAGCCTTCGACACGGTTGCGGATCTTCAGGTAGGGCATGAAGAATTCCTTGAGCAGCTTGTGCTGCGTGGCCTGGTCATCCGTGCGCACGGCTTCGTAGAACGCCATCGCCGTCCTGGGGATGAAGTTGAAGACGGCAGAGGAGTAGACGGGGGTACCCAGAGCCTTGTAGGCGGCCGCGTAGACCTCG
This sequence comes from Comamonas sp. F1-6, assembly GCF_039581415.1. Taxonomy (NCBI): domain Bacteria; kingdom Pseudomonadati; phylum Pseudomonadota; class Betaproteobacteria; order Burkholderiales; family Comamonadaceae; genus Comamonas; species Comamonas sp. F1-6. The sequence goes on from NZ_JBCPWN010000005.1 coordinate 4,042, forward strand.
GCCGTGGGCAGTCCGCCCAGATAGGCGAAGCGATCACCCATCTTCATGAAGATGGAGGACATGGTCTCGATATTGCCCAGACCGTCCTTGAAGCCCACCAGGTTGGGGCAGCGCTCGGCCAGGATGGCCAGGGATTCAGGCGTGAAGCGAGAGCGGTCGCGGTTGTAGACGATGACGCCGAACTTCACGCTCTTGCAGACCTGCTCCACATGGGCGATCAGGCCTTCCTGGCCGGCTTCGGTCAGGTAATGAGGCATCAGCAGAATGCCGTGGGCACCCAGTCGTTCAGCCTCCTGGGCATGGGCGATGGCATTGCGGGTGGGGCCGCCGGCGCCGGCGATGATGGGCACCTTGCCACGGCAGGTATCCACGGCGGTCTTGATGATCTGGCCGTATTCCTCGCCATACAGCGAGAAGTATTCGCCGGTGCCACCAGCGGCGAACAGGGCACTGGCGCCATAGGGAGCCAGCCATTCAAGGCGTGCGGCATAACCCTTGGCATTGAAGTTGCCCTGGGCATCGAAGTCCGTCACGGGGAAGGACAGCAGGCCGGAACTCATCACGTCTTTGAGGTCTTGGGGTGTCATGGTAATCCTTGAAAAGAGGAGAGCAAAAAAAGATCTGGCAGCTCAGTCCAGCTGCAGTTGGGCGGCTTGCACCACGGCGCGCCAGCGCGCGCGCTCGGCGTTGAAGAATTTGTCGGTTTCGGCGGGCGTCATCGTGACGACCTCGGCACCCTGGCCGGTCAGTCGGGAGCGGACCTCGGTGGAGCGGATGGCAGCGAGCAACACCTGGTTCACACGCTGCACCACGGCTTCAGGCGTCTTGGCGGGCAGCACCACACCCTGCCAGGTGCCCGAGGCAAAACCCTGTGCGCCCTGCTCCGCCAGCGTCGGCACATCGGCAATCAGCGGCATGCGGGTGTTCTTGGAAATGCCCAGCAGCTTGAGCTTGCCGCTTTGCACATGCGGATAGGTAGCCAGCATGCCGTTCATCAGCACCTGGGTCTGGCCGGCTACCGTGTCCTGCACCGACTGCACGCCGCCCTTGTAGGGCACGTACACCCATTTGGCGCCAGTGATGCGGGCCAGCTCCACGCCAGCGAGATGGGGGGCACTGCCCGATGCGGTGACGGCAAAGTTCAGGTCCTGCTTCTTGGACAGCTCCACCAGCTCCTTGAGATTGCCGGCCTGGACGGAGGGATGCACCACCAGCATATGGGGCGAATAGGCCAGCATGGCTGCACCGCGCAGCGCCTTGGAAGGATCGAAGCTGAGCTTGGTATAGATGGAGGGAGAGATGGCCAGTGCACCGAGATCGCAGAGCAGCCAGGTATAGCCGTCGGCCGGTGCACGGGCGACGAACTCAGCGCCCAGATTGCCATTGGCGCCGGGCTTGTTGTCGATCACCACGGTCTGCTTGAGCTCCTGGGAGATCAGTTGCCCGATGGAGCGCGCAATGATGTCGGAGCTGCCGCCGGGCGGATAGGGAACGACCAGACGGATGGGCTTGCTGGGCCAGGCATCGGCAGCCAGCAATGTGGACGACAGCAAACCGCCGGCCGCCAGGGCCAGCAGAGAGCGCAGAAAGTGCGTGCGTCGGACCATGGTGAAATGTCTCCTTGTTGTGGTCAGTCATCATACAACTAGGTTTTTTTGAACACCAAGCGATTTTTTCTAAGGGTAAGCACGGATCGCTGACGTCTACCAGGCTTTGGTCTTCGTCATTTTCATCCAAGAAATATGCGTCAAACTCAATCCTCAAGATCGCTTGAAGCTATAAATTTGGAAGCATTTCCAAGTGCTCGGCGCAGCGGCACACTGCGGTCGCCGCATGCCGCGGGCGGTCCGCCGCGCTTTGCAGCGGAGTGTCTCTTCCATCTGGCGCCCGCCCAGGCCAGGGTTTCGGAATCAGGACTCTGCGCTCAGACTCAGACGCTGGGCCAGACGCAAACGCTCCCGCGAGTTGGTCAGATGGATGCGCATGGCGGCACGGGCCGAATCGGCGTCCTGGCGCACGATGGCGGCATAGATCTCCTCGTGCTCGCGGTTCACCCGGCGCAGATAGTCGGGATCGCGTGCCGGCGTATGCATGGAGGCAATGCGATTGCGCGGAATCAGCAGCGTTCCGAAGTGCTGCAGGATGTCCTGAAAATACCGGTTGCCTGTGGCCTGCGCGATGCTCAGATGAAAGGCCAGATCATGCTCGACGGTGTCGTGCCCCAGGGCGAAGTGATGCTCGAACGCCTGTAATGCCTCGCTCATGACCTGCAGATGGGCTTCGCTGCGGCGCTGGGCTGCCAGACCGGCAGCCTCGGTCTCCAGACTGATGCGCAGCTCCAGCACAGCCAGCACATCGACGGACTCGCTGAGCTCGCGCGCGCTGAGCATGGGGCTTGCGCTCTGGCGCGCGGGCAGCACAAACGTGCCTATGCCATGGCGGGTCTCGACCAGCCCTGCAGCCTGCAATTTGGACAGCGCCTCGCGCACCACGGTGCGGCTGACGTCATAGCTGCGCACGAGTTCGGACTCGGTGGGCAGCTTGTCCCCCTCATGCAGCAGGCCCTGGCGGATCTTGTGCTCGAACTCCTCGGACAACAGATTCGCCAGACTGCGGCTGCCCTTGCTGGTTTTGCTGCGCAGCGCGTACCCCTCCGTCAGCGGCAAAGACGGGGTTGATTGGGGTAATTCCGATGTCTGAGTACTCATGAGCCTGATGATAATGGCTTTCAGTTGTACGACAACATACCACAAAGCCTCCCTATTTCAACTTCGGTCCGCAGCTCCTGCGCCGCATCAGTCATCTCAAGATGAGCACTTCTCACCAGATCCGCCACATCCGCATCACGCCGATTGCCTTCCGTGATCCGCCGCTGCTCAACGCCGCCGGCATTCACGAGCCCTGGGCGCTGCGCTCCATCATCGAGATCGAAACTGCTTCCGGCCTGGTCGGCATCAACGAGAGCTATGGCGACCAACCCATGCTGGATGCTTTGGCCAAGGCCGCACCGGCCCTGGTCGGGCTCTCGCCCTGGGCCCTCAATGAAATGGAGGCCCGTGTCGTTGCCCTGGTCACTCCGCCCAAGCTCACGGCCTCGGAATTTCTAGGTCAGCAGGTCTCGCTGGCCCCTGGCACCCATGTCTCCAAGACCGTGGCCAAGGTGGTCAGCGCCTTCGAGGTCGCCATGCTGGACCTGCAGGGTCAGATGGCCCAGGCCCCCATCGTCGACCTGCTGGGCGGACCCGCACGCGACCGCGTGCCCTACTCGGCCTATCTGTTCTACAAATACGCCGAGCATGTGGGCCAGCCCTATGCACCCGACGCCTGGGGCGAGGCCCTGGCGCCGGCCCAGTTGGTGGCCCAGGCCCGGCGCATGATCGATCAGTACGGCTTCCAGAGCATCAAGCTCAAGGCCGGCACGCTGCCGCCCGAGCAGGAGGCCGCCGGCATACTGGCGCTGGCCGAGGCTTTCCCCGGCACACCGCTGCGCATCGACCCCAACGGCAACTGGACCGTGGAAACCAGCCTGAAGATCGTGCAGCAGTTGCGCGGCGTGCTTGAGTACTACGAGGACCCGGCCCCGGGCCTGGACGGCATGGCCGCCGTGGCACGCGAGTGCGATGTGCCACTGGCCACGAATATGGTGGTGACGGACTTTGCCGAGTTCCGCCGCAACGCCGACATGGGCTGCCCCGTGAAGATCGTACTCAGCGACCACCATTACTGGGGCGGCCTGCGCGCCACACAGCGCCTGTCCACGCTGTGCCGCACCTTCGATCTGGGCCTGTCCATGCACAGCAACTCCCACCTGGGCGTGAGCCTGGTGGCCATGACGCATCTGTGCGCCAGCGTGCCCCTGCTGACCTATGCCTGCGACACCCACTATCCATGGCAGGACGAGGAAGTCGTCGAAGGCGGTCGCCTGCAGTTCGAGCAGGGCAGCCTGCGCGTGCCCACCACGCCCGGCCTGGGCGTGACCCTGGATCGCGAAGCCCTGGCCCGCCTGCACGACAACTATCTGCACTGCGGCATCCGCAACCGCGACGACCTGGGCCAGATGCGCAAATACGACCCGGAATTCACCGGCAAGCAACCGCGCTTCTGAATTCCGACTCCTGCACAAAACAGACCGCACAAAGCAAGTATCCAGCCCAAGCCGAGCTGGTTCGATCGCACCCCTTTCCACAGCGCGAAAAGACGCTTTTCAACCGGAGACAACCATCATGCAACGCCGCACCCTGCTTCAATCCACCCTCGCCGCCAGCGCCCTGCTGCTGGGCACATCCCTTGTCGCCGCACCGGCCCTGGCACAGGGCAACTGGCCCACGGGCAAGCCCATCACCTATCTGGTGCCGTTCCCCCCCGGCGGCAATACCGACACCCTGGCGCGCGTGATTGCGCAGCCGCTGAGCAAGGCCCTGGGCACGCCCGTGGTCATCGAGAACAAGGGCGGCGCCGGCGGCAGCGTGGGTTCGGCGCTGGCGGCACGCGCCCCGGCCGACGGCTACACCATTCTGGGCGGCACCATCAGCTCGCACGCCATCAATGTCAGCCTGTACTCCAAGCTGGACTATGACCCCGTCAAGTCCTTCACGCCCGTCGCCATGCTCGGCTCCGGCCCTCTGGTTCTGGTGGTGCCTGCCTCCAGCCCCTACAAGACTCTGGCCGACGTGCTGGCTGGCAGCAAGGCCAAGGCCTCATCGGGCGGCCTGACCTCTGCCTCTCCGGGCAACGGCACCTCCAACCACATGGCGCTGGAACTGCTGGCCTACCAGACCGGCGTGAAGTTCACCCATGTGCCCTACAAGGGCAGCGGCCCCGCCGTGCAGGATGTCATGGGCGGACAGGTGGACATGATGTTCGACACTGCCCTGGTCGTCGGCCCGCACATCCAGTCCGGCAAGCTGCGCCCCATCGCCGTGAGCAGCTCCAAGCGCCTGGAATCGCTGCCCGATGTACCGACGATCGCCGAGGCCGGCGAGAAGGGTTTCGACATGGGCTCCTGGCAGGCCGTTTTCGCCCCTGCGGGCACGCCCAAGCCCATCGTGGACCGCCTTCATACCGAGATCCTGAAGATCGTGGCCACCCCCGAAGTCCAGGCCCGCCTCAAGAACTTCGGCATGCTGCCGTCGAACATGAGCACCGTCGAGCTGGCCGATTATCAGAAGGCCGAGGTGAGCAAGTGGGCCAAGGTGATCAAGTCTGCTGGAATAAAGGCTGAATAAGTAAGGCCCCCCTGAGCCGCTTCGCGGCTTCCCCCTCTCTAACTTGCTTCGCAAGGGAGGGGGACGACACCATCGCTGCGGGGCGGCCCTTGCTCGGTGTCCCTCGCCTTGGGCTGCGCCGTAGCCGTGCTGGCCCTCTAGAAAATTGAGACATTGCCATGAGTACCCCACTACCGCTTTCCATCACCATGCACGCAGCCGACAACGTGGCCATCGTGGCCAATGACGGCGGCCTGCCTGCGGGCACCGTGCTGCCGTCCGGCCTCACGCTGCTCGACAAGGTGCCGCAAGCGCACAAGGTGGCGCTGGTGGACATTCCCGAGGGCGGCGAGGTGCGCCGCTACAACGTGATCATCGGCTATGCGCTCAAGCCTATTGCCGCCGGCAGCTGGGTGCACGAGCGCTTGCTGCAGATGCCCGAGGCACGCTCGCTTGAGGGCCTGCCCATCGCCACCGTCCAGCCGCCCGTGCTGGAGCCGCTGGCTGGCTATAGCTTCGAGGGCTACCGCAATGCGGACGGCACGGTGGGCACGCGCAACATCCTGGCCATCACCACCACGGTGCAGTGCGTGGCCGGGGTGCTCGACTTTGCCGTGCGCCGCATCAAGTCCGAGCTGCTGCCTCGATACCCCCATGTCGACGACGTGGTGGGCCTGGAGCACAGCTATGGCTGCGGCGTGGCCATCGATGCCGTGGGAGCCGAGATCCCGCAGCGCACGCTGCGCAATATCAGCCGCAACCCGAACTTCGGCGGCGAGGTCATGGTGGTCAGCCTGGGCTGCGAAAAGCTGCAGCCCGAGCGCCTGCTGCCGCCGGGCAGCTTTCCCATCGTCGACGAACGCGAACCAGCACTCGATGTGGTCTGCCTGCAGGACGAGGCCCATGTGGGCTTTATGTCCATGATCGACTCCATCATGCGCCAGGCCGAGCAGCATCTGCGCCGCCTCGACGCCCGCCGCCGCGAGACCGTGCCCGCCAGCGCCCTGGTGGTGGGCGTGCAATGCGGGGGCAGCGATGCCTTCAGCGGCGTCACGGCCAACCCCGCCGTGGGCTTTTGCACCGACCTGCTGGTGCGCGCGGGCGCCACCGTGATGTTCAGCGAGGTGACCGAGGTGCGCGACGGCATCGACCAGCTCACCTCGCGCGCCGCAAGCTCCGAGGTGGCCGAAGCCATAATCGAGGAAATGGCCTGGTACGACGCCTATCTCGAAAAGGGCCGCGTGGACCGCAGCGCCAACACCACGCCGGGCAATAAAAAAGGCGGATTGTCGAACATCGTCGAGAAGGCCATGGGCTCCATCATCAAGAGCGGCACGGCCCCCATCACCGGCGTGCTGTCGCCGGGCCAGCGGCTGGCCGATCGCGACATCAGCCAGGGCCTGGTCTATGCGGCCACGCCGGCCAGCGATTTCATCTGCGGCACGCTGCAGCTGGCGGCCGGAATGAACCTGCATGTCTTCACCACGGGCCGCGGCACGCCTTACGGTCTGGCACAGGTGCCGGTGATCAAGGTGGCCACGCGCAGCGACCTGGCGCGACGCTGGCACGATCTGATGGATATCAACGCCGGACGCATTGCCGACGGCGAGGCCACGATCGAAGACATAGGCTGGGAAATGTTCAGGCTGATGCTCGATGTCGCCAGCGGTCGCAAAAAGACCTGGGCCGAACATTGGCAGTTGCATAACGCGCTGGTGCTGTTCAACCCGGCCCCGGTGACCTGAATCCGTACGGCGCCCTCACCTCTGAAACGCTTGCAAATCCAGAGCGCTTTGCGAAGCTGCTACCTGAGCTCCAGACAGAATCGCCGGAAACGCTGCCATGGCAGCGTTTCCGGTTTGCGCATGCGCCCTCAGGCCTGCATGGAGCCCGTCTTCAGATAGCGCTGATGCCAGGCATAAGCCTGGTCGAGCAAATGTGGCGTGTGCTTGCCCGGTGCGTCGCGCAGCGCGCGCTCCAGATACTCGCTCATCGCCACCTTGTAATCGGGGTGCACGCATCTCTCGATGATCAGACGCGCGCGCTGCACCGGAGCCAGGCCGCGCAGATCGGCCAGGCCCTGCTCGGTCACGATGACCTGTACGTCGTGCTCGGTGTGATCGACATGGGAGACCATGGGCACGATGCAGCTGATCTTGCCATCCTTGGCCGTGGATGGCGTCATGAAGATGGACAGATAAGCGTTGCGTGCAAAGTCGCCGCTGCCGCCAATGCCGTTCATGATGGACGAGCCCATGACATGCGTGCTGTTGACGTTGCCGTACATATCGGCCTCGATCAGCGCGTTCATCGAAATCAAACCCATGCGGCGGATCAGCTCCGGGTGGTTCGATATCTCCTGCGGGCGCAGCATGATGCGCTGGCGGTAGTAGTCGATGTTGGCCAGAAAGCGCTCCATGGCCGCCGGGCTCAGCGCCAGCGAGGTGGTCGATGCGGTATCTAGCTTGCCCGACTCCAGCATGTCCAGCATGCCGTCCTGCAGAACCTCGGTATAGGCGTTCAGGTGATCGAACGGGCCCTTGTTCAGCCCCGCCAGCACGGCGTTGGCGATATTGCCAACACCCGACTGCAGCGGCAGCAACTCGGGCGGCAGGCGACCCGCCTTCACCTCGTGCTGCAAAAAGTCGATGATGTTATCGGCAATGCGCATGGAGCCTTCATCGGGTGCCGTGAACGCCGCCAACCTGTCGCGCTGGGCAGTGGGCACCACGGCAATCACCTTGCTCGGGTCGCAATGCAGATAGGGCTCGCCGATGCGGTCGAACGGATGCTCCATGGGTATGGGCTTGCGCTTTGGCGGCACGGCCGCGCCGTAGTAGATATCGTGCATGCCCTCGAGCTCGGCGGGCTGTGCGCTGTTGACTTCGAGAATGATCTTGTCGGCCTGCTCCAGCCAGGTCTTGTTGTTGCCCACCGAGGTCGACGGAATCAGGCGACCGTCGGGCAGGATGCCCGCCACTTCGATCACCGCCACGTCAAGATGACCGAGGAAGCCGAACCACACATGCTGCGCCACATGGGACAGATGGATGTCCACATACTGCATGCGGCCCTCGTTGATCTCCTTGCGCACCGTGGGGTCCGACTGATAGGGCAGACGGCGCTCGATGCCATGCACCTTGGCCAGTGCGCCATCGAGTTCGGGCGAGGTCGAGGCTCCCGTCCACAGACTGATGCGGAAGTTTCCGCCGTTGGCGTTGCGCTCTTCAATGCGGCGTGCCAGTGCCTGGGGCACAGCCTTGGGTGCACCTGCGGGTGTGAAACCGCTCATGCCCAGTGTCATGCCAGATTGAATCAGGCCGGCGGCCTGGTCCGCCGTCATGATGCGCTCGCGCAAGACAGGGCAAAGCACGCGATCTGCAGGAGAAGCGGTGGAAAAGGAAGTCTGCATGTAATGTGTCTCGTCTTGCCAGCCTTCTTGAAGAGGGATGGCATTTTTTTGTAGTTCAATGGTTGCACTTTGACTGGTGCAAACCCGGATTGAACTACGACACACAGAGAGTCGCCAAGCGTAGTTGACTAGAGAAAACCCCGATGCGCTTTCTTGAAAGAAGCTGTCGAAATTGAATTCATAACTCAAAAAGGTGAGCATTCATCGCTCAACGGATAAAGGATGAAAACTTGAAACTGCTGAAATCAATCACCATGGCAGAGTTGCCAGAATGCTGGCGGAAATTACAAAATATTTGCCTGTACTCACTGCCAGCAGACATAGGCTGACAAAACCACCATGGTTCAGCAACCAGAATTCGATACATGGCTTTTGATACCTCCGGCTGGCAGCACAAGCTGCGACGCCTCGCCCACCCCCTGCAACCGCTGATCGACTCCGTACAGCTCTGGCTGCAGGCTGACGGTCTGCGCATGAGTGCCGCCATGTCTTTCTACGGCATGCTGAGCCTGGCGCCGCTGTTGCTGGCCGTCGTGGGGCTGCTCGGCTGGTGGCTGGATCGCAGCTATGTGGAAAGCACCTTGATCAGCCAGATACAGAGCGTGGTCGGGGAGCGCGCGGCACAGGTCGTCAAGAGCGCTCTGGCCAGCGCCCAGAATGCCAATCAGGGCTCGCTCGCGTCCGTACTCGGTCTGGTGATGATGCTCTCGGGCGCCACCGGTGTATTTGTGGAACTGCAGGCTTCGCTGGACAAGCTCTGGTCCATGGGCGAAGAGTCTCGCCCGCAGGAAAACAAGCCCTGGTGGAGCATGGCCATCTCACGTCTGTGGGGATTGAGCTATGTCGTGGGCCTGGGCTTTTTACTGCTGGTGTCCATGGTGCTTTCGACCGCCATCCAGATGATCACCAAATGGGCCAATGACGAGCTGCAGCTTGTGCCGCTTGGCCCGCTGATGGGACTGATCAACGAGGGCCTGTCCTTCGGCATTGCGGTGTTGCTGTTCTGGGGTCTGATGCGCATAGGTACCGGCATCAAACCCGTCACCAGATACCTGCTGCTGGGCTCGCTGACGGGAGCAGCCCTGTTCACCATCGGCAAACAGGCCCTGGCCTGGTATCTGTCCACCGCCGCCGTGGTATCGGCCTATGGCGCAGCCGGCTCGCTGGTGGTCGTGCTGATGTGGTTTTATTTCACCTCGGCCATCCTGCTGTTCTCGGCCGCCACGGCCAAGGCCTGCAGCAAATCCAAGGTCCAGCTGGGCATCCCGTTTGTCTCGCGCAAGTCGTCCAGCGCCACACCCATGGATGTGCAGCGTCTTCCCGAAAATGCAGGGGAGAACATATGAAGCCACCGAGATCGACTGCCATACCTGGGCTCGCAACCATCTGCGCCATGTCGACAATGTAAAAAGGCCTGCTGATGCAGGCCTTTTGCTCGGGGCGAGGTGGAATCACTTTTCCACAAATGCACGCTCAATGACGAAGTCGCCGGGCGTGGTGGTGTTGCCTTCCTTGAAGCCGCGCTTTTCCAGCAGCTCCTTGAGTTCGGACAGCATGGCGGGGCTGCCGCACAGCATGACGCGATCGGTCTCGGGATTCAGATCGGGCAGACCCAGGTTTTGCGGGAAGGTGCCGTTGTTGATCTGGGCGGAGATACGCCCTTGGTTGCGGAAGGGCTCGCGTGTCACCGTGGGGTAGTAGTGCAGCTTGCCCTTGACGATATCGCCGAGGAATTCATGCTCGGGCAATTCCTTCTCGAACAGCTCCTGATAGGCCAGCTCCTGCACCTGACGCACGCCATGCACCACGACCACGTTGTCGAAACGCTCATAGGTCTCGGGGTCGCGCGCCACAGCCAGCCAGGGAGCCAGGCCGGTGCCCGTGCCGATCAGGTACAGATTCTTGCCGGGCAGCAGATAGTCGATCAGCAGCGTGCCTGTGGGCTTCTTGCCCACGATGATGGTGTCACCCACCTGGATGTTCTGCAGCTTGGAGGTCAGAGGGCCTTCGGGTACCTTGATGGACAGGAACTCCAGATGCTCTTCGTAATTGGGACTGGCGATGGAGTAGGCGCGCAGCAGATTCTTGCCATCCACCTTCAGGCCGATCATGGTGAAGTGGCCGTTGGAAAAGCGCAGCGATGTGTCGCGGGTGGTGGTGAAGGAGAAAAGACGGTCGGTCCAGTGGTGGACGGACAGCACGCGTTCTTCAAGAAAAGCACTCATGATTCGTCTGAAATAAAAACTCTAAGCAGAAAACCTGCGCGGCAAATGCTGGGCGGTGGCGGGGCACTGCAGGTCAGGGCTGCTAGCGCGTTGGCTGCCGGTTGCCAAGCGGGACAAGACCTATATTGTCCGGCAATTGCACAGAAACGGGTGAATCACCCATCAATGTCTTGAGATCGAATAGTGATAAGCAGAATGAAGCTGTCCGATACCGCGGTATCGACGAAAAACTGCCCGCCGTTCTTGACTCAGGGAAAACGCTGCTCTAGGATCATTCCCCACGCGCTTTGAACAAGCGCTTTATTTGTCTATATAAATGCTCAGATTGAGCATTAGTAATTGCGGCGACCCTGTGTCTCAGGCCATGGTCGCCCACCTAGCATCGAGGAGAATGACAATGCAGTTGCGCTGGTCCCTGCCCCTGCTGACACTGGCCGCCCTGCCCGCCTGGGCACAGGGCGTGATCAAGATTGGCGAAATCAACAGCTACAAGGCCCAACCCGCGTTTCTGGAGCCCTACAAGAAGGGAATGGAGCTGGCGGTTGAACAGGTCAATGCCGCAGGCGGCATTGCCGGCAAGAAGCTGCAGCTCATCGTGCGCGACGACAACGCCACGCCGGGCGATGCCGTGCGTGCCGCCGAAGAGCTCTACACGCGCGAAAAGATCGATGTGCTCACGGGCAGTTTTCTCTCGCATGTGGGCCTGGCACTGACCGATTACGCCAAGCAGAAAAAGCGCTTCTTCCTCGCCTCCGAGCCGCTGACCGACAAGATCGTCTGGGCTGACGGCAATCACTACACCTACCGTCTGCGCGGCTCCACCTATATGCAGACCGCCATGCTGGTGGAGGAAGCGCTCAAGCTCAAGAAGAAGCGCTGGGCCATCGTCTACCCCAACTACGAATACGGCCAGTCCGCGGTTGCCACCTTCAAGACGCTGATGAAGGCCAAGCAGCCCGATATCGAGTTTGTGGCCGAGCAGGCACCTGCGCTGGGCAAGATCGACGCCGGCTCCGTCGTGCAGGCGCTTGCTGACGCCAAGCCCGATGCCATCTTCAACGTGCTGTTCGCCACCGACCTGGGCAAGTTCGTGCGCGAAGGCAATACACGCGGCCTGTTCAAGGGTCGTGAAGTCGTGGGCCTGCTGACGGCAGAACCCGAATACCTGGATCCGCTCAAGAAGGAAGCGCCTATCGGCTGGACCGTGACCGGCTACCCCTGGTATTCCATCAACACCCCCGAGCACGCAGCCTTCCTCAAGGCCTATCAGGCCAGGTTCAAGGACTACCCGCGCCTGGGCACCATCGTGGGCTACAACGCCATCCAGTCGATTGCTGCGGGCCTGCGCAAGACCAAGGGCGATCCCGACACCGAGAAACTGATTGCGGCCTTCAAGGGCCTGGAAGTCGCCACGCCTTTCGGCCCCATCACCTACCGGGCACAGGACAACCAGTCCACCATGGGCGCCTATATCGGCAAAACCGCCTATGACGAGAAGCTGGGGCGCGGCGTGCTGGTCAACTACCACTATGCCGACGGCAAGAACTACCAGCCCACGGACGAGGAAGTGAAGAAGCTGCGCCCCGCGACAGCGAACTGATTTCGCATCGGCGAAAATACCAGGCCACCTGCACTACAGCAGGTGGCTTTTTCATCTCTGAACACACTATGTCGAGCTTCAGGAGCTACGCAGCATGAGTGCATCCGGCCTGCTGGCCCAGTTGCTCAACGGACTGGCCAGCGCATCGTCGCTGTTTCTGGTTTCGGTCGGGCTGTCGCTGATCTTCGGTGTCACCCGCACCATCAACTTCGCCCATGGCTCGTTCTATATGCTGGGCGCCTTCATCGCCTACAGCAGCGTGGACCGGCTCTCGCCCCATATCGGCTTCTGGCCAGCGCTGCTGCTGGCTCCGCTGGCCTGCGGCGCACTGGGGGCGCTGACCGAGACACTGCTTCTGCGTCGCATCTACAAGGCGCCAGAGCTGTTTCAGCTGCTGGCCACGTTTGCGCTGGTACTGGTCATCAAGGATGCTGCGCTGTGGCTGTGGGGCCCCGAGGAACTGTTCGGCCCGCGTGCCGCAGGGCTTGAAGGCTCGGTGGAGATTCTGGGCCGCCAGTTCCCCACTTACGATCTTTTCTTGATAGCGGTCGGTCCCTGCGTACTTTTGGGCCTGACGCTTCTGTTGACCAGGACCCGCTTTGGCACCCTGGTGCGTGCCGCCACGCAGGACCGCGAAATGGTGGGCGCCCTTGGCGTCAACCAGGCCTGGCTGTTCACCGCCGTCTTCGCACTGGGTACGCTGCTGGCAGGCCTGGGCGGAGCGCTGCAGCTGCCGCGCGAGCCTGCGAGCCTCGAGATGGACATGCTCACCATTGGCGCCGCGTTTGTGGTGGTCGTGGTCGGCGGCATGGGCAGCATACCTGGCGCCTTCATTGCCGCGTTGCTGGTGGCAGAGCTCAAAGCCGTCTGCATCTGGCTGGGCATGCAGGAGATCGCGGGTCTTGAGCTGTCGTTCTCCAAGCTCACGCTGGTGGTGGAGTTCCTGGTCATGGCCGTGGTGCTGATCTGGCGGCCCTGGGGCCTGCTGGGCAAGCCACAGGCGCTGGCACGCAGCGCTGGCGAGCCCGAACAACCGCTACATCCTGCTGGCCGTGGAGCAGCAGCCGCATGGCTGGGCCTGCTGACCCTGCTGGTGCTGCTGCCGCTGATGGCCAGCGACGTCGAAGGCGGCAGCTACGCCACCGTGCTGCTGGCCGACATCTTTGTCGCCGCACTGTTCGCGAGCAGTCTGCACTTCATACTCGGGCCCGGCGGCATGCACTCCTTCGGTCATGCGGCCTACTTTGGCCTCGGTGCCTACGGTGCGGCACTACTGGTGCGTACGCTGGATCTGCCCATGGAAGCGGCGCTGCTGCTCGGCCCCCTGGCCGCCGCTGCGGGCGCCCTGCTCTATGGCTGGTTCTGCGTGCGGCTGTCGGGCGTCTATCTGACCATGCTGACGCTGGCGTTTGCGCAGATCAGCTGGGCCATCGTCTTTCAGTGGGATGACTTCACGGGCGGCAGCAACGGCCTGACCGGCGTCTGGCCCCCCGAATGGGCATCGCAGGGCCCGGCGTTCTACTGGCTGGCTCTGGGCATCTGCGCGCTTGGCATCTATCTGCTGCGCCGCCTGCTGTTTTCGCCGCTGGGCTATGCGCTGCGCGCATCGCGCGACTCGGCGCTGCGGGCCGATGCGATCGGCATCGACGTGCGACGCATTCAGTGGACGGCATTCGTGATCGCCGGGCTGTTTGCCGGTCTGGCCGGAGCGCTGTTTGCCTTCAGCAAGGGCGGCGTTGCGCCCGACGCCATGTCGGTCACCAAATCGGTGGATGCACTGGTCATGGTGCTGCTGGGCGGCGTGCAGACACTGGCCGGCCCCGTGGTGGGCGCGGCCGCCTTTACCTGGCTGCACGACACCGTGGCACGCAACACCGAATACTGGCGCGCGCTGATGGGGGCGACCATGCTGATTCTGGTGCTGCTGGCACCGCAGGGCATTGCAGGCTATGCGCAGCTGCTGTGGTCGCGCACATGTGGCGAGGTATGCGCCAAGGACAAAGCAGGAGCAAGGACATGAAGCTGCTGCAGGTACAGAACGTCAGCAAGGCCTTTGGCGGCGTGAAGGCCGTGCAGCAGGTCTCATTCAGCCTGCAGGCCGGCGAGCTGCTGGCCCTGATCGGCCCCAACGGTGCCGGCAAGAGCACCACCTTCAATATGGTCGGCGGCCAGTTGCCGCCCGACAGCGGCCAGGTGCTGCTCAACGGCCAGAGCATCACCGGCCTGCCGCCGCGCGCCATCTGGCGCAAGGGCGTGGGACGCACCTTCCAGATTGCACAGACTTTTGCCTCGCTCAGCGTGGTGGAAAACGTGCAGATGGCTTTGCTGTCGGCCGATCGCAGGATCTTCAGCTGGTGGCCGCGTGCCGCCAGCCACCGGCGTACCGACGCCCTGGCCCTGCTGGAGCAGGTGGGCATGGCGGCTCAGGCCGATCGCCCCTGCAGCGCTCTGGCCTATGGCGATGTGAAACGAGTCGAGCTGGCCATGGCGCTGGCCCATGATCCGCTGCTGCTGCTCATGGACGAACCCACGGCCGGCATGGCCCCGGGCGAGCGTGTCGCGTTGATGCAGCTGACGCGCCAGATTGCGCAGCAGCGCCGCATGGGCGTGCTGTTTACCGAGCACAGCATGGACGTGGTTTTCGGTCAGGCCGATCGCGTGGCCGTGCTGGTGCGCGGCCAGTTGCTGGCCGAAGGTACGCCACAAGTCATTCGCGACGACGAGCGCGTGCAGCAAGCCTACCTCGGTACCGGCCTCGTTCTTGAAAAACAGCAATGAATCAAATGCATAGCAACCAGCGCTTGATGGATAAAAGCAAGAGCCCAAAATTGCTTGAAGTCCAGAACCTCAACGCCTGGTATGGCGCGGCCCATATCCTGCATCAGGTATCTCTGTCCGTGGGGCGCGGCGAGGTCGTGGCGCTGATGGGGCGCAATGGCGCGGGCAAGTCCACCACGCTCAAAAGCATTGCTGCTCTGGTGCCGCGCCGCGAGGGCAGTATCCGCTTCATGGGAGAGGCGATAGAGAAAAAAGCCTCGCACCAGATCGCGCAGCGCGGCCTGGGCTATGTGCCCGAGGATCGCCGCATCTTCACCGAACTGACGGTGCTGGAAAACCTCGAGGTCGGCAAGCAAAAGCCTCGCCGCTGGCCCGATGGCCAGGCCGTTCCGCACTGGACGCCCGAAAAACTGTTTGCGCTTTTTCCCAACCTGGGCGAGATGCCTGACCGCCTGGGCGGGCGCATGAGCGGTGGCGAGCAGCAGATGCTGAGCGTGGCCCGCACGCTGATGGGCCAGCCCTGTCTGGTGCTGCTGGACGAGCCCTCCGAGGGGGTTGCTCCGCTGATCGTCGAGCAGATGGCGCGCACGATTCTGGAGCTGAAGGCGCAGGGCATAGGAATCTTGCTTAGCGAGCAGAACCTGCCGTTTGCCGAGGTCGTGGCCGACCGGGCCTATGTACTGGAAAAGGGCCAGATCGTGCACGCAGCCAGCATGGCCGAACTGGCAGGCGACAAGGCGGCACGCCAGCAATATCTGGGCGTTTGAAAGCCGAGGTTCAGCGCGTCGGCAGCAAGGGCGTCAGCGCGCGCAGCCGGCTGGAGCGCAACAGGCTGCTCGGCAGCAGATAACGGCCGCCCAGAATCGGCAGTTCCACCTCGGTAAATACCACCTCGAGATCCGCTCCACTTTGCAGCCAAGCCTGCCAGACCAGGGTGGTGCAATAGATGCCCTGGCCCGAGCCCAGCAGCTGAAACGGCTGGCCCTGCTGCGCCATGGCCCAGGCCACGGCTCGCTCACGCGTGCCGGGGTCGGAAGCGACCTGATACAGGCGATAGGCCCGGGCGCGCCGAGCATCCAGAAAAAAGTCCAGCGAATCCAGCACCACGGCATCCGCCTGACCCGGGCGCTCGGACGGTGTGGCATGCAACACCTGCCAGTGACCGGGCCGGCCCACCAGCATGCCCACATGGCTGAAGTCACCGCGGTCCACCGCTTGTACCAGGTGACTGACGTTCTCCGTACCTCGGCGGAAGATCAGATCGCCGGGCGCCGCCTGCGGCGGCAGTTGCGGCGTTGCGAGAGCATGGCCGGCACAGCAGGCCGAGACCGCCATCACAGCGGCCGTTGCCAGCCGCCGAAAAATCACAGCTGCACTTTCCAGACGCCCTGTTCCTGGAACAGATTGATGCGCTCGCGGCGGGTGCTGCCATCGCGATAGTGAACCTGAACCCTGAGCTTGGTGACCTGCTCTTCCTGGGACACAACTCGCTCCAGCACCTCGACCTTGAGCAAACCGCCGCGGGAGTTGATCAGCTTCTGACCGCTGGTCAGTATCCGGCGCAGCTTGCTCTCGAAACCTGCCAGCTCTTCCTTGGAAATATGGCGTGCCGAAATCAAACGTATGCAAGCGTCGAAATCGCCTTCGGCAATCAGTTGGTAAAAGTGCTGGACCAGTTCATCCTGACTTTGTTCAGGGGTGGTCGTGGCACAGGCCGACAGACCCAGAGCCAGAGAGAAGGGAAGAAGCAGACAGCAGCGGCGGGAAAGGGAGACAGAAGCAGACACGGACCGGGTACAGCAAAAGCAAAGAAGGCCGCAGTGTAGTCGCCACAACGGCCCTGCTCTTGCGTGCAGTCAGTGCACCGACCTATTCGACCACCACCGGACTGAACTCCGGTGGCGCGCCGAAGTAGGCGCGCGGCGACGGCGGCTGCGCGCCATCGATATCCTGCACGCCGTACTCGCTGGCCAGCTCGGCCGTATAGAACACGCCGCCGGAGCGCTTTTCCAGGCAGTCGGCATCGCCATGCAAGGCCAGTACCACCCGACCTATGAATTGCGGCGTTTCGGCGCTGTCGAAGCTGTCGCCGTATTTGTCGGGTTCGGCCGCGCAGACGCGTTCGGAACGTTCGGTCCTGACCAGTCCGGGCCAGAGCGAGACCACGCTCACGCCGGCAGGCTTGAAATCGTGGGCCATGTCGAAGCTCATCTTGTCCGTGCCGGCCTTGCCCGCGCCATAAGCCGGCCCATGCATATAGCAGCGGCTGCCTGCCGACGAGATATTGACCACCAGGCCGCGCGCCGCGATCAGCAGGCCGGCCGCGCAATGACTGGCCACGTAGGTGGAACGCAGACCCACATCGAGCAGCCCGGTCATCTCCAGCGGCTTCTGCCAGAAGGGGCCGGGTACGGTCAACGGATCGGGAATCGCAATCGCACAATTGACCAGAATATCGAGCCGGCCATGCTCGCGACGCACACGCTCGAACAGCGCCGCCACCTGGACATCATCGCCATGGTCACAGGCCACGGCAATGCCGCGGCCGCCGGCTGCCGTCACATCGGCAGCTGTTCTGCCTACCGTGCCCGGCAGCGGCGAGTCGCCCTCCTTCACGCTGCGCCCGGTGACATAGACGGTGGCCCCCGATGCACCCAGCGCCAGCGCCACACCCCGGCCCACGCCACGGCTGGCCCCCGTCACCACACATACCAAAGCCTGGCTCATGCTCTTTCCTTTGTGTCTTGAAGCAGCATGAATCTGAACCAGACGAGGGAACCCGGCAACGTCCGATAAGACTAGGTGTTGCGCTGCATGCGCTGCTGTGCCCAGACATGTCGGGCCAGTGTCTGCTGCGCCAGTTGGAGCACGGGCGCATCCACCATCTTGCCGTTGACGGTGCAGACGCCGCCGCCAGAGGCCTGCATGGCCTGCACCACCGCACTGGCCTGAACCACGGCCGGATCGCAAGGAGCAAACACGCGGTTGACCGTGCCGACCTGGTCCGGGTGTATGCACAGCTTGGCGCCAAAGCCCATGCGCAGCGCGCGCCGGGTGTCGATCTCCAGGCGTGCCACATCCTTGGTGTCGATGGTGACGCCATCCACGACACGGGCCAGGCCCCGCCGGCGCGATGCCAGGATCAGCGCCAGACGCACCGGCAGCAGCTCGGCTTCGTCCGGCTCGCACTGCATGCCGGCATCGACCTGAAAGTCCAGATGCCCGAAAGCCAGCCGCACCACCTGCGCAGTGCCGGCAAGCGCATCGCAGGCATCCAGGCCGGCCACGCTTTCCACCAGGGGCAGCAACGCACAGCGCGGGCCTGCTGCACCGGCAATCTGCTGCAGCACCGCCGCGCTTTCCGCCTTGGGCACCACGGCCCCGGCCACGCCGACGGCCACCAGCCGCGCCAGCGCCTGCAGATCTTCATCGAACCATGGCGTTCCCCAGGCATTGATACGTACCAGCAGCCGTTCTCGCTCGGACATGGAAAGCTGCTGCACGGCCTGCTCCAGTGCCAATCTGGCGGCCGGCTTGTCGCCAGGCGCCACGGCATCCTCGCAGTCGGCGATCACCATATCGGCGCCGCTGGCAAGAGCCTTGGCAAGCCGCTGCGGCCGGTTGGCGGGGACGAACAGAAAAGTGCAGGCGTTATGCAGCAAGGTGCTCATGGCGTCTCTTGGGAATGCAGGATGTCAATCGGGTGGTGGTGGCCCGCGCCGGGGCGCGGGCCTCATGCCGTGCACGGTCTCACTCGGCCGATACGCCGGCGGCCTTGATGACGGTGCGCCAGCGCGCGACTTCGGCCTCCAGGTGCTTGCGCAGTCCTTCTGGTGTGGCCTTTTCGGGTGTTACAAGGTCGGAGCTGAGTTCGGCGATGCGCTTTCTGACGTTGTCGTCCTTGATGGCCACGTTCAGCGCCTTGTTGATGGCCATGACCACCTCCTTGGGCGTGCCCTTGGGCGCATACATGCCGTGCCAGACCTTGACGTCAAAGCCTTTGAGGCCCTGTTCGTCCAGCGTCGGGATATTGGGCAGCGACGACAGGCGCTGAGGTGTGGTCACGCCGAAGACCTTCGCGCGCTTGCCGTCCTGGATCACGGGCACGGTCTGCGTGGTCTGGTCGCACAGCAGGTCGACCTGCCCGCCCATCAGATCGTTCATGGCGGGACCGGCCCCCTTGTAGGGCACGACGGTCAGCTTCACACCCGCCTGGTGCATGAACAGCATGCCGCACAGCTGCGACACGGCGCCCACGCCAGCATTGGCCAGCGACACCTTGTCCTGCTGCTTTTTCACATAGTCCAGCAGCTCGGCAAAGTTGTTGGCCGGGAAGTCCTTGCGCGACAGCAGGGTCATGGGGACGTCCAGCACCTGGCCGATG
This sequence comes from Comamonas sp. F1-6, assembly GCF_039581415.1. Lineage (NCBI taxonomy): Bacteria > Pseudomonadati > Pseudomonadota > Betaproteobacteria > Burkholderiales > Comamonadaceae > Comamonas > Comamonas sp. F1-6. The sequence goes on from NZ_JBCPWN010000005.1 coordinate 23,645, forward strand.
TACTCGAAGTCCTTTAGCGGGTCATAGGGCAGCTTTTTGTACAGCGATGGCGCAGTGGCCATGCCCATGTGATGGATCAATATGGTGTAGCCGTCGGGCTTGGAGCGCACGATGCGCGCCGGCGCCAGCGTGCCGCCTGCGCCCACGGTGTTTTCGACAAGCACCGACTGTCCCAGGTACTGCCCCATCGGCACGGCCAGCAGCCGCGCCACCACATCGGTAGGCCCTCCGGCGCTGTAGGGAACGACCAGGGTCACGGGTTTGTCCGGCCAGCCTGCAGCCATGACGCCGCTGCTGGCAGCGAATGCGCAGGCTGCGGCCGAGGCGCAGATCAGTCGGCGGCGGATGGATCGATATTGCATGTTTTGTCTCCTTTGCACTTTGTGGAAGCGGGAGGCACTCTGTGGTGGCGCCTTTTGCCCGAGGGATGCCGGCCTTGGCTGCACCGGCGAAAAGAAACTCAATAAGACTCACGCAAACAAGAATGCAGCAACGGCCTACCTCCTGAGGCAGTCGTCTGGCCTGAATCGATTTTGCGTAAGTCGTGTCAATCCAGCAGATGCCGTACCTGCGGCCATTGCGCGACCTGCCACAGCCTTGCCACCGCTGCCTGGGCGTGCTCGGCGGGCACATGGCCGCCGTAGGCGATCAGCCGCAGCGCCTTGGCCGTGATTTCCTCGCGCGACAGCGTGTTGCCGGGGTCGCCCTTGGGCTCGTCGACACGGCCCTTGAGCAAACGGCCATCCGTGGTCTGCACGCTGACCTTGCCTATCCAGCGTCGGGGATAGGCAGCGTCGACCTCGGCATCAAGCTCCATGCTCACCTTGTCGCGCAGCGCCACGGTTTCCTGTGCCAGATAGTCGCGGTCGAACTCCGTCAGCCCCGCATGGCCATGACGCGCCGCCAGCGCCAGCACGGTGCCCATGGAGAACTTGCTCTGGTGCACGGTGCTCGGCCTGACCACGGGGCCCAGCACATCGATGGCGCCCTGATGCACATGACAGGTGACCTGGGCCAGGTCGGCGGGGGTCAGGTCATGGTCCTGCATGACCTGCAGCAGCGCATCGGCGGCCGGGTGGGTGTGGCGGCATGAGGCATGCCATTTGAACGAGGTCTCGGCCGTGGCCCAGCGTGTGCCCAGCCTATCGCAGAGCCGTGCCGGGTCGGCATCCGTGGACATGCCTGCCGCCAGTCCCTGCGGCCCCGTGAAGATGTCCTGCGCGCCCGTGAAGCCGTCCTGCGCCAGGAAGGCGGCCATCAGTCCTGCTGAGGCAGCATGCGCCGTGTGCAGCTGCTTGCTGTCGGCGCCTGTGCGCAGGAACTCCCACAGCCCCGCCGACTGCGTGCCGGCCGAGCCGAAGGCATGCTGCATCTGCTCGGGCGTCAGCTTGAGCAGACGGCCCACGGCGGCAGCCGCCGCCAGCGTGCCGGCCGTGGCCGTGGTGTGGAAGATGCGGTAGTGGCTGCGACCCAGAAACTCGCCCACCCGGATGCCGACCTCATAGCCGGCAACACAGGCCTGCATGAGCTCGACGCCGCTGGCACCAAGGCTCTGCGCCACAGCCAGTGCGGGCGGGAAGACCACGGCTGCAGGATGAAACACCGAGCCGTTGTGCACATCGTCCTGCTCGGCCACATGCGAAGCAGCGGCATTGGCCAGGGCCGCCATCATGGGCGAGCTGGTGGAGGCACTGCCCAAGATTTCGCAAGCGCCCTGTGCCGGGCCCTGGGACAGCGCAAAGCGCATGATGCTCTGCACGGGGCGCGCGTTCTGGCCGGCGAGAGCGGAGCCGAACCAGTCCACCCACAGATCCTCGGCGCGGCGCTGCACCTGCAGTGGGACATCCTCCCAGCACAGCGTGGCCGCGAACCGCGCCAGCGGATGAATGCTCACTTGGGTCTCGTTCTTCATGGAATCACTCCCGCGCATACGCTGCGCACAGCTTTCACAGAGTTGCTTCTTCGGCGTACAGAGCACGGATGCGCTCGGCCGACCAGCCCAGCTCGGCCAGGATGGCCGCACTGTGCTCGCCTACGGAGGGCACAGCCTCCATGCGGTAGTCAAAGGCGCTGTTGGCACCGGGCGGCAGCAGTGCCTGCACCGGCCCGGCCGGCGTTCCCACACTGCACCAGCGCTGGCGTGCGGCCAGCTGCGGATGGGCCCACAGACCCGCCATGTCGTTGACTCGCGCATTGGCAATGCCTGCCGCGTCCAGCCGCTGCACGACCTGGGCCGCATCCAGCGCGTTGAACACATCCAGGATCAGCGCTCGCAGCTCCTCGCGGTTGGCGTTGCGCTGCGCATTGCTGTCAAAGCGCGCATCGCCAGCCAGAGCAGGCTGCAGCAGCACCTGCTCGCAAAAGGTCTTCCATTCGCGCTCGTTCTGCAGGCCAAGCATCACCGTGCCGCCGTCACCCGCCTCGAAGGGACCATAGGGGTAGATGCTGGCATGCGATGCGCCCGTGCGCGGCGGCGGCGGCGCGCCGTCCCAGGCGTAGTACATGGGGTAACCCATCCACTCGCCCAGCGCCTCCAGCATGGAGACGTCGATATGGCTGCCCTCGCCCGTACGGCCTCGCAGCAGCAGGGCCGAAAGAATATTGGTGTAGGCGTACATCCCGGCCGCGATGTCGGCCACCGAGATACCGGCCTTGGACGGAACCTGCTCCGTGCCCGTGACCGATAGAAACCCCGCCTCGCTCTGGATCAGCAGGTCGTAGGCCTTCTTGTCGCGGTAGGGACCGTCGGCGCCATAGCCGCTGATGTCGCAGACGATGAGCCTGGGATTGTGGGCCTTCAGCACCTCCCAGGACAGACCCATGCGCGCAGCCGCGCCGGGCGCCAGGTTCTGCACCAGCACGTCGGTGCCTTCGAGCAGCTGCATCAGAGCCTCCAGTGCGTCGGGCCGCTTGAGATCGAGCGCCAGGCTTTGCTTGCTGCGGTTGATCCAGGTGAAGTGCGAGGACTGGCCGTTGACGCGCTGGTCGTAGCCGCGCGCGAAATCACCGCTTCCCGGACGTTCCACCTTGATCACGCGCGCCCCCAGATCAGCGAGCTGGCGGGTGCAGAAAGGCGCAGCCACCGCATGTTCCAGCGAAACGACGGTGATGCCGTCGAGGGGTCGTTTTTTTTCAGTCATGTCGGTCTTCCATAGCGCAGTCCAAGGCACGCCGGGCATGGCCCACCTCAGAGACAGCAAGCAAGGGCCTGGGCCGGCCGCGCCGCCCCGCAGCGAGGCTGTCGTCCCCCTGCCCGCGCACAGCGCGAGAGCGGGGGGAAGGCGCGCAGCGCCTCAGGGGGGTGTCGCACATCAAAACGAGCGGGGCAGCCCGAGGATGTGCTCGGCCACATAGGAATAGATCAGGTTGGTGGAGATCGGCGCCACCTGATAGAGGCGGGTTTCGCGGAACTTGCGCTCCACGTCGTACTCGCAGGCAAAGCCGAAGCCACCGTGGAACTGGATGCAGGCATTGGCGGCCTCCCAGCTGGCCTTGGCCGCAAGATACTTGGCCATATTGGCCTGAGCGCCCATGGACTCTCGAGCGTCGAACAATTCGCAGGCCTTCCAGCGCATGAGATTGGCGGCCTCGACCTCGATAAAGGCATCGGCGATCGGGAACTGCACTCCCTGGTTCTGGCCGATGGGACGGCCGAACACCTGGCGGTCCTTCACGTAGTTCGTCACACGGTCCAGGAACCAGTAGCCGTCGCCTATGCACTCGGCCGCGATCAGCGTGCGCTCGGCGTTCAGGCCGTCGAGGATGTACTTGAAGCCCTTGCCTTCCTCGCCGATCAGGTTCTCCTCGGGAATCTCCAGATCCTCGAAGAACAGCTCGTTGGTCTCGTGGTTGACCATATTGAGGATGGGGCGCACGGTCATGCCCTTCTTCTCGGCCTCGCGCAGATCGACCATGAAGATGGACATGCCCTCGCTTTTCTTCTTCACTTCTGCCAGCGGTGTGGTGCGCGCCAGCAGGATCATGAAGTCGCTGTGCTGGATGCGGCTGATCCAGACCTTCTGGCCATTGATCACATAGCGCCCGTCCTTCTTCACGGCGCTGGTCTTGATCTTGGTGGTGTCCGTGCCCGTGGTGGGCTCCGTGACACCCATGGACTGCAGCCGCCATTCGCCCGAAGCGATGCGCGGCAGATATTTCTCCTTCTGCGCCTGCGAGCCATGGCGCAGCAGTGTGCCCATGTTGTACATCTGGCCGTGGCAGGCGCCCGAGTTGCCGCCGCAGCGGTTGATTTCCTCCATGATGACGCTGGCCTCGGTCAGCCCCAGGCCGCTGCCGCCGTACTCCTGCGGAATCAGCGCGGCCAGCCAGCCTGCCTGCGTGAGCGCGTTGACGAAGGCTTCGGGGTAGACGCGCTGCTCGTCGATCTTGCGGAAATACTCGTCGGGAAACTCCGCACACAGCGCACGGATGGCATCGCGGATCTCATGGTGGTTGTTGGAGCTGGTGTGTTCGATCATTTCAAGCCTTCTGGCGACAAACGCTTGTCCAGCAAGCGCTATCAGCTATGGGTTTCAGTCTTCAAGCCACTGTGGCCGTGGCCTGCATGGTCAGAAGCCCTTCGTGGTCCTGCGCCCACAGGTCGATGGTCCTGCCGTCCTCGCGCGGCTTTCCGTGCACGCTGAAAGGATGCAGGTCGAAGGTCGGTCGCAAGGCCTTGAAGTCGAACGCGACCACCCTGGCGCCCTGCACCTGGCGGCGCAGCAGATCGAGCAGCAGCGTGGCAATCAGCGGACCATGCACGATCAGGCCCGGGTAGCCCTCGACCTGGGTCACGTACCGGCGGTCGTAGTGGATGCGGTGGCCGTTGAAGGTCAGCGCCGAGTAGCGAAACAGCAGAACGTCATCGGGCACGATGGTGCGCGACCAGGCAGCCTGGCCCGCGAGCGGCGGCTGCTGCGGTGGCGGCACCGGGTCGCCGTGCCTTGCAGCGGCCCGGTAGACGATGTCGTGCTCTTCAGTCAGCGCCAGACCGTCCTGGTTCGAGAACCGGTGTTCCACCAGCACGAACAGCAACTCGCCCGAGCGTCCGGTCTTGTGCTGCACGCTGCGGATGGTGGAGACGCGCTGCACTTGCTGCCCCACACGCAGCGGATTACCCGCTTCCCAGCGCAGCCGCCCGCCCGCCCACATGCGGCGCGGCAGCGGCACGGGCGGCAGGAAGCCACCGCGCCGGGGATGCCCGTCGGGGCCGATCTCGCTCTGGCGCGCATGCGGCAGGAAATACAGCCAGTGCCACAGCGGCGCCACCGGCGTACCGTGTGCGGGAGCAGGGTCATCCCGGTCCAGCGTGGCCGACAGGGCACGCAGCGGAGCGGCGGTGATGACGTCGGACATGGTCTCGCTGCGCTCCTGCCAAGACTGGAGCTTGGTCAGCGCGGCTGCGTCGATCTGGACAGTGTTCGGGTTCATGGATGGAAGTGCTGGAAGGGATTCAGTTCACCGTGGCGCCGGAGGTCTTCACGATATGCGCCCATTTGGCGATGTCCTGCTTGAGGACGGCAGCCAGCTCGTCGGGCGTGACTTGACGCTCTGGCGTGCCCGCAAGCTCCACGCCCTGGGCCTGCAACTGGGCGCGCATGTCCTTGTCCGCCATGGCCTGCTGCATGCCTTCGCGCAGCCGGCTCATCACCGCAGGCGGCAGGCCGCGCGGCGCGAACAGGGCAATCCACAGCGTGCCGTTGTAGCCAGGCACGAACTCACCCAGCGAGGGCACTTCGGGCAGCAAGGGCGAGCGCGCTGCACTGCTGACCGCCAGCGCCCGCAGCTTGCCCGACTTGATGTACTGCAGCGTGGACGGCAGGCTGCCGAACAGCAGCGGTAGCTGCCCGCCCAGCACATCGTTAAGTGCCGGCGCTACGCCCTTGTAGGGGACATGCTGCAGCTGCACGCCGGCCATTTGGTTAAGCATCTCGCCCAGCAGGTGGTTGAGCGTACCGTTGCCTGCCGATGCATATTGCAATTCACCGGGCTTGGACCTGGCCAGGGCCAGCAGCTCGGGAACAGTCCGGGCAGGAAATGATGGATGGGCCAGCAGCACATTGGGCACGGCGCCGATCATGCTCACCGGCGTGAAGTCGCCCACCGGATCGAAGCCCGGCGACTTGTAGAGTGCGGGATTGATGGCCTGGCTGCTGCTGATGGTCATCAGCAATGTATGGCCGTCCCTGGCGGCCTTGGCCACGGCCTGGGTACCGATGTTGCCACCCGCACCGGGGCGGTTCTCGACCACCGTGCCCACGGACAGCTTCTCGCCCAGTTTCTGCGCCACGATGCGGCCCACGATGTCATTGGTTCCGCCCGCTGCCTGGGGCACCACCAGCACGATGGGGCGGGCGGGATAGGAGGTCTGCGCCCAGGTCGGCAGGCCCAGGGTCAGCAGGGCGCCGGCGCAGAGGCTGCGGCGCGATACCGATGGAGTGGAGGGCGGGGCTGATCGGACTGGCACGGCGACTGTCTCCTCTTTTGGGGTTGATAGCCCTATGCTCGCTGGCGCCAGCTCTGTGCACAATCTCTGATATTGGAATCAAGCCTTTTGTTTTTCCGAAGCCTTGACTTGATTGGTATAAACCATGAGCCGCCATGCAATTCGATCTCAAGGATCTAAGACTCTTTGTTTTGATAGCACAGACAGGAAGCCTGACAAGGGCTTCTGAACAATCTCACCTATCGCTTGCAGCCACCAGCGCACGTGTCAAGGCACTGGAGGAGCAGGCCGGCATGCCTTTGCTGATACGAGAGGCTAGAGGGGTAAAACTGTCGGCACCCGGCGAGGCCTTTTTGCACCATGCGCGCGCCATGCTGCAGCATTCGCAGCAATTGCAAGCCGACCTGCAGGAGTACGGCGCGGGCCTGCGCGGCCATGTGCGCGTATTCGCCAACACCACGGCCGTGACGGAGTTCATGCCCGACATACTTGCGGCCTACCTCACCCAGCACCCGCACATCAGCGTGGATCTGCAGGAGCGCCCCAATGCCGGCATTGCCGCCGACATCCGCGACGGCCGCGCCGACCTGGGCATCGTGGCTGGCGAGGTGGACACGCACGGCCTGCGCGTGCTGCATTTCAGCACCGACCGGCTGGTGCTGGTGACCCCCGACACCGCGCGCTGGGCGGACATGAGCAGCGTGGCCTTTGCCGATGTGCTGCACGAGCGCTTTGTGGGCATGCACCGCGGCAGCACGCTGCAGACCTTTCTGGAGCGGCTGAGCCAGCAACTGGGCACCACGCTGAAGCTGCGCATACAGTTGTCCAGCTTCGACTCGATGTGCCGCATGGTCGCGGCAGGCGTTGGCGTGGCCGTGGTTCCCGAGACCGTGGCCCAGCGCTACCGCGGCCTGCCGCGCGTCTGCCGCGTGCCGCTGACCGACGCCTGGGCAGTGCGCCCCCGCTATATGTTGGTGCGCGAGGAGCAGCAGGTATCGGCCCAGCTGCAGGAACTGATGGACGCCATCGCTGCCTACCATGAGCACGGCGAGAGCAACGTGACGCAGAGCGAATCTGGCCGCTAGAACGACGCGGCTGCGAGCACGCGTGATCGCAGCCGCGGCAGGTCGATGACGGTGATGCCGCCGTATTCGATCTCTATCTGGCCGGCCGCCGCCAGGCGCCGCAGCGCTGCGTTGCAGCGCTGGCGCGACAGGCCGGAGAGGTTGGCGATCTCCTCCTGGGACACCCGCAGGCGCGGGTCGCTTCCCGGATGCAGCCAGGGGTGGAACAGGCCTACCAGTGCACGCGCCACCTGACTGTCGGTATCGAGCAGATGGTGGGCCGCAAAGTTGCCCAGGAACCAGTGCATGCGCTCGTTGATCTGACGCAGCAAAAAGGCTTCGAAGCTGCGCTCGCTGCCGCGCAGCCATTCAAAGACCTCGGCAGGCATCAAGGCCACGCGGCTGTCTCGCAGAGCGATCACGTCCGCCGTGCGCGCCACTCCGCGCAGCACCGTTCCCTCGCCGAACCAGCTGCCCACCGACAGACCTCCCAGCGTGACCGAGCGACCGTCGGCGCTGCTCACCGACCATTTGAGCAGCCCTTCGATGGCGCCATACCAGTGCCGAGGCGCATCTCCCATACGGCACAGCGCAGTGCCCGCGGGCAGGTCCACCTCGCGCATCTCGGCACGCACGCGTTCGCGCACGGCAACGTCGAGCGCGGGAAACCAGGCCGAGCCAGACAGCAGTTCATCGAGGGTGGGACGGGCCGCGGCCGTTGAGCGGTGATGGCGGGCGATGGTGAAGCTCCTTGCGTACTTACCCCGAGGTCAAATGTCATCGCAACGACTGATTCGTGCAGGGGTGAAAAAAATAATAGCTGACGACCCAACCCCACGCATCAGGAGACGCCATGAGCAAGCGCAAAGTGATCGTGACCATTGCCCCCACGGGCGGCATGGCCCACAAATCGCAGAACCCCTATCTCCCTACCCAGCCGGACGAGATCGCCGAGGACGTGGTGCGCTGCTGCAATGCGGGCGCCAGCGTGGCTGCCATCCATGCGCGCCGCCCCGATGACGGCGCCACCTGCAATGCCGACATCTACCGCGACATCAACACCCGCATCCGCGCTGCGGGCTGCGACATCGTGATCAACAACTCCACGGGTGGTGGCGTGCACGGCGACATGGTGCGCGAGCTGCAGGGCGGGCGCTGGGAAATCGCCTGGGAGGAGCGCATCAAGGGCATGGACGCAGGCGCCGAGATGTGCACGCTGGATGCGACCACGCTGAACCTGAGCTTCGGCGGGCGCGAGATCCTCATGGACACGCCGCTGTCCCGGGGCCGCGAGCTGGCCGTAGGCATGAAGGCACGCGGCATCAAGCCAGAGTGGGAGGTCTTCGCACACACCCATATCCTGCAGGACGTGACCACGCTGATCGAGGAAGACCACGATGCCGCACCGCACTTCATCAACCTGGTGATGAACGTCCACCGCAACTTCCAGAACGCCATGCCGTTCTCGCCGCGCTACCTGCAGCAGATGGTGGACGTTCTGCCCGCCAACAGCATCTTCTGCGTCAGCGGCATCGGCCCCTCGCAGCTGGAGGCCAATGTGGCTGCGCTTCTGCTGGGCGGCCATGCGCGTGTGGGCCTGGAGGACAACCTCTACTACCGCCAGGGCGAGCTGGCCACCAATGTGCAGCTGACGGAGCGCATCGTGCGCCTGATCCGCGATCTCGACATGGAGCCCGCCACACCCGAGGAAGCGCGTCAGATCATGGGGCTGCAACGCGGCGGCATGCCGCTGCCCGCGTTCGCGCCCGCCGCCATGGCACAGGCTGCCTGAGCAGCACAGTTCGCACAACAACGAGGAGACAGCATCATGAACTTCACATGCAAGGCCCTGGCCGGCGCCGTGACGCTGGCCGGTGCGGCCACGGCAGCAGCCCAGATTTCGGACGATGTGATACGCATAGGCTTCATCAGCGACATGTCGGGCGTATACCGCGACTACGACGGACCGGCAGGCGCAGAGGCCATACGCATGGCCATCGCCGACATGGGCGGAGCCATCAACGGCAAGAAGATCGAGCTTGTGGCGGCCGACCACCAGAACAAGGCCGACATCGCCGCAGCCAAGGCGCGCCAATGGTTCGACGTGGAGCGCTTCGACATGCTGATCGGCGGCGTGAACTCGGGCGCGGCCATTGCCATGGCGGGCGTGGCGCGCGATAAGCGCAAGCCCTATTTCGTGGTCGGCTCGGGTGCTTCCAGCCTCACCAACGAGCAGTGTTCGCCCTACACGGTCATGTATGCCTACGACACGGTGGCCATGGCGCGCGGAACGGCCAGCGCCGTGCTCAAGAGCGGCGGCAAACGCTGGTTCTTCGTGACGGCCGACTATGCCTTCGGCAATGCGCTTCAGGCCGATGCCGCCAAGGTGCTTGAAGCCGGCAGCGGCAACGTGGCCGGTGCGGTCAAGCACCCGCTGGGCGCCAGCGACTTCTCGTCCTTCATGCTGCAGGCTCTGGCGGCCAAGCCCGATGTACTGGCCCTGGCCAACGCAGGCGGCGACACGGTCAACGCCATCAAGTCGGCGGCGGAATTCGGGCTGGCGCAGAAGATGAAGCTCGCGGGCATGATCATCACCATTCAGGACGTGCACGCCCTGGGCCTGAAGACAGCACAGGGCATGTATCTGACCGACAGCTGGTACTGGAACCAGAGCCCCGAGGCCAGCGCATGGGCGCGGCGCTTCTTCGACAAGCACAAGCGCATGCCCACCTCATTCCATGCGGGCGACTACTCCGCCACGCTACAGTACCTCAAGGCCGTGCAGGCCGCGGGCACGGACGATGGCACCAAGGTGATGGAACAGCTCAGGAAGACCCGTTTCAACGACATGTTCGTCAAGGATGGCTGGCTGCGCGCCGACGGCCTGATGGTGCATGACATGCATCTGATGCAGGTGAAGACGCCGGCCGAATCCAGAGAGCCCTGGGACTACTACAAGGTGGTCGAGACCATCCGAGGCGAGGCCGCCTGGACCACACGCGCCGAGACGCGCTGCGCGCAATGGAAGACATCATGAGCGCAGCCGCACCCGTGATACGGCGCGTGGCCGTGGTCGGCACCGGCGTGATCGGTGCCAGCTGGGCAGCGTTCTTCCTGGCGCACGGCCTGGATGTGACGGCCACCGATCCAGCACCCGGCGCCGAGCAGCGCCTGCGCGAAGCGGTGCAGCGCCACTGGCCGACCATGCAACGCATGGGGCTGGTGGATGGAGCTTCGCTCGAACGCCTGCGCTTCGACGCCGAACTTGAGCGTGCGCTGGACGGCTGCGACTTCGTGCAGGAAAGCGGCCCCGAACGCGCCGACTTCAAGGCTGACCTCTATGCGCGCATGGACGCGGCCACACCACCCCGGGTACTGCTGGCCAGCAGCAGCTCGGGTCTGCCGGTCAGCGGCATGCAGGCACGCTGCAAGACGCCGCAGCGCGTGGTTCTGGGCCATCCCTTCAATCCGCCGCACCTGATTCCGCTGGTGGAAGTGGGTGGTGGCGATGCCACCTCGCCAGACAGCATCCAGCGCGCCATGGACTTCTACGCAGCGCTGGGCAAGCGCCCCATTCATGTGCGGCGCGAGATCGCTGGCCACATCGCCAACCGCCTGCAGGCCGCGCTGTGGCGCGAGGCCTTTCACCTCGTTGACCAGGGGGTGGCCAGCGTCAGCGACATCGACACGGCCATCGCCCACGGCCCCGGCCTGCGCTGGGCGCTGATGGGGCCATTCATGAACCTGCATCTGTCTGGCGGACAGGGCGGCATGCAGCATCTGCTGGAGCACCTGGGCGGCCCCATCGAAAGCTGGTGGCGCGATCTTGGCAATCCGGCCATGACAGAGGCGCTCAAGGCTCATGTGGTGCAGGGCGTGGCCGAGGCGCGCGGCATGCGCCGCGAGGAGGAGCTGGAGCGCACGCGCGACGAGTTGCTGACCGACCTGATACGTGCCAAGGCCCAGGGCTCGCTGTTCTGAGCCCACATAAAGGAGCATGCATGCAAGCCATAGACTTCCTGTCCGATCCGCAGCAGGTGGCCCCGCCGCGAAGCCTGCGCATCGATCTCGACGACGGCAGCTTCGTGCTGCGATCGCCCGTGGCGCTCAAGCCCTATGCACGTTGCGTGGGCGAGTGGCTGGAGCGTTGGGCGCGCGAAACACCCGAGGCGCCGGCCCTGGCCGAGCGCACGCCCGACGGCAGCGGCTGGCGCATGCTGAGCTGGGGCGAGCTGCGCGAGGCCGTGGGACGCACGGCCCAGGGGCTGCTGGACCTGGATCTGCTCCCCGGCCCTGTGGTCATCCTGTCGGACAATGCCATCGATCACGCGGTGCTGATGCTGGCCGCCATGCACGTGGGCCGGGCAGCCTGCTCGCTGTCCAGTGCCTACTCGCGCACGGCGCGCGACTTCGGACGGCTGCGCCAGATGCTCCAGGTGCTGCAGCCCGCGCTGATCTACGCATCGGACGCGCGTCTGTACGGACCGGCGCTGGCGGCCTGCGAAACCCGCGCGCCCTGCGTCTTCAGCGCACATGCACCGCACTGGCCTGGCGGGCTGGATTTCGGGGCGCTCATGGCCAGACCCGAGACAGTCGCCGTGCGCACCGCCTATGAGGCCATCGCGCCCGACACGCATGCCAAATACCTGCTGACCTCGGGCTCCACAGGCACGCCCAAGGTCGTCATCAACACGCACCGCATGCTGTGCGCCAACCAGCAGCAAATGGCGCAGACCTGGCGCTTCCTGGAGCATGAAAAGCCCGTGCTCGTGGACTGGCTGCCCTGGAGCCACACCTTCGGCGGCAACCACAACCTGCATCTGGTACTGGCGCACGGCGGCACGCTCTACATCGACGAGGGCAGGCCCGCACCGGGTCTGATCGAGAAGACGGTGCGCAATCTGCGCGAAGTCCGCCCCACGCTGTGGTTCAACGTGCCGCGCGGCTTCGACATGGTGCTGCCGCTGATGGAGGCCGACAACGCGCTGGCGGCGGACATGCTCTCGCGCCTTCGCCTGGCCTTCTACGCAGCTGCGGCGCTGGCCCCCTCGACCTGGAAGCGACTGGAGGCGGTGGCCCAGCGCGTGCGCCCGGGCCGCCCCCTGTGGCTGACCACTTCCTGGGGCTGCACCGAGACCTCGCCCGCGATCACCTCGGCCCACTGGCAGCTCGACGGCGCAGGCTGCATAGGTGCGCCGCTGCCCGGGCTGGAGCTCAAGTTCGTCCCCAACGGCAACAAGCAGGAAATGCGCGTGAAGGGCGTGTCGGTTTTCCCCGGCTACCGCGACGCACCGCGCGAAACGGCAGCGGCCTTCGACGAGGAAGGTTATTACCGCATCGGCGACGCAGGCTTCGTCGTGGACGAGCAGCGACCCGAGCGTGGCGTGATCTTCAACGGCCGCGTGGCCGAGGACTTCAAGCTCTCCAGCGGCACCTGGGTCTCGGTGGGAACGCTGCGCGTGGAACTGGTGTCGCGCCTGGCGCCATGGGTGCAGGACATCGTCATCGCAGGCCACGACCGTGACGAGCTGGGCCTGCTGGTATTTGCCACGCCCGCAGGCGCTGCCGCCCCCGAAACCCTGGCACAGGCACTGCGCCGCGTGATGCACGAGCAGCGCGACGCAGGCGCGGGCAGCTCGCAAAGCCCCGGCTGCGCGCTGGTGCTGGCCGATCCGCCGGACGCGGAGGCCGGAGAGATCACCGACAAGGGCTACGTCAACCAGCGCGCGGTGCTGACGCGGCGCGCCGATGCGGTGCGACGTCTGTTCGCTTCAAAGGATGCATCGGTCATTCGCTGCAACAGCTAAAACCATAGCATTCATCGCAAGTCAGTATTCAAATCTTGGCGTAAGCAATCCAGATCTTATGCATTACAAGCGATGACAGCTATCAAATCAGATGGTTGCTCCAGGCGCACAGAATATCCGCTCAAGCCCGCTCAGGCGTGCTCCGCCTGCTCCAGCTCCTGCGCCAGCGTGAGCACGAGTTCGGCGGCGGGCATGGCGCGAGCCAGCGGTGCGCCCTGGCCGGCCCAGTGCGCGGCATAGTCGCTGCTGCCCTGCGCGCTGGCGGCCTGGTGCAGCGCCTTGCCTGCGTCATACACCATGGGATAGGCAGGCAGCGCTCCCGCATAGTCCCGTCCCAGCTGGTGCAGACGGTTGAACATGCCGCGCGCAGGACGCCCGGAAATGGCGGCGGTGATAGCCGTGTGCTGCGCGCTGTCGCCTTGCAGCTCGGCGCGGTAGGCCTGGCTGGCGGCGGATTCGGGGCAGAGGATGAAGGCCGTGCCCATCTGCACGGCGCAGGCTCCGAGCTGCAAAGCGGCAGCGATGCCGGCACCGTCCATGATGCCGCCTGCGGCGACCACGGGCAGGCGGGACTCGCGCGCCAGCAGCCGCACCAGCGCCAAAGTGCCCATCAGTCTGTCCTGCTCGGGCACGAAAGCGCCGCGATGGCCGCCCGCCTCCATGCCCTGGGCCACGATCACATCCACCCCGGCCTGCTCGATCTGGCGCGCCTCATCGAGACTGGTGGCGCAGGCCAGCGTGGTGATGCCGGCGGCGCGCAAGGCATCGACAAAACTCTGCTCCGGCAGGCCGAAATGAAAGCTCACCACGGCGGGACGCAGCTCCAGCAGCATGGCCTGCAATCGCGCATTGCCCAGCGCTGACTCGTAGATGCAGCGCAGGCCAGACGGCACGGACGCGCCGTAGCGCTCGAACTCCGGCGCCAGATAGCGCAGCCACTGTGCTTCGCGCTCGGCATCTGCTACCGGCGCACGATGACAGAAGAGGTTGACGTTGAAGGGGCGATCGGTCAGCGCACGCGTCTGTTCGATGTGCTGGCGCGCCTGCTCAAGGCCGTAGGCGCCTATGCCGACCGAGCCCAGGGCGTATGCATTGCTCACGGCAGCCGCCAGCTGCGGGGTCGAGGTCCCGGCCATCGGGGCCTGAATGATGGGATGCTGCAGACCCAGGCCTGTCATCCACAAAGGTAGTTTGCTCATCGCGCGTCTCCCGGTTGTCACATCTCGATCCTGATCATTGCGCAGTGCGGGCCAGGCGGCTTGAGGCCACCAGCAGCGCCCCCAGGCCCAGCGCTGCGCAGCCCAGCACGAACAGCTGGCGATAGCTGCCGCTGCTGGCGTAAACAAATGCCATCAGATAGCCGGAGCTGGCCTGCAGCAGCGCAAATGCCGCCGTGGCGTAGCCCCACATTTTCTTGTGCTGGCCGGGGCCGATGAGCTGCATCAGATAGCCCGAGGTGATGGCAGCCATGCCCGGCGACAGCGCCCCCACCAGAAAGCCCGACAGCGCATGGCCGCCGAAACCTGCCCAGGCCAGCGGCAGGCCGATGGCCACGGCCTTGAGGGCATAGGCGCCCGTGGTCGTACCCCACCAGCCCCAGCGCGTGGCACAGTAGGCCGCACACAGCGGCCCGACCATCGCGCCAAGCCCGAAGAATGCCCATTGCGTCGAGGCATAGGCGCCGCCCAGCTGCAGCTCGCGATCCAGGTAGTCCACCCAGAACACGGTGTGCGGCACAAAGCCGAAGGCGTCGCAGGCATAGGCGACCAGCACCAGAATCACCGCCAGGCTCCATGGCGTTGTGCTGGAGGCTGCGACCGCCGTGGGCTGGATCGCCACCGGTGCATGCAGCGGGATCTGACGCGCAGCATGCCGGCCGCTGTAAAGCGCCAGCGCAGACAGCGCCGTCAACGCCCACCATACGGCACTCAGGCTGCTGCGCGCAAACATGGGCACCAGCGTGGCGGCCAGCAAGGCGCCCACGCCAATGCCGCAGAACATCAGCGGGCCCAGCGTGGCACGGCGCTGCGGCGCTGCGGCAGCCATGGCCACCGACGGGCCCAGCACCATCAGCGCGGCACCGGCAATGCCGGAGATCAGCCGCCAGACAAAGAACAGGGCCATGGGCTGGGGCAGGCTGCAGCCTGCAAAGCTCAGCGTCACGGCCACCCAGCAGATCACCAGCACGCGCAACGCGCCCATGCGCTCGGCCAGCGGCGCGGCGACCAAAGCCCCGATCAGATAGCCGAGCAGATTGGCGGCCCCCAGATAAGCCACCTGCTCGCCGCTGAACCAGCCCGCATGCACCATCTGCGGCATCAGCGCCGTATAGGCGAAACGGGCCAGGCCGACGCCGCTCAGGGTGGCCATGAAGCCGGTCAACAGCAGGGGAAGTTCTTTGCGTTCGATCACAGCTCGGGTTATGGAGGGGAAATTGGCATCAAGCCTAAACGCTGCGACTTGATCATGTCCAATGATTCAAAATGATGACTTGCATCTCAATTCGAGATATTGGAGCCGCATATGCAACTCAAATCCCTGCGCATGTTCGAAGCCGTCTGCGAAAGCGGCAGCTTTGGTGCCGCAGCCCAGCTTCTGCACACCGTGCAATCCAATGTCACGGCCCATATCAAAAAGCTCGAGGACGAAGCAGGCGTGCAGCTGCTGATGCGAGCCAACCCGGTCTTTCCCACTCCGGCCGGACGCACGCTGCTGGAGTCTGCGCGGCAGATGCTGCAGTCGCATGACCAGGTGCTGGCCATGCTGCAAGCCCGGCAGTTTGCAGCCGGCCAGGTCAAGAGCGCCTTGCGCATAGGTTCGATGGAAACCACGGCCGCACTGCGTCTGCCACCACTGCTGGCCGAGTTGCGCAGGCAGCATCCGGGTATCGACCTGGAGCTGGACGCCCAGCCCAGCGCCGCATTGCTGATGGAGCTGGCGGCCGGTCGCATCGACTGTGCCTTCATCAACGGTGCCGCACCACAAAACGAGCTGCAATCCTGGCCGGTATTTCGTGAAGAGCTGGTGCTGGTCAGCGGACAGCCGCTGACGCGCTTCCCCACCGCCGCAGAGTTCAGCAGCGCCGTGTTTCTGGCCTTTCGCCAGGGCTGCAGCTACCGCCAACGGATCGAGTTGCTGATGGCTTCGATGGGGGTGACGGCGGTACGCATCATGGAGCTGGGCATGCTGGACACCATCCTCGGCTGCGTGGCCGCCGGCATGGGCTATGCGCTGCTGTCGCGCTCGCTGGTCGAAGCCCAGCAGCAGCGCTTTGGCGTGCATTGGATGACTCTGCCCGGCAAGAGCGGGCAGGAGCTGGCCTTTGTCGACACCTGTTTTGTGACCGCTGCCGTACAAGGCTGGTCGCCGGCACTGCATGCATTTGCGCAGGTACTGGGTGTCAATCCGCAGGCCACACGGGCACAGCCCGTGGCGCTGGCTCTTGCCGCCTGAGAGCGGCAGGACATCACGGCTGCATCAGCGCGCGGCGATACTGCAATGCCTCGGCCAGATGGGTTTGCGTGATGGCATCCGAGTCCGCCAGATCGGCAATGGTTCGCGCCACCTTCAACGCCCGGTGCGTGCCGCGCGCCGACCAGCCAAGGCGCGCTGCAGCCTTGTGGGCAAAGGTCAGCGCCTCGGGCTCCAGCTGCAGATGCGTGTCGAGCTGTGCCCCCTGCAACTGATGATTGGGCAGGCCCTGGCGCTGCAAGGCCTTGTCCCTGGCCGCACTCACGCGTTGCTGCACGGCAGCGCTGCCCTCCCCTTCGGGCGCTGCAAGCAACTCCTCGGGCGACAGCGCTGCCACCTCCACATGCAGATCGATACGGTCCAGCAAGGGTCCGCTGATGCGTGCCTGATAACGTGCCACCTGATCGGGCGAGCAGCGGCAGGCCCTGATGCGCGATCCCCAGAAGCCGCAGGGACAGGGGTTCATGGCCGCCACCAGCAGGAAACGGGCCGGGAACTCCGCCCTCTGCACGGCCCGCACGATGGTGATGCGCCCGGTCTCCAGCGGCTCTCGCAGGGCCTCCAGGGCGCTGCGCGCGAACTCGGGCAGCTCATCCAGGAAAAGCGCACCGCAATGGGCATATGAAATCTCGCCGGGCCGGGGCGGAGAGCCGCTGTTAATTACAGCGAAATCGTTAACTTTAGACACCCTCTTTTCCTCTAAAGGGGCGTAGATTTTTACTTTGAAAGGCTTAACTGCGCACAACGAAATACTGAACTGATATGGAAATTACATTGATTGGCGTAACTGAAAAGGAAGGTGGGGTACGGGCCATCCCGATGAACTACCGGTCAGTTACGGGCCGTGTTGAACCGCCTGAAGGGCCCACAGTGGGTTTCGAGAGCACGTTGGAGCGCGATTTGGCTCTGCTGCTCGACTTCGATATGACGGTCAAGCGGGTCACTTCCCAGCCATTGCGTATCGATTTCACTGTTGGATCGGGACGCAAACGGACCTACACACCAGACTTACTAGCCACCTTCCACCACACAATCGACGGCCAGACACCTCCGCCTATCCTTTACGAAGTGAAATATGCAGATGAGCTGCGCGAGCGCGCTCAAGAGCTTGAGCCTGGATTCAATGCTGCCCGCATGTTGTGTGAGCAACGAGGCTGGCACTTCCAGGTCATGGACGAAACATTTATCCGTACGACATACCTGCAGAACGTGCAGAAGCTGCGCCACTTTCGCTCCTACCCCGACGATGGGAGATCGGCCCTTATGTTGGTGGATACCTTGCGAGAGCTTGGGATCTCCACCCCGTCTGAGTTGCTTGCTTCAACATTTATGGACCGAACAAACCGCGCCCAGGCCGTGGGCGCCATGTGGCGTTTGGTGTGTGAGCAGGTTATTGGGGTAAACCTCATGAACGTTCTAACCATGAAGTCTGAGATCTGGTTAACGGAGGTCTCGATCTATGGCTAATGACTTCAACCCCGCTGGCTTTGTGGTTTGCCCAGGAGCCCCAGTGGGGTTCAACAAACGCATTCACATCGTGCGCCGCGTTCTCGCATCAGATCGTGTGATAGTGGAAGATCCCGCATCGGGGCAGTCCGAAGTGGCGTTTCTTTATCAATTGACCTCGGTTAGCAAGCTGCCGACTGCAGAAGGTACGCCAGAGACACCTGTACTAGCACGTCCGGAACTCCTGTCATTTACCGATCATGACATTGCCCAAGCAGAGGAGCGGTTTGAAGTTATTGCTCCGCTTATTACGATGCACCGACGTAGACGCAGCGACGTAGAAGCCCGAGCAAAGGAGGCAGGAGTCAGTGCAGTGACTCTCTACACCTGGATCAAGAACTACAACGGTTCCGGGCTGGTTGGCCTGATTGACTCCAAGCGCGGCGCTCCTTCAATCCCGAAACTCAATGACCGGGTGGAGCAAATCATTAGCGACACCATCGACAAAATATATCTATCGTCCCAACAGCTGGGGCCGATAGAGGTCCATCACCACGTGAAAGAGCGGTGTGAGCTAGAGAAGCTGCCCGTACCGCACATAAATACTGTGCGCAATAGGATTGCCGCACTGCCGCAAAACTTGGCCTCCAGACGGCGTGGCCATCCCGACCTGGCTGATAAAAATTTCCCCACTCCTGGGGAATTTCCAACACCATTTGCGCCACTCGGACCGGTGCAAATCGACCACGTCCGGCTGGATATCACGATTGTGTTCTCGGACACTCGTCAACCCTGGGGACGTCCGTGGCTCACACTCATCATCGACGTGATGACCCGAGTGATTGTTGGCTTTTACCTGAGCATGCGGGCACCCTCCTCTGTGGCGGCAGGCATGGCCCTGGTTATGGGCATGCTGCCCAAGAACGACTACCTCGCCTCTCTTGGAGTACCCGGAAACTGGCCGGTGCACGGAAAAATTCTGAAGATCATTTGTGACAATGCAAAAGAATTTCGCGGCAACGCCTTGAAGTTTGGATGCAAGGAAAATCTGATCGACATGGATCTGCGGCCCGTGAAAACACCTCGTTATGGGGCGCACATCGAACGCATGATCGGTAACGTTAACGCCATGCTGCGTAAAAAGCCAGGCACTACGTTTTCGAACCCTTCGCAGCGCGGCACATACAACTCTCGCAAAAAATCTGCCTATACGCTGCATGAGTTAGAGATCGAAGTTGCTGACTGGATCGTGAACCACTATCACGTCAGCAAGCACAGCTTCTTGAAGATGCCGCCTATCACTGCTTGGGAGCGAGCTGTCTTTGGGAGTGACCAACAAATTGCAGCCGGGTTACCCATCCAGATTTCCGACCCCGAGAAGCTCAAGCTGGACTTCCTCCCAATGGATACCCGAGTGGTGTCACCCACAGGGGTGCGCATGAACAAGGCTGACTACTACCATGAGGCACTCAACCGTTGGATCAATGCACCTGATCCTGAGCACCCTAGCGAGAAGCGACAGTTCGTGTGCAAGTACCATCCGAGCCGCAAACGTGAATTGTGGTTTCTTGATCCGGATCTCAAGCAATACATCAAGCTTGATCGCTATCCCTTTTACGCGCCAGTCGAGGGCGACGAAGACAGCTTTGTCGGGGTTGACGAGTACATGGCCACCGAGGCTCGTGATCACAAGGACGGGGAACGGCTGGAAGACAACGAGGCAAAGGCATCGTATCGGCAACGCAGCTCAGACCGTGAGGCTAAAGCTGTCGCAGAAACGAAGCGGGTGCGCAGAAGGGGTAATGAGGTTACACGCCCCCGAAGTGAGGACCGTTCAGTGATCGAGGAGAAAATGCAGCCAGAGAGAATTCAGGAGGAGTTCTCCAGCAATCCATTTTTGGCATTTGCGGGCAAAAAAATCACCCCGTTTGAAGGGGTGTAAAGCATGAACAGTTTTGCCCATCTGTCAGACGATGCCATTCAAATGCTGGAAGCCTCGTTACCTGAAAAGCTGACTTTCCTCCGTACCTCTCACCTTTTCTCCTATCCAGCCTTTGAGCATATCCTGCGTGATCTACAAGACTTGGTGAGATTTCCTCGCACGACAAAGCCAGAGTGCCGTGCAGTCATCGCCGATAGTGATAACGGGAAGACCACACTCACCCGTAAGTTCTTGGCCAATAACCCGGTCGTGTTGGATGAAGCGGGGTATCCGATCAACAAAGTGCTCTGGGTGGAAACACCTCCCAGTGCCGATGAACGTCGGCTCTATAGCTCAATCCTGCAAGCATTGGACATCACCCATCGTCCTGATGCGCCCCCCTCCCGCCTTGATGCTTTAGTCCAGCAGGAATTGGCTGCCCAGCAAACCACTGTGCTGGTCCTGGATGAATTGCATGCAATGCTCAACAGCCCAGCACGTCAGCAGAAGCAATTCATGGCAGCACTTAAACGGCTGTCGAACGTCCGTAGCTTGAGTATCGTGGCTTGCGGTACGGTAGATGTTTCTCGTGCCCTCGCCATCGACAGCCAGTTTGTCAGCCGCTTCACCAGACTCGCTCTGCCGCGATGGCAAGCCAACGAAACATTCCTTCAGTTGCTCGCTTCGTTCGAGACGAAGATGCCCTTGCCCCAACCCTCCAAACTGAACGCGCCGGAGAAGGCTATGGAAATTTTCAAAAGCAGCGACGGCACCATCGGGTCAGTGCAAAAAATCACTATGCGTGCAGCCGAAGCAGCACTCAAAAAAGGCAGTCCCAGTATTACCTTCAAGATCTTGCAAGAGGAGTGTCAGAGCTATCGAAGGGGTTTGCTAATGCCATCCCAGCCTCCGTTAGGAGCATGACTATGTTGCCCTTGCCAAGCGAAACACTCGGATCATTCCTAACCCGTTGGGCATGGGCTCGCGGCGAAGAGCCCTCATCCTTGTCGCATCGCCTAGGCCTGGGCTATTTAGTCTGGCGACAGGACCTTGATCGTAGCCTTCCTCATGCAATGCTCATGATCATTGCACGCGCTATCGGCGTCGAAGTTTCAATCATTCGTGATATGACGTACTGCGCGCGGCTGGCACAAGCAGATATACCGGTGCAAAGAAGCGGCTTTCAACCATGGCTGACCCCCGTGGGGATCTACCATCTGCGCCGATTACGCTTCGGCCAACTGTTCTGCCCCTTGTGCCTGAAGGAAGACACTCCACGGCATGTGCATCTGGAGTGGCGTATAGCGTCCACTTGGCTATGCGCAAAACATAGGGTGAGCTTGATGGACAGTTGCCCTGGTTGTGGAGCTCCTTTTGCGCCATACCGTAACGACTCTCTGTTGTTTGGTCGTTGTGAGCGCTGCGCACTCCCGCTGTACGATGCCCGCCCCTCATCTTGTTCTACACACCAAGTTGAGCTGCAGAGGTACGTCAATTCATTATGGAGCCAAGCTTCTGACGGCAATCCATTGCCCTTGGCACGCATGTACTGTGAATTAACAAAGGCAGCGAAATACTCTCCAGATTTCAGATTTGCCGGAGAGCCGTGGAGCTTTTGGCGAATCTTGCAGCGTGGACAGTTGCTGGAAAACGTTCTGACAAAGGAGGTGATGAAGGCACGTTCTGCGATATGTCGAGACAACGCCGAGACCCTGTATGTCAGAGCCGCTCCAACAAAGAGAGTGCAACCTCGAACCTGCTGGGTTGACCTCAAAGACCCGCAGCAGAGGGCAAAAAAAATAATGCAAATTGCCCTGCGTCTACACCCCAAGCGATCAATGTCGTCGCGTGTGAGCAAAAATGAACGCCAGTTCTGAAGTAGGCCCTGAAGGCAAGTACCTCGCACATGTCACCAAACCTAGTTGTGACAATTGCGGCCGACCTATGCAGCGGGCTCACCGCATACATCATGGGGTGAGCTATTGCAGCATCTGCTATCCGACCAATTTCCCTTCGCGGACCTGTGAGGTGTGCGGAAAGTCCGCGCGATCCCACAAGAACAACCCTTCGCCAGTCTGCCGTCAGTGCTTGCAGGAGAGCCGCACCTGTCTACGCTGCGGCAAGCTGACACCCCGTGCAGATCTGAGGGTTGGCGACAGGGTGGCTTGTGCATCCTGCGCCCCCTACTACCGCCCCCCTCGCCCGTGCGACACCTGTGGCACCCTCAGCTCCAGACTAAGCCGGGCACAAGGCTTTTCTGAGCGCGGGCAGATGTGTGAAAAGTGTCTACGCAAGACAGTAAAAGCGACCTGCAGCCATTGCCATAAGCATCGCGGTATGTTCTTCATGACATTAGCTGGCGCACATTTATGCAAATCGTGCTGTGAACACGGTCTACCTTCTCATGCGTGCCCAGGATGCGGAGAAACTGTCGGTGGTGTAGGCTTGGCACCCTGTCTCGCATGTTCTATCAAGAACTCCAATTTTCGACGGCAAGCAGCCGTGCAACCAATGCTTGAGACCCCACAAGCGAAACAGTTGCATGCGGAATTCACTCATTGGGGAAACAACACACATCGCGCCAGCAAGGTGGCAACGAATGCCTCTCGCTATCTAGAGTTCATCATGCGTATCGACAATGCTTTACAGCGTGGTCAACAACTCGGACAAGAACTTTTGATGCAGGAGTTCAGCACAGAAGAGCTACGCAGAATGGGCCTGCTTGCGCAATTCCTAGCAGAGCAGGGTACTTTGCAGCTCGATTCAACTGCACGTCGGCAGCGCTCAGACCTCAACCTCATTCAGAATAAATTGCAGTCCAGTGTTGGGCAAAGTTGGGGCAATGCTTTGCAAGGCTTTAATGCTGCGATGGACGCTCAGCCCAAGGAGCTGAATGTGCGTAGTCGCAAGGCCTACCTGCATGCTGCAATATCCTTGCTTGGCGATGCAAATGTCCGCCGAGCTGAACAACTCACGCAGGCCTGTGTTGATGGATTCATTCGTAAAAAGCCTGGTCTCCGCGCCTCACTGGGCCCCTTCCTTACGTACCTCGCACAGCAGCATGGATTGGTTCTTAAGACTCCTCGCAAAAAGGCGATATCGCCTCCATCTCTTTTGCCTCAAGCACGTGCTGTCCGAGCTTTGATGGATGCACTTGCAGGCGGTATTTCAGAGGCGGCACGACTCGCCTTAACCGCAGCGCTGTTGGCAAAGTTATTGAATGCAGACCTGGAAAAAATACTGCAACTGCGGCACATGGATGTGATCTGGCCGACCGGGGATTGCATTCGTCTCGACGGTCAATGGCTGCAGTTGCCTGAAGCCGTGTGGCCGATAGTCCGTGCGCTTGAGGCACCACCGGGAACGAACGGTAACTCATGGGCCTTCCCAGGTCGTAGCTTCACCGACTGTCTGTCGACAGCTGCGGTGAATTACCACCGCCGAAAGCACTTGATGGTTTAGGTGCGTATTCCGATTGAATTGACCACCTGTACCAGTTACGGCTGACTAGTCTGCTTATCGTGAACGGCTGAGTTCAGCCAACAGCAGTCACTTGATGCAGGACTCCATGAGCGGTCATCGACAGTCTGCGCGCGTAAAAGGTGGCCACTTATTGCGCATATTTATTCATTAATTCAACAATTGATGTATTATTCATAAATGCAAGAAGCAAACGTCATCCGCTCACTTTCCGCTCTGGCGCATGAGGCCCGATTGCGCGTATTTCGCGCTCTTGTTGTGGCCGGACCTGAAGGCCTGACACCCAGTGCACTCGCTGAGCAACTGGGCATCGCACCGAATGCACTGTCCTTTCATCTGAAAGAGCTTTTTCATGCCGATTTGGTAAGCCAGGAGCGGCAGGGGCGCAATGTGCTCTATCGAGCAGCGTTTCCTGTCATGAATGAGCTGCTGGCGTATCTCACCGAGAACTGCTGCCAAGGCGCGGTTTGCACCTCTGACACAGCAACTTCATGCCATTGCTAAAGGGAGCTTCATCATGAAACGCTTTCACGTACACCTGCATGTCGACGATCTGAACAAGAACATTGACTTTTATTCCAAGTTGTTCGGGGCTGAGCCTTCTCGTGTGGAAAGTGACTACGCAAAGTGGATGCTGGATGACCCCCGCGTGAACTTCGCCATCTCTACGCGCGGGAACCAGGCGGCAGGGCTTGACCATTTGGGCTTCCAGGTCGATGAGACAACCGAGTTGGCTGAGCTCAAGCAGCGTGCGCAGGCCGCTGATATGGCACTTCTTGATGAAGGCGACACCACTTGCTGCTATGCCCGCAGCGAAAAGCACTGGGTTACCGATCCACAGGGAGTGGCCTGGGAACACTTTCACACGCTGGACAACATCCCAGTCTTCAATGAGCCAGAGCGAGTCGCCGCACAAAGCGCGGCCTGCTGCACGCCTCATACCGCGCCAGTGCAAGCGCAGTCTTGCTGCCCCCCCAGTTCTTCCTCTAAGTCCTGCTGCTGATCCATCATGTCTGACAACAAAGCTCCCCTGAATGTCCTGTTCCTCTGCACCCACAACTCGGCGCGCAGCATCCTGGCTGAGGCCTTGCTCAACGATATGGGCCAAGGCCGTTTTAAGGCCTATTCGGCGGGCAGCAGCCCCCGAGAGAATCAGCAACCCAATCCGTTAGGACTGCAAGTGCTGCAAAAGGCTGGTGTTTCGGTGGATGGCCTGCGCAGCAAGAACTGGGATGAATTTGCCGTGCCTGGCGCACCGCACATGGATCTGATCATCACCGTGTGCGACAACGCTGCTGGGGAGGTTTGCCCGTTCTGGCCTGGTCATCCCGCCACAGCGCATTGGGGCTACCCGGACCCCTCGGAAGGCGAGGCCCCTGACGAAGCAAAGTTGGAAGCCTTCCGGCAGACGATGCACATGATTCGCCGTCGCCTGGAGCTATTGGTGAACCTCCCGGCGCAAAAGCTGGAGCAGGCCATGCTCCAGTCCACCGCGCGTGAGCTGTCGTCTCACTGAATCGACGCAGCCTTTGGAACTCCCGGGCGTAGGCCTTCGTGCAAACGTCCGAGGCCTCACGCCAGGGGGGAACGCCCACGTCTCGCCCTGATGTCACATCCAAGTTTTTCTAGGACCTATACGTCATGTTGACGGCCATCCTGATTTTCATCTTCACTCTGACGCTGGTTATCTGGCAGCCGCGCGGCCTTGGTATTGGCTGGAGCGCCTCGATTGGTGCCGGTATCGCGCTGCTGCTGGGGGTCGTGCACTTGGCTGACATTCCCGTGGTCTGGAATATTGTCTGGAATGCCACGGCGACCTTTGTCGCGGTCATCATCATCAGCCTTTTGCTGGATGAGGCCGGATTCTTCGAGTGGGCCGCATTGCACTTTGCCCGCTGGGGTGGCGGCAGTGGAGTCAAGCTGTTTGCTTTCATCGTGCTGCTGGGTGCTGCCGTGTCGGCCCTGTTCGCCAATGACGGAGCAGCCCTGATTCTCACGCCCATCGTGATGGCCATGCTGGTGGCGCTGGGCTTTTCTCCAGCGGCAACGCTGGCATTTGTCATGGCCGCAGGGTTTATTGCAGATACGGCAAGCCTGCCCTTGATCGTCTCCAATCTGGTGAATATCGTCTCCGCCGACTTTTTCAAGATCGGCTTCAACGACTACGCATCGGTGATGGTGCCAGTCAACATCGTCTCGGTCCTAGCTAGCCTCGGTGTGCTGCTGCTGTTTTTCCGACGCGATATTCCTGCCTCCTACGACGTGGCCCAGCTCAAGCAGCCGTCGGCTGCGATCAAGGATGTGGCCACCTTCCAGGCTGGCTGGGTCGTACTGGTCTTGCTGCTGGTTGGCTTCTTCGCGCTGGAGCCTCTGGGCGTCCCCGTCAGTGCCGTGGCCGCCGTGGGAGCCGCGATCTTGCTGGCGGTGGCTGCGCGTGGCCATGTCATCAGCACCAGAAAGGTACTCCATGGTGCTCCATGGCAGATCGTCGTGTTCTCGCTGGGGATGTACCTGGTGGTCTATGGGCTGCGCAACGCGGGGCTGACGGATTACATCGCCGCGTTGCTGAATCAATTTGCAGCCGGTGGCGTATGGACAGCCTCGCTGGGCACAGGCGTGCTGTCTGCGTTGCTGTCTTCCATCATGAACAACATGCCCACGGTGTTGATCGGAGCCTTGTCCATCGATGCATCCACGGCCAGCGGGGCGGTCAAGGAGGCCATGGTGTACGCCAATGTGATTGGCTGCGATCTCGGTCCGAAGATCACGCCTATTGGCAGCCTGGCCACGCTCCTCTGGCTGCATGTGCTCGCCAAGAAAGGCACAACGATTGGCTGGGGCTACTACTTCAGAGTGGGGGCAGTGCTGACCATGCCTGTGCTCCTCATCACCCTCGCAGCACTAGCCTTGCGGCTCAGTGTGGCGTCATGAACCTTGGCAACGGAAATCTAGCGCTATGAGTGACATCACGATTTATCACAACCCAGCCTGCGGCACCTCCCGCAATGTTCTGGCTTTGATCCGTAACAGCGGAGAAGATCCCACGGTCATTGAATACCTCAAGACGCCCCCTGATCGCCCCACGCTAGTGGGCCTGATCCAAGCGATGGGCATACCTGTGCGCGAGGTGTTACGTCAAAAAGGCACGCCGTATGACGAACTGGGCCTGGGCGAGCCCAAATGGACGGATGAGCAATTGATTGATTTCATGCTCCAGCACCCCATCCTGATCAATCGTCCGATAGTGGTCACCCCTCTGGGGACCCGCTTGTGCCGTCCCTCGGAGGCTGTGCTGGACATCCTGCCGCAGCCTCAACAGGCCGCATTCTCCAAAGAAGACGGGGAAGCCGTCATTGACTCGAAAGGAAATCGAATTGGCAATCTCTGATCTACCGAACCTCGACGAACAAGTCTTTGAAAAGCCCAGCCTGGAAGGCCTGTTGCCCGCACAACGTGCTGCGCACGCGCCGCGCATTCTGCTGCTGTATGGCTCGGTTCGCGACCGCTCCTACAGCCGACTGCTGACCGAAGAGGCGGCGCGACTGCTGCGCAAGATGGGTGCCGAGACCAGGATCTTCGACCCGCGTGGCCTGCCCCAGCCCGATGGTGCCCCTGACGATCACCCGAAGGTCAAGGAACTGCGTGAGCTAGCTATATGGGCCGAGGGTATGGTCTGGACGTCTCCTGAGCGTCATGGTGCGATGAGCAGCATCCTCAAAGCGCAGATAGACTGGATTCCTTTGTCCGCTGGTGCCGTGCGACCGACGCAAGGCAAGACATTGGCGGTGATGCAAGTCTCGGGTGGCTCGCAGTCCTTCAATGCGGTCAACCAGATGCGTGTGCTGGGTCGCTGGATGCGCATGATCACCATCCCGAATCAGTCGTCCGTTGCCAAGGCATTTGCCGAATTCGATGAGGCTGACCGGATGAAGCCCTCTTCGTATTACGAACGGGTGGTGGACGTGATGGAAGAGCTGGTCAAGTTCACGCTGCTGACGCGAGACTGTGCGGACTATCTGGTGGATCGCTACAGCGAGCGCCGTGAAAGTGCCGAAGAACTGTCCAAACGGGTCAATCAGCGCAGCATCTAAGCGGTTACACATGGCGCGTAGAGGGAGCGCCTGGGGGCAGCGACAACAATAGGAAGCAATCGATGTCTTTCCACGATGTGATCATCATTGGTGCGGGCCAGGCAGGCTTATCGGTAGCGTATTTCCTGCGTCGCACCAACTTATCGGTGCTACTACTCGATGCAGAGGAGGCCGGTGGAGGCGCTTGGCAACATGGATGGGACTCGCTGAGGCTTTTTTCTCCTGCTTCCTGGAGTTCCATCGCAGGATGGGCGATGCCTGCTTCTGGCGAGCAGTATCCAAGTCGTGACCATGTGGTCGACTATCTTCGCAAGTACGAGGCACGCTACGAGCTCAAGATCGAGAGGCCGGTACTGGTCACTGGCATTGAGCAAACGGAGCAAGGTTTCCAGGTCAACGCGGGTGCGAGAAGCTGGCATTCACGTGCCGTTGTATGTGCCACGGGTACATGGCGAAACCCATTTTTGCCCGAAGTTGAAGGTATGACGTCCTTCAAAGGGCAACAGTTGCACTCAGCTCAGTACGTGTCTCCTGAGCCGTTCAAAGGCAAGAGGGTGATGGTGGTCGGGGGAGGAAACTCCGGCGCTCAGATCCTGGCGGAAGTCTCACTCGTAGCGGAGTCCACGACCTGGGTCACGTTGGAGCCTCCAGCTTTTCTACCGGATGAGGTCGATGGGCGAGTGCTCTTCGAGAGGGCTACCGCACGTTGGCAGGCCTTGCAGGAAGGCAAAGATCCAGAGAATCTGCCGGGTGGCTTTGGTGACATCGTGATGGTTCCCCCGGTCCTCGACGCACGGAATCGTGGTGTGCTGCATTCTGTGGGGCCGTTCGCGCGCCTCTCCACAGAAGGAGCCCAGTGGGCCGATGGGAGCTCAAAGGCCTTTGATGCGATCATTTGGTGTACTGGGTTCCGACCCGCTCTACAGCCTTTGGAGTCGCTTGGCCTCGTGAAGGATTCCAAAGTTGCCGTGGAGGGCACGCGGGCAAGCGACCGGCCCGGCTTGTGGCTGGTGGGCTATGGGGAGTGGACAGGACCTGCATCTGCCACGCTTATTGGCGTCATGCGTACCGCTCGTAGTACGGCAAGTGAGATAGCTCAGAACCTGCCATTCCGCACTGCACTCCAAAATCGCCACTAGGTCACAGGCAGGATCAGCAGCATCTCATTGGCCGCTTTTCCCATGAACGAAGGGTGCAGTGGGCCCATTGTTGACATCCGCTACGCCGGAAGCATCAGTGGTAGATCACTTCTCAGCAGACAAGAACTTCAGGCCCACAATCCCTGCAAGGATCAGTGAGAAACAAATGATCCGTCCAAGGCTCCGGTCTTCACCCAGCATCAGAACTCCGTAGATCGCGGTGCCTACGGCCCCAATGCCAACCCAAACAGCATATGCCGTGCCAACGGGAATGGTTCTGGTTGCGAGGGAGAGCAGATACATGCTCATCACAATGAAAGCTGCACAAAACACGCTAGGGCCGAGTTTTGTGAACCCATCGGTTCTCGGCATAGCTGCCGCATAGAAGATTTCACAGACGCCAGCTAAAACCAGATAGATCCAACCCAACATACGCTCCCAAAGCGCGCAACTTTACACAACGAGTTCACGCCAGCGTCCTGCAAATGTCCTGAATAACCCGAGACGCGGATCTGCATGTCTCCATTACTTGTGACGCCACACCTTCACTGACGAAATCAGCAGGATGGCAGCAAGTCCTGGGAGCAGGATGCTTGACGGAATGACACCCAGCAAATTCCCGCCGATGGCTGCACCTGCGATGGAGCCTACCGCCATTGCCAACACAAACCGCTTGTGTGTGCGGAGAATGCCAAAAGCCTGGTCCTGGCTGTAACGCGCGAAGCCCACAACCATCGTTGGCAGGCTGACGGCCAACGAGAGCGAGCCTGCGAGCTTGATGTCCACACCAAAGAGCAGCACCAGTGTTGGAATGAGCAGCTCACCTCCGGCTACTCCCATGATGGATGCCACCACACCAATGCCAAAGCCGGCGACAACTCCTGCGATGAGTTGGGCAACGCCAGTGACCATAGGTTCGCGTGAGGCGTGCCCGTGACCGAACAGAAGAACGATAGCGATTCCCACCAGCATGACAGCGAGTACCTGATACAGCGTCCGACCGCGCATTTTGGACGCCCAGGACGCGCCGAGCCAAGCACCAGCAAGACTACCCGCCAGGAGATTCAGGATGATGGGCCACTGCACAGTCACATCGATAAAGGGAATGGAGGTGCTGCGGAACACCAGAGCGCTGGCCACCACAAACAGGCTCATGGCCTTGTTCAGAATGACAGCGTGTAGTGCGGCAAAGCCAAATAGGCCAATCAACAGCGGAAGGCGAAACTCCGCACCGCCCAGCCCAATGAGCCCGCCTAGGGTACCCACAGCGCATCCTGCTACCAAGGCGCTGACCAGGCGCGCTGCACCTGAATTCGAATCTTCCATTGCTTCAGACATTGTTCCCCTAAGGTCTCGATATGTTCATCAAGTTTATATCGGGAAGATGTTTGTAGTGGACAATCAATCCATGAAAGCGACACTCAGGTCAAAGTCCCATGACGGAACAACACAATTCCGTATCGAACTGAATCACAGCGTTGCCATCGGACCTGGCAAAGCAGACATCCTTGAGGCCGTGCAAGAGACGGGCTCCTTAGCAGAGGCCGCCCGCCGTCTAGGAATGAGCTATCAACGTGTGTGGGTGCTGGTCGGAGCAATGAA
Organism: Comamonas sp. F1-6; assembly: GCF_039581415.1. NCBI lineage: Bacteria > Pseudomonadati > Pseudomonadota > Betaproteobacteria > Burkholderiales > Comamonadaceae > Comamonas > Comamonas sp. F1-6. The sequence goes on from NZ_JBCPWN010000005.1 coordinate 54,111, forward strand.
CCAAGACTTCGTGCAGCCGTTGGTGCAAACGCAGCGCGGCGGGGCATCCCGTGGCGGCGCCTCACTCACAGACACGGGCCAGCAGGTTCTGAAGCTGTACCGAGAGAGCGAAAATGCCGCAATGAAAGCCATCAACAAAAGGCTGCCTGCATTGATAGCGCTGCTGCATCCGAGAGTCCGATCCGAGTGAAACTACTTTCAAGTTTGAGAGAGGCGAGACTCGGTTCCGAATTTCCGGTGTTCTAGAAGCTTGACCGACGGCTCAGGGTCGTGAGCAAGCCTCGGTCTGCCGGAGCGGACAAGCGCAGTACACCTTTGAACGACAGCTTCAGGCTGCAGTCACCCAAACCTGTAGAGACGAGTGACGATTTGAGGCAACACCTGTCTTCAAGGAGTCAAGTTCGCTTCAAATTTCCATCGGTGCGGCAAGGGGAGCAGGTCAAAGTTAGGTAAACGCGGACAACTATGACCAATCACTGAAACCGGCGTCCCTGAAGCGCTTAATCAGCGCTGCCTTTGTTGTGTCTGGCAGCGCTACCACCAACAGATCTCTCGCTCTCGTCAAGCCAACGTAGCCGATCCGCCCGTCCTCGTGGACTGGTCCAGCAAGAAGCTTGGACACGTCGATTGACCGCAGCAAGTACAAGACAGCATCGATACTCTGCCCCTTCGCCTGGTGAACAGTCCTGACGGGGGGAAGTGGTACGGTCGACGTAGCGAGGTCCTGGCACCACAACGGTTCTTCGGTGAGCTCCTTCGACGTGACTCCATACCCCCACTTCGAGATGCAGGGCAAATCGCATTTCGATTCCAATATCGTCAGCAATGGCTTTAGATTTGCCTTCAACTTCGGGAGCCAGTCACTTTTGGCGTTCAATGATGCTGGCGGAATACCCGTCGCAGGCGTCCTGAGGAAACCCCAGATGATGCGTCGCACGGCTTTTGCCAAAAGGTCGTCAGAGCCACTCAGCACCGCGGCTCTGAGGTTCGGCGGTGGCCCGTCTAGCAGCCGAAACGCGCCGTCCACTGCGTGGGTAAAGGCGTCCGCAATGTCTCCGTTTCGATCGCGACTGAAAGCCGCGCGCGCGAAGTGCTCAGTGGCTCCCTGACCCCAGTTGTCCCCAGATCCCGCGATAAGCGATACGGTGTCTCTGGCTCTGCAGAGTACTGCGGCCGAGTCATGCGCATATCCATGGATGGCAAGTATTTCAGCAAACGTCGAACGGACCTTGAAGAGCTCTTCACCCTTGTAAGTCATCAGATACGGCCCACTCTTGCGACTCGGGACGGGCCTGGCGGAGAAGTATGTCGTTTCACTCAATTTGTTGGTCACGTCCACAAGCGACTGGATCGAGCGCCGGTTCTCCGATAGCGTCTCCTTCTGACCAGCCGGCCCAGGATCAAAATTGCGTAGAAAGCTACCGTCAGCATGGGCGAACTCATAGATAGCCTGGTTGGGATCACCCACAAGCGAGACAGTCACCCCTTCAGCGATGAGTAACTCCAGTAGGCATCCGTGTACGCTTCCGATGTCCTGTGCCTCGTCGATCAGGATGTAGGGGTAGAGCTGCGCAAGAATTTTGAGCAATCGCGGCCGATTTACTAACGTGTTGATCGCCCAGTAGCGTCCAAGGTCGTGCGTGTATGCACCTGCCTTGCCCAATTTTCTAATCGCAGCGTGCGCGATGGAATCGTTGACGGGAACGGCGTTGCCGCGCATGGCAGTGTTGAAGAAATTCCATTCGACCCCATTCAAGATGGCAGAGAGGTAGCGGATTTCCTCGTTGAATCTCCCGTTGAAGAAGGTGAAACCTTTCAAGAACGGTTCGTGACCATTCACTAAGTACGGCCTTCGAACGCACTGCATCGTTGACGCAGCATGAGGAGACAGGATGTGCGATGTCACGAATGCGTCGACCGTGGATATCAGCACTCGGTTAGATAATCCATGCTGCCCTGCAGTCAACTTCGCGTATTCAGCTCGGAAGGTTTCGACTGCGACGTTTGAATAAGAGAGCAGAGCCACGTATTGCTTGGAGGTGCCAAGCTGCCGGCGGATTTCAGCGAGCCTTCGTACGGCCGTCGCCGTCTTGCCGCTGCCGGCGCAAGCAATAACTCGCTGACTAACGAGGCCTGCCTCAATGATCAGCTTCTGCTGCGGAGATGGGATAAATGGCCCGGTCATGGCGCTGTCACGTATGCCAGTGCATCGGCAATGTAGGTCGGCGTTGTGAACGAGACCCCAGGATCAGCGATGACGGCCGCAAGAGCCTGAGCAAACTCGCCCTTCTTAACGTTGCCGAGAGTCGGACCGCGATCGAACATTCCGCGAAATAACTCTCGTGGCTTTTCTGCGGCCTCTGCCGCATCGACTTTGGCTTTTAGATCTGCGGCAATGCCAGGATGGATATCGGCCAAGGCAGTCAGCATGTGCGCCTGGTTCGCAGGAAGCAGCGCCAGATCGTATTCCAGCGTGCGTGCGGCGAAGTACGCCTTTATGTGGCTGTTTGCGAGCTTGGCAATCGCACTTGCCGCCGAAGACATTGTCGGCGTAGTCCCCAGGGCGGGATAGTCTGGTGCGTCTGCGTCAGTCAGAATGGCAACTCGGATTGGGATCGCAGCGCTGCCGAAGAGCGGAGCGAAGCAATCGAAGTTCAGCCCTTCTGTGCTCAGGATCGTCACCGAGTGCTCACGCAGCTTTATGCCCATCTTGGCTGCCATGGCATCGACCAGAAAGCGCTCAGCCGCTCCTTCGACAAGGATGAGTCGGCGCGCAAAGAACAAGTCCGCACGCGTCACATCGAGGTAGCGCTGGAGCTTCTGCTTCTTCTTTGGCAGGAAGGTGACTTCTCTCGGGAAGAACGCACCAGTCTTGCCTTCGCCCTGATGTAGGCAGGTCAAGGAATCGAGCTTTGCCGCACTAGCGAAATGTGGCGAATGGCTTGTGACGAAAACCTGAACTGGCTTTTGTCCCGGTACAGGTGCTTCGATCGCCTGTAGATGTTCCAATAGCACGACCTGTAACTGAGGATGCAGGTGAGCCTCAGGCTCTTCGACAATCAAAGCCTTGTAAGCTGCATCTGGATTCAGGGCCAGCTCGCTGAGAACAACAGCCATGTAGATAAGGTTGTTGTAGCCTAGCCCGTTTTGCTCGATGTCGAGCCCTTCGACTGCAAGCGTCAAGCGTGCGGCCAGCCGCTGAAACTCGGGAGGCGTCAGGCCGATCTTCAATGCCTGTTTTAGCGTCGAGCCAAGCATCGCGACATGGCGAGTCTCAATCGCAGACTGCGTCTTCGAGACGGGTGTCTCGACTTCGAGCTTCTCTTCGAATTCCTTCAGCAGCTCGACGAGTTCCTCCTTCTCGCTTTCGCTGGCGAGCCGATCAATAAGGCGTGCTAGCTGGCTGCTACGGCTTGGTTTGAGTCCCGACGCTGGATCTCGCAAGGGAGGCAGATACACCGCCCGGAGGTCTTCAAGCATCTCTGTAGTGATGCTGTTCTCTTCATGATCGCCGCACCAACGTTTAGGACGTATTCGGCCAGTTGTTCCGTTGGAGCTGTACCGCACCCACAGATGTGCCTCGTACTTTTCGGGGGTACCCAGTGCGGCCGGCATTGGCTTCAAGGCTGGGAGAAAGTCTGCCTCTTCATCCAACGTGAGATCCCTGAACACATAGTGAAAGGTAATCTCAGTGGCGACGTGTCCGCCAGATGCGTGGAGGTCGTAGGCATCAACTCGGAGGGCTCCTTCTTCCGCAGTTGTGAGCAATGCACGTAGTCCATCCACTACCGCAGTCTTGCCGACATTGTTAGGGCCGACCAGCACATTAAGTCCCGGTCTGAACCGAAGGTTGAGCTCTTCTACCCGTCGAAATCCTTTGACATTCAAACCAGCCAAATACATTTATTCTCCTTGTTTGGTCTTCAGATATACAGTCCTTCCCCCCGTTGAAATATAACCATGGTGACTTTCATTCTGATTACTAAGATCCTTCATTGGGGATGCATATCAAGGTACCGATAAGTGACTTCAGACTGATATTGAATTTCAACGGCCCGTTAGATCATGAACAAAGCTGCGACAAGCATTCAACGCACCGACTCGAATCACCTCGCGATCATCTTTTTTCAATTCGTCGCCTAACGTCATACCGAGCCCATGGAAGAAATCACAGGAGCTGTCTGGCTACCACTTTTACCGGACGAACGCGACTTCCTTGAACACACGCTCAGATCGGCGGCCGTGCTGACTCCGGGCAACTACGACGATCCATCCGGCCCGAGCTTGGCCACCTATATCTCAAACGCGCGCATCGGTGGCGTGGAGTTCAGAGCGCTCTTTGACCGCAATCTGATCTCGCCGATTGCCCGCCTGGCCTCCGGCATGGCGATGCCCAGTAACCCCCAAGAAGAACGAATCACACGCTTGGCATGTGCAGCATTCTCGTTTTGCATCTGGGCAGACATCTTGATTGAGCCATCCATGGCTTTGTATGAATACGCATCGTCTATGGGCCATCCTTCCGCCCTACAGGATTTGCGTCACTTTCGGATCGCCGACAACGCAGACCCACGATTGCTTTTCGACATCGCCGCTGGCTTGGCCGATGCGCTGCCCGTAGAACATTTGGAAGAAGTAGCCCAAGATCCTGGAATCCAAGCGTTGAAGCCGCGCGAGGACAATTTCGCAAAGACGCTCACACCCTGGCGTCCGAACTATCTATGCGTCCTGAAAACGCTTGACCTCCTGCGATCTGGCTTGAAGCCAATAGATGCCGCCTGTGCGCTATTGGCCTGGCAGACACGCGAGTCGTTTTTTAACGGTGTTGCCTTGATGTACTGCCTGGCAGCAATGTCGCACCGCCCTCCAAAAGGCGGAATGCTGAAAGGCGTGAAGTCAACCAACATTTCGATGCTTAGAGATGGCGCAGTCAATGCCACCTGGGACATCTGTTTGTTGAAACAATTCGGATCGTATGTGATCCAATCAGACTCTCCATCCTGGAGTCTCTGGTCAGACGATTTCGCCCTGAAATCCATCGCCCGAAGCCTGTTCATTCCCAGCGAAGCATCCGAGTTGGATAAGCTGCGTGAGTTCTTTTTGAAGACCTGGGGCAAAGATGGCCCACTTCTGTTTTCTCGATATGTCCAGTTTGTGCATGAAGCCAACGTCGGCTCTCCCGAAAGGAAGAAGCATACGAAAGACGCATTTGATCGAGTCGATGAAGACATCGCGCATCTTGAAAGCAGCCTTGGCCTCCATACCATTTCTCCCGATGTGAAGAGATATGCGTAACTACAGCCTTCAGTAATTGTCGAGTACACGCCTTCGTCGTTTATTGACGTTGCCCGAGTCCTAGCGAACTCGGTTGCACAGCCATGAGTAAAGTAATTGGCATAAAGCCAATGACTGCTGAGTCGCTGAAACCGTGATTTCAGGGGCTGATCTCTGTCGACAACAGCCGCTGCACAGCAAGTATCTACTGACAAAGCCCGGACGGCAGCAGCAGTTCAGAGGTGGGGAATTTAGTCAAAATTTTTCGACTTTTGACCACTCTTCTAAAGTTGTACGTAAGCTAACAAGCTTCTCAGGAGATGATCATGACATCAGAGATCAACTCTAGCCCCAGCAAAGAAGCCGTGCTGAGCAAGGCAACTCTCAATGCAGCGAAGTACTTGGGACTGAGCCTTTCAGAGCTGGCTCAACTTCTTGAAATCAGCGAGCTGTCAGTCTCTCGGCTTGCCGCTTCCAAACGCTTCATTGATCCGTGTGGGTATGAAGGTGAGCGAGCGTTGATGCTGATTCGGATCTTCAGCGCGCTTGATGCACTTGTGGGGGGTGATATGGATGCTTCTGTCACATGGATGAACGCGCATAACAAAGCCATAGGCGATCTACCAAGACACGCGATCCAGACGCTCTCAGGTTTAGAGCGCACCATGGCATATCTGAACAATTTGGTAGCAGTAACTGCAACCGGGCAAGTATGCAAACCTCAATGAATCACGCTAGTCTTCAGAATTAACGGATTCCCAGGTTAGAGTCAGCGTAGGCAGAAGACACATTTGTAGGTATTTTCCAAATGAGTCTCCAAGAAATGGCGTTAAGCGAGGCCCGCCTTCAAATGCTTAAGGTCAATCATTCCATCGGTGATTTTGTGCTGAACTAGACGAAATGTTGCTCGGCCCTGAATGCTGGCCCAGTTGACTTTCTTCCAGCGGCCCTGATTGGCAACCGCTCTCTTGAGGATCTCGTCCAACGTTCTCTCATCGAGCATTTCTTCCTGATTTGTGAACTTGAGGACCATCGCATAGAAGCCCTCCCACTCCTGAGCCTCAAGATCAAAGAAGTAGCGGAAAGATCCATCAGCAAGCTCCAGCTCGCTCACCCAACACAGGCGAGATCGAAGGCCTTCCGCAGTGCCTATGATTGCCCAAGAAATCGGTGTGCTACCGAGCGTTGATGGCAACTCACAATAGGTAGCCCCGTTGGTCTCACTGGGGCGGCAAAGCGCATAGTCTCGGCGATTTAACAAAAATCCCTCTTGTAGCAACTGCTCGAAAGAGTTGCCTAGCGCCCTAAACCGATCCTTTATCTTATTGTGCTCATCGCCGCTAAGGGATGCACTGTTGAGATGCCCCATCTCGGAGACATGACCGGTGCTGAGTTGACGCCTGCGCTTTGGTCTAGCTATTCCAGCCTGCGGACTGGCAGAAACAAAGCGCCGGGTTATGTACCTCCTTGGAATAGTTGGGAGGTCAGACCAGCTTTCCTGGATCGCCAAGTGGGCGATGTGCTTTCCGAATTTGGTGTCTGCAGGTACGCTTAGAGCAATTGGAGCCTGCCCAGGGTCTTCAGGCACTTGCAGTCCAGAACGCTCACTGTGGCAATTGTCTCGCGCATCGTCATAGACAGGAATTGTCACCTCCGGGAACACGCGCATGAGAGGCCGAGGCAAGCGAGGGAAATGCGAATCGTAAATCCATAGAACCAACGTCACGCCATTTGCAAGCTGGTGCCCGATGAAGGAGATGCCCATGCCGCCTTCATTGGTCGTTGCATTTCCTTGCCATGGAGGAATCACTTTGATCCAGGGATCGTCCCTTTGCTCCCGGCGCGCGTTCACCAAGGAAGGATAGATACCTTGGGCCTGCGCCTTGGCGAATTCGCACTCCTCAAACAGTGCAATCGCGCGGCAGCCAATGGAAGAAATGTCCTTCTTTGTTAGCAACTCAAAGTGCTTTGCATCATCGGACATTCCCGTGTGGTCTCGGTCAATCAGTTGGTCCAACTCGCGCTGCCAATGGCCCGCCAATAGAGCATTAGAAAGAGTGGAACACACCCCATAAAACCGCCGAAAGATTTCATAGCATGGGATAAGGAGTTGCTCTCCACTAGCGGTTTCGCATATCAACACTGGCGCGTCACCGAATCTATGAGTCTTTCCGCTGACATCGTTTCCTTGCAACGGAAACGCTGCAGAGCCTTTTGCAGCGACCAATCCCACGCAGTCCCGAGCTTTCATCAACCGCCAGTTTTGAGGTGAGATGTATGCCCGTTCAACCTTGACCTGGTTGCTCATCCACAGACCGCTTTGAAGGGTCCCATCCTGCCAGTAGGAGCCCAGCGGGTATGCCGGCAGTGAGCCAGCTGCTTCATCTACGGCTAAAAGGCTAACCTCTCCGTTTGCTCGCCGTGCATACCCTAGGTTCGCAGTGTCCGTGGCGTCCACTTCTGCAAACCACAGTTGCACGCGCGCGGTGGCCATTTCAAGGTTTTTAGGAAGCACTGTGCCTCCGCCAACGAGGCGATAGAGCTTGTTATCAAGAGGCAGACGAGCGAAGGAGTGAGCTTGCACTAGATAAGAAGGAAGCGAAGAAGAGAATGCGTTTGCGTGAAGGCGAACGTAAAGGCCGGCAGTTACGACGGAGGGTAATCCCCCATAAACCACCGCTCTGACAAGTAGAGCTATGCGGCCATGGCCAGCCGCTTTTTGGGGGTGATGCCGCCCAAAGCCATATTTGGGCGTTCATGGTTGTAGCGCCACATCCACTGTGTGGCGAACTCCCGAACCTCGCGGTCGGACCAATAATACTGTGACAGCCATTCGTAGCTGACCATTCTGTTGACACGCTCCACGTAGGTATTCTGCTGGGGCTTACCGGGCCGGATGATTACTGTCCGCTATCTGAGCAAGTATGAATTTTCCAGCTGACTTCGATCAAGGCAACCAACCTTATTGCAGCGCCGGAATTAAGATCTCACCTCCGCTAAGCCACGCGCCAGCTTCCACAGCATTCCATACAACCTCGCTAACATCATGAGTGATCACGCTAGGCCCACGTGCAACATTAGCAATTATCAAAGTAGTTAAGTGCAGGTCATGCTCTGGAGGTGCGCACAAGCGATAACTTCGACCAGATTCGGTCCTGACAATCCTCCGAAGAAGATCAATCGCACAAAGTGAGGTTGTCACTCGAAATGACCCTGAGTCCATTTGGGCGCCTATGCGCAGCGTTCCAGAGTCTAGTTGCAGGATGCGCCAGTGATACAGATCAACTTCAGCCTGAAACTCAACGCTTGGTGCTTGGCGGCTGTTAGTAACGTAAATCTCCATGATGGCCTCCAATTTGCAATAGAAATGGACCAGCTAGAAGGTAGCCTAAAGCATGCCAACCGCACTTACAGCACCTTTCACCCAAGATGAACTACTCAGGTGGACTATGTGCACTGAGAACTTTCACAAGAACCAGAAGATCGCTTGCTTGTTTGGAAAAATCTTAGCCCTTGCAACGAGCCTCGGGTCTACGCTTAGCATGTCAGACTAGCAAGTTTTCTTGGTAAGCAACTGTAGGCTGATCTGCGTCATTCGCGATCCAAGGCTTGAACTGCAGCAATCGCCAACACTGGGGGTTGAGCTCCACCAGTTCTGAGCATCCACTTCATCCTTGAAACCGGCCGTTCTGCCGCTCGGTTCTCCGCATGCTAGGCTGTTGGCGTTCTCGTTCGCTCCGCACTGCCACGGGTTTGGAGGTCTCTGAAGTAGCCCTGGATGTTGGTGGCCACAGTGAATGGCTTGTGCCCCGCCATTTCCGATCCCAGGCCAAGGAACGCAAGAACTCTTGCGGCAAGGTCTGTCCATGTTTAGCCAGCGCTGCTGCCACGGTGAACGAGTCCTTGTCCACCAACTTGACCAGCATTACGTAGCGGTTGTGCCGCTCTACTAATGTTGCCACCTGGCTGTAAGCATCGCCGAACAACAGATCACCTTCCCATGTCCCGGCACTGCACGATCCTCGATGCAAGCCGGGCGCTCGCTGACGGGTACGGCATCGAGCGGGACTACCGCGTGAATCGAGTGCAATTCACCGATGCGATAGCTATCTTCTTAAACGCAGTGCATTGAAGATCACAGATGCCGAACTCAGGCTCATAGCAAGTGCCGCGATCATTGGCGACAGAAGCCACCCTGTGAACGGATACAGAACTCCCGCTGCAATTGGCACACCAATTCCGTTGTAGATGAAGGCAAACAGCAAGTTCTGTCGCATATTGCGCACTGTGTCAGTTGAGATTTCACGAGACTGGGCAATGCCACGCAAATCACCCTTGACCAGCGTGATCTGACCGCTGTTCATTGCTACGTCAGTCCCTGTTCCCATGGCTACACCTACATCAGCTTTTGCCAAGGCTGGCGCATCGTTGATCCCGTCACCAGCCATGGCAACCACATGGCCTTCACTTTGCAATCGCTCCACGAGAGCTAGCTTGTCGGCGGGCTTGACTTCGCCATGGACTTCATCAATTCCAAGCTTGGCACCAACAGCCTTGGCTGTGGTCAGACCATCTCCCGTTGCCATGACAATTCGCAAGCTGCTTGCATGAAGTGTTTGAATGGCATCCAAAGTGCTAGCTTTGATAGGGTCTGTTACTGCCAGGATGCCTGCGAACTTCCCATCAGCAGCTAAATGCATGATGCTTGCACCCTCTCCTCGCAGGCGTTCTCCGTCCGCTTGCAAGGAAGATACAGAAACGCCTTCTTGAGCCATCAGTGCGGTGTTGCCTAATGCCAAGCGCCGCCCCTCAACGGTTCCACGTACACCAATACCGCTGGCGGAATCGAAGTCCGCAGGTTTAGCGAGTTGCAAGCCTTGTTCGCGTGCAGCTCGGACGATGGCATCCGCAAGCGGATGCTCGCTACCCTGATCCAAGCTAGCGGCAAGCCTCAAAACTTCGTCAGCCGTGAAATCTGGAGCAGGAATCGCTTTATCGAATGCAGGCCGACCTTCTGTCAGGGTGCCCGTTTTATCTACGATGAGCGTATCCACTTCACGCATTTTCTCGATGGCGCCTGCGTCACGGAATAAAACGCCTTGTTCTGCAGCGCGCCCTGTGGCAACCATTACTGACATGGGTGTGGCCAAACCTAGCGCGCATGGGCAGGCGATGATGAGTACCGCGACGGCATTGATCAGCCCAAACACCCAACTGGGCTCCGGGCCAAAAACGCCCCAGACGAAGAAGGTCACTACAGCGACTAGCACGACAACCAGAACGAACTTTCCAGCCACTACGTCGGCCATTCGCTGCATCGGTGCCTTCGACCGTTGGGCCGATGCAACCATCTGAACGATCTGGGAAAGCATGGTGGCAGCCCCCACCTTTTCTGACCTCATGATCAGAGCTCCACTCGTATTGAGTGTGGCGCCGATCAGTTTGTCGTCAACGCGCTTTGTCACAGGTATTGGCTCGCCCGTGAGCATCGATTCATCAACGGCGCTTTGACCTTCCGTGACAATGCCATCCACGGGTACTTTCTCGCCTGGACGTACGCGCAGCAGGTCTCCGACATGCACGTGGCTGAGTGGAACATCTTCCTCACTGCCATCTGCATTGATACGCCTTGCCGTCTTAGGAGCTAGGCTAAGCAATGATTTGATAGCGGCCGAGGTTTGAGAACGAGCCTTCAGTTCGATGATCTGCCCCAACATGGTCAAAGAAATGATGACTACCGCTGCCTCGTAATAAACCGCTACACGACCCATGGATACGAACGAGTCGGGAAACACGTCGGGTGCCAGCGTCGCTACGAGGCTGTAGACAAAGGCGGCTCCCGATCCCAAGCTGATCAACGTCCACATGTTCGGGCTGCGGTGGATGATTGACTGCCAGCCTCGAACAAAAAAGGGCCAGCCCGTCCATAGCACCACGGGCAGGGAAAGTGTCAACTCGACCCACGTTTGGGTCTGCATAGTGAACCAGCCGAACTTGTGTCCGAACATGGCCAGAGTGGTAACAATCAGCGTGAGTGGCAGCGTCCACCAGAATCGCCGTTGGAAGTCTTGCAACTCACTGTTGTCCTCCTCTCCAACTGGGATCAGTGGCTCAAGAGTCATTCCACACTTGGGGCAGTTTCCGGGATGATCTTGCCGGACCTCCGGATGCATCGGGCAGGTATAGATCGTTCCGGCCGGAACCACGCCGGAGTCATCAAACGATTTCTGATCTGAATGACTTGCAGTCACATGGGCATGTTCGTGCGAGCTGAACAACTGGGCCTCAGGCACCAAATGCATTTGGCACTTTGGGCAGCGCCCCGGATGATATTGATGGACTTCAGGATGCATTGGGCATACATAGACTGTGTCCCCTCCTGCGTGATCAGCCTGCTCGTGACTCGATATGAATTGCGCGGGGCCATGAGCAAATTTTTGCTGGCAACCGTTGCTGCAGAAGCGATAGATCCGTCCTTCGTGAACTATCCGATGGGGCGACTGTAGAGAGACAGTCATGCCACAAACAGGATCCAGCAGAGGCTCGGCGTCAGTTTTGGTGTTTTCCAACTCAACTGATTCTGAAGAAGATCGATGCTGATGATGTTGCATGCAGATGGCCCTTCGCGATGTTGGATCGATCCTTGGCTCTTACACCATGTGAATGTCAAGCCAGAATCTGCTTGAGAAATAACTCTGTCCACCTCTTCTGAGGTACCGCAACCTGAGTACGGTGCTTGTGGCCATCTCAATCCAAGAAATGATTCTGGGGTTGAGGTGGGCTTTGTCATGACTACATGACACGGAGATCATCCAAGCATGGATCCTCCGAAGCGATGCACCCTTCCTCTCCGTGTGCAGTCCCCGTGTCAGCTGTCGGTGGGTGATCTAAAGGTTCATATTCCTTTTGGCGAAAGAATCCCTAACCAAGCCACACTCGCCAAAACCAGAACTGCCAGTGTTGCTTCCATGAACAGGCTCTGGCGTAGCTTAGCGACTGCTTGTGCATGATTTCCAGAGGTCAACGATGCCTCCAGACTTGGACTTAGCCGGAACCGATTTGCCGAAGCCAAAGCAAGCATTCCGAGAACCAGCATTAGCTTGCCTAACAGCAACTGACCATAGAGTGTCGAAACAAGCGGATCAAGCGAAGGCCCTGCGATCAACACGTAGTTGAGTACACCACTGATCCCCAGAACGACCACGATCAGCGTCCCGACCTGGGCGAAGCCATTTGATGTTCGGCTCAATATTGCTACTGTGTTTGATGCCTTATTCGCACTCGATACGGCCAAGATCAAAAAGGCGAGTAACGCACCGACCCATGCCCCTGCAGCCCAGAGGTGCGAGATGTCCGAAGCCAGGTGGATGTATCCGCGCATTCCATCGTCCATCGCACCATGACCAGTCCATGCCAGGGTCGCCAGTGCCACACCGCTAGATACGGACATGGCAACAAAGCGCAACGTTGGATTGCATTTCACCAATGCGATCAAGATGCAAAGCACCAACGCAAGAATACGAATGCACCAAGCAAGGCCCATGTGGGTGCCGGTGATGAGCATCTCGAAAACATGTGTTGATAACTCGGCATATGTTTGCGCACCGGACATCGCCTTGGCAAGGACTGTCATGCTGACCACGGACAGCCCAATTCCGAATGCTGCAAATGCACCGACACATATTCGATAGCAGCGCGCAATTGCCAAGGATCGCTCGTCATGGCCAAGGGCATAAACGCCAAACATGGCGACGCCAAAGGCCGCTGCCATGTCCAGATAAAGCGCAAGGCGCAATACGATGGTGAACCAATCCTCGGCCATTTGCTTACTTCACCTGGAATGTGACGTTGCCATTGATAGGGTGTGTGTCTGACGACACTGCACGCCAATCCACGCGATAGGCACCGGGTTGAAGCGTCTGAGCGGGAGTAATGACCATGGTTTTGCCATCGCTAGCGCCAGAGACGCTTGCGCTGACCTTCATGGCGCCGTGATTTGGCATTCCGGGCATCCCCGTCATGACCAAGTTCGCAGCCGAGAACTGAGGAACCAGCGTCTCAGAGAACTTCAACTCAATCGTGGCAGGTGCCGCGCCCTGCGACTTATCCGCAGGAGAGGAGGAGACTAACGAAGGATGCGCAAATGCTGCGGAAGCGAACAGCGTTACGGCAATTGGCGCAATGAACTTAGCGACCAGGTTTGAGCGGTTCATGAGAGACTCCTATCTAAGTGTGATGGTGGTTTGAAAATAGATGTCGAATCTAGGTCTGTAGAGTTGGCACCCCCAAGGACGCGCCAACTAGGAAGGGGAAATTGGCCAGGCTAGAACCAGAAGCGGACACCGGCCACCCAACGTGTTTGCTGAGCACGGCCACCTTCTGCACGAACGAGATCAGCGGTTCGCCCGAAACTTCCCGCACGTTCCACTCCGATATATGGAGCGAACTGACGGCTGAACTCGTAGCGCAGTCGCAGGCCAGCAGATGCTTCGGCTAGGCCCTTGCCGATATGGCGCTCTGGATCATCCTTGCCGTAAAACTGCATTTCAGCCCTAGGCTCAAGGATCAGGCGCTGTGTCAGCAATAGTTCGTAGCTTGCATTGAGGCGAAGCGCAGTTCTGCCGCCACTGCCGACATAGGCTGTGGCCTCCAGCTCGAACCAGTAGGGGGCTAGGCCCTGTACACCAAATGCCAGCCATTGACGGCTAGGTCCCACGCCGTTGTCTAAGCGCAGACCAAGCTGTGTATCCCAATAGGTTGTGGCAGCACGGCTCCATAGCAGTTCGGTGCGAGACTCTTCGAGCTTTCCTTTGGCGACGTCACCTTCTGCCTTCAAGACAGCTTTGTTGTATGAGGTCCCATACCATGCTTGCAAGTCATAGGCCGTTGAATCATCACCTCTGCGTGAAAAACGGCGTTCCAGGGTCTCACCACGCAGCGAGGCAAAGGTATGCTCGTCCGCAAGCATCAAGCGCGGGACGCCAGGCACCGCGTAATCGCCCGATCCCAAGGTCAACCCATTGGAATACCCATGAGGGTCGCGAGCATCTGGAGGTGCGGATCCCCCTTGCATCTGCATGCTGCCGTGATCCATCGCAGGGCCGCTTGCAGCGCTGCCAGTCATAGCACCATGACCTGCATGTGGATCAGCTGCGGTTGTGGCAGGGCTTGCCGGTGCTTCCATTTGCATATCCGCTTGGCCATGCGATGAATGGTCGCTTTGCGCCTGGGCCGCAATGCTCACCAGAGCGAGGAACGCAGTGGACAATGCACGAATGGGGAGTGCTTTGGACATTTTTGATCTTCCTTGTGAGGTTTGTTCAAGACACTACGACTTCGCGGAACATGCCTGCATCCATGTGGAACATCAGGTGGCAATGCCATGCCCAGCGGCCCAAAGCATCTGCTGTCACCAAGAAGCTGATTCGTTGTGCAGGCTGTACTGGCAAGGTGTGTCGACGGGCGAGGAATCGACCATCAGGGCTCTCCAGTTCACTCCACATCCCATGCAAGTGCATAGGGTGAGTCATCATGGTGTCGTTGTGCAGGATGACCCGCAAACGCTCACCGTGACGGAAGTGAACAGGCGTTGATTGCCCGAACTCCAATCCATCAAGAGACCAGGAATAACGCTCCATATTGCCCGTCAGGTGCAACTCGACCTCTCGTCCAGGACCTCGCGAGTCCATCGGACCTGAAGGTGTATGCAGATCTGCCAAGGTCAGCACCCGTCTGCCGTTATTGCGCAGACCAATACCTGGATCGTCGAGATTGGTGCGGGCCATATCGACTCGCATATCTGTTCTTGCGCCATATTCAGTGCGAGCATGGCGTGCGGTGGTGCTGGGCACTGCCAAGCCCCCAGCAGACATGGCATGCTGACTATGGTCCATCGCCATACCACCGTGATTCATGCCGCCCATCGCACCATGATCCATGCCGGCCATTGCCCCCGACATACCAGCCATCCCGGCCATGCCCGTCATGCCAGACATACCGGTCATCCCAGACATGCCGGTCATCTCCATGTCGGCTCCGGCAGTGCCATGGCTCATGGCGCCCATCATGTCGCTCATACCCAGCCATTCGACGGGATCGAGTGCAGGGACAGGAGCTTGCAGACCTTCGCGCACTGCTAACGTAGCGCGTGCGTAGCCTGTTCGGTCCATCGACTGAGCAAAGATCGTATAGGCGTCATCACGTGGCTCGACAATCACGTCTATGGTTTCGCCAGGGCCGAATCGGAATTCATCGACAGTCACAGGCTCTACGTCGACGCCGTCCACATGCACCACAGTGAGCTTCAGACCCGGAATACGTACGTCATAGAAGGTATTGCCCGCGCCGTTGACCATGCGCAGTCGGACACGCTCGCCCGGACGGAAAAGAGCAGTCCAATTGCCGGCAGGTGTGACGCCATTTGCGAGGTAGGTCAGGGTCGCAGAAGAGAGGTCGGCTAGATCCGTTGGGTTCATGCGCATCTCGTTCCACATCTTGCGCTTGTCTAATGCCGCTGACACGCCATCACGCGATGCATCACGGAAGAAATCAAAGACCGTGGGCTGGTTGTAGTTGTAGTAGTCGCCCTGAACCTTGAGCTTTGCGAAAACACGCATGGGGTCTTCGTCAGTCCAGTCAGAGAAGAGCACGACATGGTCACGATCTGCACGGATAGTCTCAGGTCCTGCGGGATCGATGATGATTGCTCCATACATGCCGGTGAGCTCCTGCATGCCTGAATGTGAGTGATACCAGTAGGAACCGCTTTGCTGAACCTTGAAACGGTAGGTGAAGGTCTCCCCAGGAGGAATGCCCGCAAAGCTGATGCCCGGAACTCCGTCCATTTGGTAGGGCAAGATAATGCCGTGCCAATGAATAGAAGTGGCCTCGCGAAGCTTGTTCGTGACGCGAATCGTCACCGTCTCACCCTCTCGCCAGCGCAGGGTTGGTGCAGGAAGCGATCCATTGATCGTTGTCGCCATGCCAGGCTTGCCTGTAAAGTTCACGGCGGACTCGGCGATCACCAGATCGAACTCGTTACCCTTCAGCACCGGAGCGGCCCCACGGACTGTTGAGCTCTGCTGCGCGAATGCCATGAGCGACTGCGTTGACAAGCCCGCCAGCACGCCTCCTGCGGCCAGTCCCTGAACGAAGCGCCGACGAGAGAACCCCTGAGTGGGAGTGACAAAAAATGGCGAATGACGCGGCATAAGGTGAAATCCTCCAGAGCTTTCAAGAAATTCGTTGTCGGCGGCGCTGCCTGAAACAACAAGCGCTCGATATGTTCAATATGCTAGGGCGCGCTGAATTTCGATGGAGTGACTCACGCATTACATTCATGTAATGCTCGCGTCATGTTCTGTGCGACTGGGGGCGTCTATCCACAAAAGCGTTCGCTGTAGCCGGGAGGCTCACGCTGCTCGCCACGATTGACGACTTCCCAGGAGGGAACAACAAGGCCGTGTTAAGCCTTTCTATCGCCAGGATTTCAGGAACATTACATTTTTCTTATCTTCATGTCAGAGGGCACCAAACTCGGCACACTCTTGATCGTCCACTGCAGCGGAGCGAGTACATGAGGATTTTGATTGTCGAAGATGAGCCTAAAACAGGTGAGTACCTGCGCCAAGGACTGACCGAGGCTGGCTACATTGCTGACCTCGTCCCAAATGGCTCAGACGGCTTACATCTGGCTTTGCAAGGTGAATACTCCTTGGTGATCTTGGACGTCATGCTGCCGGGCCTCAATGGTTGGCAGGTGCTCCAGTCTCTGCGTGATCGGGGACTACATATGCCGGTCCTGTTTCTTACTGCACGGGACCATGTCGAGGACCGTGTCAAAGGACTAGAGCTCGGCGCAGATGATTACCTGGTAAAGCCGTTTTCGTTCGCAGAGCTACTCGCCAGAGTTCGCATCATTCTTAGACGTGGACATCCGGCCAACGAAGGTACTACTCTGACTGTTGCAGATCTCGAACTAGACCTGCTGCGTCGCCGCGTATCTCGCAATGGCAAACGTGTTGACCTCACAGCCAAAGAGTTCGGACTCTTAGAGTTGCTGATGCGCCGACATGGTGAAGTGCTGCCACGTTCATTGATCGCATCGCAGGTATGGGACATGAATTTCGACAGCGACACCAACGTCATTGAGGTGGCCATGCGCCGTCTGCGAGTCAAAATTGACGAAGGCCACTCGATCAAACTGATCCAGACCGTAAGGGGCATGGGCTATGTGCTTGAAGTCCCTGAGGAGGAATAGGTGCAGCGTCTCACTCGCAAGGGAAAGCTCTCTTTAACGAGCCGTTTAGCACTATTTTTCACGGCTGTTGCGGCAGCCGTAGTGCTAGGTCTAGGCGGCCTATTCCTAGTCGTTACAGAAAAGCATTTCGTGGAATTGGACCGAATGACGCTTCAGGACAAGCGCCATTTGATCGAGAAAATTCTCCAGAACACCAAGTCGGTCGATGATGCTCGTTGGCGTTTAAATGAGGCACTGAACTATCACGAGGATCTTCAAGTCCAGGTGAAAGATGCCCAAGGAGAAACCGTATTTCAATCGCCCGCATCCGGCTTTGCAGTGCCGGATCGCAACTCGGCTTCTATCGACAAGGAAGGATCGTTTGGGGTGTGGCGGCATGCAGACGCAGAATTCCACATCTTGAGCTTTGAGACGCTACCGGCCTACGCACCGTCACCATTAAAGGTACTGATCGCAGCAGACACCAAGCATCACATTCAATTCCTCAACGGAATTCGCACAAGCTTTGCCATTTATGTGATCGCAGCAATTTTGCTGTGCTCACTTCTGTCTTGGCTCGCCGCTCGACAAGGGCTGGCACCGCTGCGAGAGATGAAATCACGTGCGGCCGTTGTGACGGGACAGAAGATGAGTGAACGCATGCCGGTCGAGGCTGTACCCGTAGAAATGGCCGATTTGGCGCATGAGCTCAATCGCATGCTGGATCGGTTGCAGGACGATTTTCAGCGACTGACAGATTTCGCGTCTGATCTGGCCCATGAACTACGCACGCCCATCAGCAACCTGTTGACGCAGACTCAGGTTGTGCTGGCATCCAAGCGTGACGCCGCGACATACCGAGACATTCTTGCCTCTAATGCCGAAGAGTTTCAGCGTTTGGCTCGTATGGTGTCAGACATGCTTTTTCTGGCCAAAACTGAACGGGGCGTAAGCCTGCCGCGCAAGGAGCAATTTTCGGCACAGCAAGAATCGTATGCATTGCTGGAGTTCTACGAGGCTGTCGCTGAAGAAAAGCAAATTCATTTGAAGTTAAAAGGCGATGGACTCGTTGATGGTGATCGACTGATGTTCCATCGTGCTGTGAGTAATTTGCTATCTAATGCTTTGCGCTACACGCCGCATGCAGGCATGGTCACCATCGACATTGAGACCGCAGCTTCCTGGACACTTGTCACTGTGGAAAATACAGGGCAGGACATTGATCCCAAAGTCCTGCCCAGGTTATTTGACCGCTTCTACCGAGCTGACCCTTCCAGGGCTCATCCGGACTCAGACGGTAGCGGATTGGGTTTGGCCATCACCCGAGCAATTGCCGAAGCTCATGGAGGCTCCATTACCGCCACTTCAGCCGATGGACGAACTCGCTTCACCTTGAAATTCCCCACTCCGCAGCCGACTTCCTAAGCAGATCAGAAAACAGGCTTTTCTTGAAAGCAAGAAGACACTATCCGCAGCAAGATGTCTTTGCTGAAGTTGAGCCGCAGCATTTCGTCTGCGGCTTCTCAGCATTTGCCTGCTCGGCTTCGGCTAACGCCAATAATTCTGGAGTGTATCCAGCGGTCTGGATGGCCAACATGTAGTCGGCGTCGCTCAGATCGCCAGAGACTTGCACCGTTTTATCTCGCGCATTCACTCCGATCTTTGCTTCATCATCGATCGCCAAAATGGAGCGCTGAATCCGCGCGGCACAGGCACCACATTTCATGTCATTGATGCGAAAAATAGCCATTACGTACTCCTTTAAAGCTTGTGGCTAAAGTTTCATCCTTCACATGATGTGAATGTCAAGCATCTGTCTGCACAAGCACTGGAGCACGCTGTGTACGTCCACTACGTTGGTCTTCACTTTTCGCTTTGGGCTTATTGGTGTGCAGATTTGGGGTAAGAGCTGCCGCGAAAAAGCTGACAACAATGTCACCGGACAGACCTGATTTTGTTGGGCTCCGATTCCTAAGATCAACCCATCTTCTCCTCACCTTGATCAAGGTCCAGGAGATGTGTTCATCAACTGTCTTAGGAGCCAACCATGTCTCAAAACCGCATCTCCATTTCCTCCGTACTCGCAAGCGTTGCTGCCGTTGTCACCCTGGCTCTTCCTGGAATGGCCTCTGCAGCCTACGAGCATCCAGCCAACAATGAACAAGGCGTGATCGTGCATCCGCAGCACTTTGAAAGCCAGAAAACCCGAGCTCAAGTCAAGGCAGAGACTGAAGCCGCCATGAAGCAGGGCCGCCTTTCTTACGGTGAAAGCAATTTCCCACGTGGAACTCCCGAGACAGGATCGAGCAAAACCCGCGAGCAAGTGATCAACGAAACGCGTAATGAATCGCCAGCTGCGCGAGATGCTCGCCTCCAATCATTTGCAGGCTGATCTCCATCAAAGACGCATGCATCGCGGATGCAGCTCTTTCCTGCATTTTTGTTCCGATCTACCGCAGAGGCCTCAAGCAACAGAGGCCTCTGCATGTAGAGCATCAGCTTGAGCGAACTACAAATTTCCCGGAAGAATTTCGGCCCAGATGATCGCAATCATCACTTAGGGGGGCGACACTGGGTTCAACGATGCGCGGACTCACCGAGGCGGATATCGCTACCGAGCATCACATTGCATGTTTCCTCATCCATTAACTTGAGGATGGGACAGGACACCGCCTTCTTCAGAACTGAGTTGTGCATACGGTGTCGCGCTTCCTTCAGACACAGCTGTAGCGTTTGCTCCTAGGATGCGAGTTAACCACTGGCTTGCCGAAGATCTGTAGCATTTAAAGATCGGTAGCAACGTATGGCCTTCACCGCGTACCCCTGGTAGATTGACTACACTAACTGCTGCCATGCTACGAAGTCGCATTCACCGCCTATCCACCGCAGTCCTTGTGGTGCTTTCGCTGCTGTTCGCACAGCTGGCGTTGGCGGGTTACGTCTGCCCACAGGAGGAAGGCGTTGATGCAATGACGGCCAGGATGGAGGCCGGCATACCATGCGAAGGTATGGACCAACAGCAACCGGTTCTGTGTCATCAGTACACCAATGCCCCGGATGTGACCTTCGAAGCAGTCAAACTGCCCGTGGCGTCATTACCTGCCATCGTGCAGGTGTTGGAGCTGCCGCTAGTGCTCGAATTTGATGCTGCACTTGCAGTGTCCTGGCCCATCACCTTGGAGGTTCGACCGCCTCCGGACCCTCTTTTTCTCTCTACTCTCAGACTCAGAGTCTGATCACTCCGTCGACTGACTGGTGCTGGCGTGGCTTGTCCATACGCCGGCAATGCCCTCGTTCGTCCACGGAGTTTCCATGTCCCCTATTTTTTTGCGAGCAGCCTCCTTGGCTGCCGTCTTTCTGCCGGCCGTTGCTGCTGCAGAATCGATTTCATTCGACCAGGCAATAAGCTTGGCCGTCCAACGCTCCGAAGCAGCCCGCGCAGCCCAGGCGGCGATGCAAGGCTCTGTCCATTCCATACAGGCTGCGGGTCAGTTGCCAGATCCCATGCTGCGGGCCGGCATCGACAATTTGCCGGTTACCGGCTCAGACCGCTTCAGCGGTACCCGTGAGTCCATGACGATGAAGCGCATCGGTATCAGCCAAGAGTGGCTCTCCGCCGATAAACGAGCCGCACGCGAAGGTGCGGCTCGTGCACGGGCCGACCGCGATGCCGTACAAAAAGACATTGCCGAAGCCGAGGCTCGCCTGCAGGTCAGCATGGCGTATGTCGATGCTTGGTTCGCCACTGAAGCACTCAAGCTAACCACACAAACCGAGCATCACTTGCACGAGGAGCTGAATGCGGCAAAAAGCCGCATAGCAGCTGCCACAGGCAACAGCGCAGAAGCGTTGCAGCTCCTATCCGCCAAAGGGATTGCAGAGGATGAAAGCGAAGAGGTTCGCCAACAACAGTCTGCAGCCATGGTCAGTCTGCAACGCTGGATCGGCATTCTTCCCGATGCCCTCAACAAGCCACCTGCCTTCCCTGCTCCCGAGGAATGGGACTACGTGGCGAGATATCCAGCCGTCGCAGGCTTAAAAAGCGACGTCGAAATTGCTCGCCAGAGTGCAAACGTCGCAGCCAAGGAGCGCTCTCCCAACTGGACCTGGGAAGTGTCCTACGGCCAGCGCACTGGCTATTCCGATTTGGTTTCAGTCGGCGTCAGCATCCCGCTCCAAATCGCACCAAGCCAGCGCCAAGACCGCGAAACCTCGGCCAAGCTGTCCATGGTGGACAAAGCAGAGGCTGACTTGACGGAGGGAATGCGCGCAGCCATGGCCGATTACCGCACCTTGACTAGCGACGCCACGCGCCTGCAGCAGCGTATCGAGAGATACCAAGGCTCCGTAGTGACCCCAGCCAGACAGCGTACTTCCGCCGCTCTGGCTGCCTACCGCTCCAACCAACTG
Source organism: Comamonas sp. F1-6 (assembly GCF_039581415.1). Lineage (NCBI taxonomy): Bacteria > Pseudomonadati > Pseudomonadota > Betaproteobacteria > Burkholderiales > Comamonadaceae > Comamonas > Comamonas sp. F1-6. The sequence continues at coordinate 76,033 of NZ_JBCPWN010000005.1, forward strand.
GCCCTGACCGCCGTGTTTGAGGCACGACATGCCGAGGTCGAGGCTCAGAGAAAACTCCTCGCATTGCAGCGTGATTTGTTACGTACACAGGCCCAACTGAACCTCAAACCCATCGCTCATGGAGGTGCCCAATGAAGCGCACAGCACTGGTCACTCCATTGGTTACGGCAGGCGTGCTGCTGGCAACCGGTGGCTTCTTTATTGGCCGCTTGACCTCCCAAGGCGCTGCTCCCCAGGCCGTAGTCGCCTCGGAATCCAAGGCTCCCGCAGGCGAGCGCAAGATCCTTTACTGGCATGACCCCATGGTGCCGGGACCTCGCTTTGACAAGCCAGGCAAGTCGCCATTCATGGACATGCAACTGGTGCCCGTCTATGCGGACGAGGCCAATGACACGGGCGTCAAAGTCAGTTCTACGGTGCAGCAGAACCTTGGCATTCGGACCGCGACGGTCAAGCGAGCCGACATCGGCGCGTCGTTCGACGCCGTTGGAACGGTGCAGTTCGATGAGCGTCTGAGCGTCGCCGTTCAGACCCGTGTTGCCGGCTATGTCGAGCATCTAGCAGTGCGTGCTCCCATGGAGCAAATTCACAAAGGTCAGGCGCTGGCCACCATTTTTGCGCCAGAGTGGCTAGGGCCGCAGAACGAGCTGCTCGCACTCAAGCGTTCAGATGTGCCCCAGGACATCATTACGGCCACCCGTGAGCGCATGCGCGCCATGTCCATCCCCGCCGAACTGGTCCGCAAGACTGAGGAAACCGGGGTCGCCCAGGCTCGCTACACCTTGCAGGCTCCAGTAAATGGAGTGGTGACGGAACTCGGTGTTCGGGAAGGAGCCCAGGTGTCGCCTGGCCTGACGTTATTCCGCATCTCCGGCCTGGAGAAGGTCTGGGCCGTGGCAGAAGTGCCGGAGGCACAAGCCGTACGCCTGACGCGTGGCCAAAGGGTCAAGGCCGTTCTGCAAGCCGATGCATCCCAAACCTTCGAAGGCGAGTTGAAGGAAATCCTGCCACAGGTCAACGCCAGCACGCGCACCCTGCAAGCGCGATTCGAGGTCGATAACCGCAGCGGCAAACTGATCCCCGGATTGCTGCTGCGCCTGCAGGTCGGCGACGTTCCAGCCTCGCGCCTGGTCCTGCCTGCCGAAGCCGTCATCCGTACCGGCACCCGTGCATTGGTCATCGTCCGCAAGGAGTCTGGCAATTTCGAGCCTCGGGAAATCAAACTAGGCGAGGACTTGGGTGATCAATTGGAGGTGCTGCAAGGCTTGCGCGAAGGCGAGGAAGTAATTACCAGCGGCCAATTCCTGGTGGACTCCGAAGCGCGGCTCAAGTCAGCTCTGGGAGCCATGGAAGCCGGCCAACCCCAACCTGTGCCTGCTACGGCCACCGAAGCCTCGGGCATCTACCGCGCCGAGGGCAAGGTGGAAAGCATCGATGACGACGGGATCACGATCTCGCATGGTCCCGTACCCAAACTCAAGTGGCCCGCCATGACAATGAGCTTTGGCAAGGTCGACTCGATAACGCTCACGGGTTTGAAGCCAGGAGATCTGGTGCGCTTCGAGTTCCGAAAAGGCGGGCCCCTAGATTGGGAAGTCGTCTCCGTGAAGAAAAGCGGCAGCGACGCAGGAACCACCGGAGGCGCCAAGTGATTGCTACCCTTATCCGTTGGTCCATCGCCAACCGCTTTTTGGTGTTGGTCGTCACAGCGTTCCTTGTGGCGGCAGGCATCTGGTCGGCATCTCGCACTCCAGTCGATGCACTGCCAGACCTGAGCGACGTGCAGGTAATCGTCCGCACCACCTATCCAGGAAAACCACCTCAGGTGGTGGAAGACCTCGTGACCTACCCGCTGACCACGACCATGTTGAGCGTACCTGGGGCTAAAACCGTCCGAGGCTATTCGTTCTTTGGCGATTCCTTCGTCTACATCCTGTTCGACGACAAGACCGATCCGTACTGGGCACGGTCACGGGTGGTGGAGTATCTGAACCAGGTGCAAAGCCGCTTGCCGGTAGGCGCGACCGCCGCGCTAGGCCCGGATGCCACAGGTGTGGGCTGGGTCTACGAGTACGCGCTGGTCGACCGCAGCGGCCATAACGATATTGGACAGCTGAGAGCCCTCAACGACTGGTTTCTTAAATTCGAGCTGAAAACCGTTCCGGATGTGGCAGAAGTCGCCAGCATCGGCGGCATGGTCCGTCAATACCAGGTGGTGCTCGACCCGGACCGGATGCGAGTGCTCGGCGTTACACAGTCCATGGTCGTGCAGGCCCTGCAGAAGGCCAATCAGTCGTCGGGAGGCTCGGTAGTGGAAATGGCCGAGACTGAGTACATGGTGCGCTCGCGCGGTTTCCTTCAATCACTGGAGGACTTCCGTACCATCCCGCTCACCCTCAGCGGAGCGACACCTGTGCTGCTGAGAGACGTGGCCACCGTCCAGATCGGCCCAGAAATGCGCCGGGGCATCGCCGAACTAGATGGTGAGGGTGAAGTCACGGGGGGAGTGGTGGTCATGCGCTCCGGCAAGAATGCCCGTGCCACCATTGAGGCTGTCAAAGCCAAGCTGGAGGCGCTCAAACCCAGCCTGCCCAAAGGTGTGGAGGTGGTGGAAACTTATGACCGCTCCAAGCTCATTGATCGTGCAGTCGACAACCTGCGTGTCAAGCTCCTGGAGGAGTTCGCCGTCGTCGCCGTCGTCTGTGCCATCTTCCTATTCCACCTGCGCTCCGCGCTGGTGGCTGTTGTAACCCTGCCTATTGGGGTGCTAGCGGCTTTTGGCGTGATGCACTGGCAAGGCGTGAGCGCGAACATTCTCTCGTTGGGCGGTGTGGCCATTGCTCTAGGGGCTATGGTCGATGCCTCGGTGGTCCTAGTCGAAGCTGCGCACAAGCATCTAGAGCACTTTGAAGAACGACATGGACGCCCACCGTCCGTGGCCGAGCGCTGGGAACTGATCGCGCAATCAGCCGTGGAAGTCGGCCCTGCGCTGTTCTTCTCGTTGCTGGTCATCACGTTGTCGTTCCTGCCCGTGTTCACCCTAGAGGCCCAGGAAGGACGGCTGTTCTCACCACTGGCTTTCACCAAGACCTACGCAATGGCTGCTGCTGCCGGCCTCTCGATAACGCTGGTTCCGGTGCTGATGGGATACCTCATTCGCGGACGCATACCTAAGGAAACTGCGAACCCGATCAATCGCGGCCTGATTGCTCTTTACCGACCGGCTCTCGAACTAGTCTTGCGCTTCCCTAAAGCAACGCTGCTGGCAGCGGCATTGGCCCTGGCTATCACCGCAATTCCGGTCATGCGGCTGGGCGGTGAGTTCATGCCGCCGCTGGACGAAGGCGATCTGCTGTACATGCCCTCGGCGTTGCCTGGTATTTCGGTCTCAAAGGCCGCAGAGTTGTTGCAACAGACAGACCGGCTTATCAAAACAGTGCCCGAGGTTAAGCGTGTGTTCGGCAAGGCGGGACGGGCCGATACCGCCACCGATCCAGCGCCATTGGAAATGTTCGAGACCACCATCCAGTTCAAATCGCGCGAGCAATGGCGCCCTGGCATGACGCCAGAGAAACTGGTCGAGGAACTCGACCGGGTGGTCAAGGTGCCGGGCCTGTCTAACGTATGGGTGCCGCCCATCCGCAACCGCATCGACATGCTGGCCACCGGCATCAAGAGCCCCGTGGGTATTAAGGTCGCCGGACCAGACCTCGCCACCATCGACAAGCTCGCGGCACAGATTGAATCCGCCGTGCGCGGAGTGCCTGGTGTTTCTTCCGCATTGGCCGAACGCTTGACTGGGGGCCGGTACATTGACGTGGATGTAGACCGACAAGCCGCTGCACGGTTCGGACTTTCTGTGGCCGACGTGCAGGCGGTCATAGCCACCGCCATCGGTGGCGAGAATGTCGGAGAAGTCATTCAGGGTCGAGAGCGTTATCCAGTGAACGTCCGCTACCCGCGCGAAATCCGCGATTCGCTGGAACGCCTGCGCAAGCTGCCTTTCGTGACAGACAAGGGTGCCACCGTGCTCCTGCAGGACGTCGCCAAGATCGTCATCGCAGAAGGCCCACCCATGATCCGCAGTGAAAACGCACGGCTCTCGGGCTGGGTCTATGTCGATGTACGTGGCCGGGACTTGCGCTCCGTAGTCCATGACATGCAAGCCATTGTTGCCAAGCAGGTGGCCATGCCTGCCGGCTATGCCCTGTCGTGGTCTGGCCAGTTCGAGTATTTGGAGCGGGCTACGGAACGCCTGAAAGTCGTCGTACCACTCACTCTGGCCGTCATCTTCATGCTGCTCTACGTCCTGTTTCGCAGTGCAGGCGATGCCGCATTGGTCATGGCAGCGGTTCCATTCTCGCTGGTCGGTGGGTTCTGGTTCATCTGGGCGCTCGGTCACGCGGTGTCGGTGGCCTCTGCCGTGGGGTTCATTGCCCTAGCCGGCGTTGCCGCCGAGTTTGGCGTCGTGATGCTGGTCTACCTGCAGAACGCCTGGAGACAGCATCTAGCCTCAGGCGAGCCGGACAATGAAGAAACGTTGCTGGCTGCCATTCGAGAGGGAGCCGTCATGCGCGTGCGGCCAAAGGCCATGACCGTGGCTGTAGTCATGGCGGGTCTGCTTCCCATTCTGGTCGGACACGGCACGGGCTCAGAAGTCATGACCCGCATCGCTGCTCCGATGGTCGGCGGCATGGTCACGGCCCCGCTCCTAAGCATGCTGGTCATCCCTGCTGCCTGGTACTTGATCCATCGCAAGCGTCCAACCGCAGAGCGCCCCCCCCTCAAACCTTGAAGCATCTGCAATCAAGGCCTCCTAACCATTACACCTTGGAAGATAGAACCATGAAAACAGCCCACATCCTTGCCGCAGCCGTCGCGTTAGCAGCGTTCACAACAACTCATGCGCAGGACATGAAAATGCCGATTAAGCCTGCAGCCGGATCGACTTCGGCCAGCATGCCCCTCGTTGATGGCGAGGTTCGCAAAATCGACGCTCAAAAGAATCTCATCGTCTTGCGTCACGGAGATATTCCGAACCTGGCTATGCCGGCCATGACCATGGGCTTCGAGGTATCCGATAAGAAGATGCTCGACGGCATAAAGGTTGGCGATAAAGTGAAGTTCCAAGCAGAGGCGATCAATGGCAAGGCTATGGTCACGGAACTGAAACCGAACCATTGATAGAAAAAGGGACTGCCATTTACATGGCAGTCCCTTTGTTGAAAAGCCTCGTTTAAACCGCAAGCCCTGATAGCTGTGCATCAGGTCTGCCATCCGTCATTGCTCTATATTTTCCGGCTTCCGTTGAGCATTTCGGAAAAAGAAGGCCAGCACGAACAGAAGAACCAGGCCCTGCGCGACAAGCCCGATCACTGAAGGGAAAATGCCTAACACTTCCAAACGAGGTGCTGGCAAAGCACTGGGAGCAATCCATCCTGCTTCCTGCAACGCGGCAATTCCCTTCCCGGTTAACACCACCGCCAAAACTGCGACCAGCCAAGAACTTATAGAGAAGAATTTACCGATTGGCAGCTTGGCGCTGTATCGCAGCAGCAGAACCGTTATCAGCGCAAGACACAGCACGCCCACCCCAAGGCCTGCAAGGATTGCTCCATCATTTCCTTGGCCCCACATTGCGGCGAAGAACAAGATGGTCTCGAATACTTCACGGTACACGGCGACGAATGCCAGACCAAACATAAAGAAGGCCGAACGGCGATTCAGTGCAGCAGACATGCGCTCTCGCAGATACGCCTGCCACTGACCAGCGACGCTCTTTTGGTGCATCCAGATACCCACACTCAAAAGCACTGCCGCTGCAAACAGGCTGGAAAGCCCTTCGGTGACCTCACGATTGGCACCGCTGATCGAAACTGCATACGTCGCAATAGCCCAGGTGACACCACCTGCAGCCAATGCTCCGAGCCAGCCAGCGTGTACATAAGGCAGAACATCAGGGCGCTTTGCCTGGCGCAGAAAGGCGATCATTGCGACAACGACTAAAAGCGCTTCGAGGCCCTCACGAAGTAGGATAGTCAAGCTGCCGAAGAATGCCGCGGTCGCGTCAGTGCTAGATTCAGTGAGAACCTGATCCGCCGCATTAAATAGATCCTGAATACCGATAGCTGCCGTTTCAATCTCTTGAGCCGAAGCCTTCGAGGCAATCAACGAGCGATACTGACCCATGGCCACTTCAATGCGGGTCTTCAGTGTTCCGTCTCTTGTTGCCAGAGCTTGTTCGAAGGGCTCGACTCCATCTAAATAGGAAGACAAAGCAAACTCGGCTGCCTCCTTTGGTTTGCCGTCCTTGAAGGCAGCAACACTCTGATTCAGTCGTTCACGGGCAAGCGTCAGGCTCTTTGCACGCGGAGCAGAAAGCGAGTCCGGATGAGCCTGAAGAAAAGCTACAGTGGCCTTGGCCTGGTCCTCTCCCAGAGAGTCCGCCAACTCTGCCTCAGTTAGACGAACAAAATGATCCATGCCTGCGACCTCAGTCCGGATCTTCTCTGACTCCTTCCAAAGTAGCTGCCCTTGTTGGCGTTGGTGATCATCATGAGCGAAAGTTCCTAGGAACATAGCCACAGACCAACGGTCCTCCTCTGAAAGCTGTGCAAATGCGGGCATTGCTGTACCTGCGATTCCCTGACTCACCGCCTGGTAGAGCGCGAAAACACTGCGCTGACGGGCACGGTCATGGTCCGTGAACGCAATGGGTTTGGGGTCAAGCTGCTTGGCTAAAACTCCGTCCCCATTTCCTGATACACCATGACAAGCCGCACAGTTGGCCGCATACACGGAAGCACCCAATTGGAGATTCGGAACTGAGGTCGGGGCCAGTGGGACTGGATATACGGCAATCAAGTGATTGGCCAGGCCCTTTGCCAGGCTCCCCACAGTAGCAGGATCTGACTTGGTCGCAATTGCAGCCTGTAGAGCTTCGCTCTCTTTCAGTAGCGTCTGGCGCTCCGGCTTTTCCTCCAGAGAACTGATCTTGTTGCGAGCTGTCTGTGCAAACTCCTGCATTTCGTCATACTCAGATGGTGCGATCACCTTTCCATCCTGCACAGCACCGCCATAGTCCACCGCGAGATAGTCAAGTATCTGCCACACACGACGCACGTCAGCTTCAGAAGCACTGGCAACTGCAGCCCAGCTCACTGCGAGAAGCAATAGGCAAGTTGCAAGAACCTTTCGTGCAACGTGAGAGGTGGCTGGGTATGCCACGTAAGTACGACTCATTTTTGTTCCTGAGCGAAAAGCAGGCCCGTCTTGCGGGCCGAAAAATTGCGTTGAACAACGCGAGTTAAACGCGGGAGGCTTTAAGAAGGCGAAGGCCATTGAAAACCACCAACAAGCTAGCCCCCATATCTGCAAAGACAGCCATCCACATCGAGGCGTTGCCAAAGACTGCAGAAACAAAGAATACGGCTTTGATACCAAGGGCAATGGTGATGTTTTGCCAAAGGATTGCATGGGTTCGTTTGGAAAGACGAATGGTTTCAGCCACCTTGCGCAGATCGTCGTTCATGATCAGAACATCGGCAGCTTCCTTAGCCGTATCTGTACCAGCGGCCCCCATGGAAAATCCAATCGAGGCAGCCGCGAGCGAAGGACTGTCGTTCACGCCATCGCCAACCATACCGACGACGTGACCTTCAGCCATCTGCGCGACCCAGGACTGTTTGTCCTGCGGCAACAGATTGGCACGCACTTCATTGATACCAACCTCTCGTCCAATCGCTGCTGCTGTGGCTTCGTTATCGCCGGTCAGCATGACCGTCTGTACACCCAAGGCCTTCAATTCAGCAATGGCTTGCCGACTGGATTCCTTGGTGGTATCAGCAACCGCAAATACTGCGAGTACTTCACTGTCATTGGCAAACAACGAAAGTGTACGACCTTGCAACTCTTGTTCTCGCAGGGCCGCTTCAAGTTCAGATGAACACTGACCGCGTTCGTGAATCCAGCGATGATTGCCCAGCACGTAATTCACGCCACCAATGCTCCCGTGAACTCCTTTGCCCAGTTCCGCACCGAAGTTCTGAACCTCTATCGCATCATTTGCCAAACCGTTAACAACGGCCTTAGACACGGGATGGTCAGAGCGCTCCGCTAGGCTCCTAGCCCAGCTCAGAACATCGGATTCGCTGCTGACAGTGGATAGCACTTTGCTAAACACAAGCTTGGGACGCCCCTCTGTAAGAGTTCCCGTCTTATCTAGTCCGAGCATAGACAGCTGACGAGCCTGTTCCAAGTACGCTCCTCCCTTGATGAGGATGCCTCGACGAGCAGCTGCGGCGAGTCCACTGACAACAGTTACTGGGGTGGAAATGACCAAGGCGCATGGGCAGGCGATTACCAGAAGGACCAGTGCCTTGTAGATTGCTGTCATCCACTCCCACCCCAAAAACAAGGGCGTTCCAACAGCGACCGCTAGAGCCATTACGAAGACTGCTGGCGTGTAGACTGCAGCAAACTTATCCACGAACCGTTGTGTTGGGGCGCGTTGGCTCTGTGCCTCTTCGACCGCATGAATGATCCGCGCCAACACAGTGTCGCTTGCCGGTCTAGTGATACGAAATTCCAGCGAGCCACTTTGGTTGATAGTGCCAGCATAGACATCATCGCCTGGACTTTTGTCCACGGGAACGCTTTCCCCTGTGACAGGAGATTGATCTACCGCACTGTTGCCTGCAATGACAAGTCCATCCAAAGCAAACCGTTCACCTGGTTTTACGCGCGCCAATGATCCAACTGGCACCAGTTTCGCGTCCAAGGCGCTCCAAGAGCCATCCGGCTGCTGAATCTCCGCCTGTGACGGCGACAATGCCAGCAAGCCGGCGATGGCGTTGCGCGCTCGATCTACTGACCGAGCCTCAATCAGTTCGGCCAACGAATACAGCGCCATGACCATCGCGGCCTCGGGCCACTGTCCGATGAGAAATGCGCCAATCACTGCGACGCTCATCAGCGCATTGATATTTAACTGCCACCGCAATAGCGCACCAAGCCCTTTCTTGAAAACAGAAAGTCCAGATAGTGCAATGGCAATCGCCGCCACGCCCATACCAAGCCCCTTCCACGGCAGGCTGTCCGGCGCAAAAAAGTGGACGCCTTCTGCGAGTATTGCAACTACCAATGCTGCGATCAGGCGATTCAATTCAGTGCGTTGAGCTTGAGCCGTTTGCTCTGCCGACAAGGGAGCACTAAGCACTTCAGACTTGAATCCAGCGTTCAACAGCTCTTGGATGATCGAGTCTTTGGCCGATTCAGGGGCGTCTACGGACAACATGCGTGCTGGTAGATTGAACTGCAGTCTCCGCACTCCCGAAATGCCTTCGAGTGCACGACGGATCTGCCCTTCTTCTGTAGGGCAGTCCATCGCGGGTACTCTCAGAAGTAATCCGCCTTCGATTGCATCAACCTTTGCGGTTGAGACCGGGAGCGTAAGGGGTGTTTCACATCCCGAGCCTCCGCAGCTTGTGCCGCCACACGAGCTATTGGATACGCGTGCAACTAAGTCAGCTTGCAACTGAGAATTCGGTGTTTCTGGCTGAGCTTCAAACCCTAGTCGATTGATCGCTTCGATCACCGAAGGCCAGGATGTCTGGGTGGCATCTACGAACAGCTTGCGCTGTGCCAAATCGAAACGCATTCCCGACACGCCGACAACCTGCTCCACTGCGGCTCGAATAGGTCGCTCCTCGTTAGGGCAGTCCATTGATGGAATGTGCAGTCGCAATTCCTTCGGACTCACATCAGCATTCGGCTGCGCAGCAATGGGAGACGTCACTTCACATGCAGCGCTACTGCAAGTGGAATCTCCACAGTGTGTGCTTCCAGTTGAGATATCCGTTTTGCAGGCATCTTGTTTGGACAGCGGGGCTAAGGGCTCGACCTGAAAGCCCAACCCTCTGATCGCCTCAATTACCACCGGCCAAGAAGCGCTAGAGGCATCCACAGACAGGGTGCGCTGAGCCAAATCAAAGCGCATCCCGGTGACACCAGCGATTCGCTCTACGGCGTTCCGAATTGGGCGTTCTTCGTTGGGGCAATCCATGGAGGGGATGCGCAAACTCAGAAATGGCACTGCCTTTGCCTCTGGAACGCTGGACTGCTCGATTGACTGGTCGTCGATACAACTTGATGAGCAACCGCCCGAGCAGGTAGCAGGCTCGTGTGAAGCGGTTGTCGAAGGTGTTAGGCATGTAGGAGTGGTACTCATGACATCATTAGAAAACCTGCACCTACTACAGAGTCAAGCCCAAAAACCTTAAAATTTCCAAGCATTCACTTTGCGAGCACTCGATGAAAATTGGCGAGCTTTCCGTTTCCTCGTCCACGCCGGTAGAAACCATTCGCTTTTATGAGCGCGAAGGATTGTTGCCTGCACCTGCTCGGACCCAAGGGAACTTTCGGATCTACGAATCTTCGCATCTGGAGCGACTTCAAATGATTCGCCATTGCCGCAGCCTAGACATGTCTCTCGACGAGGTGCGTGTACTACTTCGGTTTCGAGACGACCCCGGTGCAGCTTGCGGAGATGTGAACGCCTTATTGGATTCGCATATCAGCCAAGTCGATGAACGAATTAAGGAGCTGCATCTTCTACAAAATCAACTCCAAGATTTACGCAAACGCTGTGGTGAGGAGCGAACCGCTCAACATTGCGGAATCCTTGCCGGCCTAAATGAGCGCCTTCAGATTCTTCCCGGATGACTGTGATAGCAAAGGCTTGACGGACGTGGAGATCGGAGACGCTTGCGCCGTACAGCTACACACAAGATTGCAACACTCCTGCCGCCTAAGCGGTAGTTAGTGTGTTGCATCTACGACTGCTAATGGACGGCTCTCTGGCAGATCATCGAAGACTGGACATGGCCGAACACAGTCAGTCACGGTCAGCAAACTGGAATGCTTTAACTGGGACAGGCGGTGAATTCAACAGGAATACACAGCTCGCTCGACTTGTTCAACTTTTTTGTGAGTTTTACGAGTTAATTTCCACTGAGTAACGGCCTTTAGCTAGCTCGCTGGTTAAGCATTTCAGTGTGTAGTTAATTCAATTGCTGTAATTCACAGCCGCCGCCAACCAGCGCGATGGAGCTGGCCGTGTGATGAGGAGCGGCAAATGGCCGCTGGCGCCACAGCTGCGGCGTGAAACGACCGCTGAGGCTGGCAATGGCGGCGGCTTCGAGCGCCTCTTCATCGGTCATGCCCGGCAGCAAACCCGCAAAGCGCTGGGCCAGCATGGATTTCCCCGAGCCCGGAGGGCCGATCATCAGCACACCATGTGCGCCGGCAGCTGCAATTTCAAGCGCGCGCTTGGCCTGCATCTGGCCGCGCACCTCGCGCAGATCCAGCGACGGCAAAGAGGCTTCGGCAGGTCTGGAGTGCACCCGCTGCCAGCCCTCCACGCCATCGCCCTGCTCCGACAGGGTGGCGTCATGCGCGATGAGCTGCCTGACCACATCCAGCAGATGCGCGGCGCCGAAGACTTCGATGGCCGGCACAAAGGCGGCCTCCAGCGCACTGTCTGGCGGCAGCACCAGCCGCACACGCTGTTGCTGACGCTGCAGGGCCAGCGCAGTAGCCAGGGCGCCGCGTACCGGGCGCAGGGCACCGGTCAGCGACAGCTCTCCTGCAAACTCATAATCGGCGAGCCGCTGCGCATCGATCTGCCCGCTGGCCGCCAGAATGCCCAGCGCTATCGGCAGGTCAAAGCGGCCTGAGTCCTTGGGCAGGTCTGCCGGAGCCAGGTTGACCGTGATGCGCTTGTTGTTCGGGAACTCCAGCCCCGCATTGACGATGGCTGCGCGCACGCGCTCGCGGGCCTCCTTGACCTCCACATCCGCCAGACCCACCAGGGTGAACGAAGGCAGTCCGTTGGCCAGATGGACCTCCACCGTGACAGCCGGTGCCTGCAAGCCCAGCAGGGCACGACTTTGAACCAGTGCCAGACCCATCACGCCCCTCCCCTTCAAGCCGAACTGTAGGGCCTAGCGTATGCGCCAGCGGCTCAAACAGGCAATAGGGGTGTGCACAGGCCGTCAGCCGGCAGCGTCGTCGTCACGGGCAGGCTGCCTGCCCGCAGCCCGGCCACGGCGGCGCTCGGCCTTGGGAAAGCTGCCCTGCTCCTGCATGAGCGCCGCCCGGGTGCGCACACGCTCGAACACCTGCGACAGCACCTCAAGCTCGGCATCGCTGACGTCGCCGAGCAGCTCCTGGTTGATCGCCTGTATCTGCGGAAACAGCTGGGTGTGCAGCGCCAGCCCGGCGTCCGTCAGCTGCACCATGGCCTGGCGCCCGTCGCCGGCCATGCCCTGCTTGTGCAGCAGCCCCTTGGCAATCAGCGTGGAGATGGTGCGCGAGGTGCGCGTGCGATCAAGCTGCGCCAGCTCCGCGAGCCTGGAGGGCTGCATGGCACCCTTGGTGGCCAGCAGCCCGATCATGCGCCACTCGCGCCGGGTGATGCCGAAGCCGCCCTCGCACAGGCGCACCACCATGGTCCCGGCCGAGCTCATCAGGCGGGCCAGATGGTAGAGGAACAGATCGTCCAGCTCGGACGGCTGCCGCCAGGGGTGGCGCTGCGCCTTGGTCATGGGTCTTTGTGGGTTTTCTCTAGGAATGATGGATTAGATCCATTATCGAGTCACTGCTTACAGTGGCTCCAAAGAAAACGACAGGAGACACCATGCCTTGCACCCGTATCGCCCGCCGCACTCTGGCCGGGCTGGCGGCCGCCGCGCTTCTGACGGCATCCCATGCTGCCGACAACTGGCCCGCCAAGCCCATACGCATCATCGTTCCCACGCCGCCCGCCGGCCCTTCCGACATCGCCGTGCGCCCGCTGGCGGCGGCCGTGCAAAAGGCGCTAGGTCAAGCCGTGATCGTGGAAAACCGGGCCGGTGCCAATGGCAATATCGGTGCGGCCGAGGTCGCCCGCGCCCCGGCCGACGGCTACACCTGGCTGTGGGCCATGGACCCGGTGCTCACCGTCAACAAGCATATCTACAAGAACATCGGCTATTCCAGCGATGCCATCGTGGTGCTCAACGCCGCCGCCAGGTTCTCGCAGACCCTGATCTGCAACCCCGGCCTCGGCTTCAAGTCCGTCAAGGACATGCTGGAGGCCGCCAAGTCGCGCGAGTTGACCTATGCCACCGGCGGCGCGGGCTCGCCCGGTCATCTGGTCATGGAGTCGCTGCTGTCCAGCACCGGCGTGAAAATGGTGCATGTGCCCTACAAGGGGCCGGCACCTGCCATGCAGGACCTCATGGGCGGCCAGGTGAACTGCGGCTTCCTGGCGGCACCCACGGTGCTGCCACAGATACAGAGCGGTCGCGTCACCGCCCTGGCCACCTCGGGGCGCACGCGCTCGCCGCTGCTGCCGACATTGCCCACGATTGCCGAGTCCGGCTACCCCGATTTCGACGGCACTTACTGGCTGCTGCTGGCGGCTCCCAAGGGCGTTCCTGCCGAGATCCAGAAGCGCTTTCTCGCAGCCATGGATGCCGCCATCCGCTCGCCGCAGCAGCAGGAGCGGGTGAAGCCCGTGGATATCGAGATGGTGGGCAGCAGCCCCGAGCAGGCGCAGGCCAGGGTGCGCGAGATCTCCGACAAATGGGAAGCGCTGACCCGCAAGATCAACCTGAAACCCGATTGATGCCCCAAGCCCGGGCGCCGGCCATTTGAGCGGTTCAGGCCGGTGCCGGAACCCACCTACACTGCCCGGTTTCCAATCATTAATGGTGTGAATTCGCGAGCCGGTACCGGCGCGGACCACAGACCAGGAGAGACATGACGATGCAAAGAAGAATCTTCGGCAAGCTCGCCGCGGGGCTCTGCCTGAGCGCAGGCTTGCTGGGCGGCGGCGCGCTGCAGGCCCAGGAGAGCCATGCCCTGTTTCCCAACAAGACACCGCTGCGCATGGTGGTCGGTTATCCGCCCGGCGGCGCCACCGACCGCGTGGCACGCATCGTGGCCGACCGGCTACAGGCCCGCCTCGGCAGCCCGGTGATCGTGGAAAACAAGCCCGGCGCAGGCGGCCGCCTGTCGGCCCAGTACGTGAAGAACGCGCCCGCCTCCCAGCCCGCCGTGCTGCTGGCCAATCCCGCCGTGATGGTGGTCGCGCCGCTGGTGTTTCCGGACTCGGGCTACGAGCCGGAAAAGGACTTCCGCCCCATCAGCGAGGTCAACCGCTACGAGTTCGGCCTGGCCGTCGCCAGCGCCGTGCCCGTGAAGGAGCTGCCGCATCTGCTGGCCTGGCTCAAGGCCAATCCGCAGCAGGCCAATTTCGGCGTGCCGGCCACGGGCAGCCTGCCGCACTTTTTCGCGCTGATGCTGGGCGAGGCCGCCAAGGTGCCCGTCGAGGTCGTGGGCTACAAGGGCTCGGGCCCGCTGCTCACCGACCTGATGGGCGGGCAGATCCCCATCGCCGTGGACACTCTAGACACCCAGATCGCCCAGCACGAAGCGGGCAAGCTGCGCGTGCTGGCCACCTCGGGCGAGCGCCGCAGCACCATGGCACCCGGCATTCCTACGCTCAAGGAGCTGGGCGTGAACCTGGTCGGCACGGGCTGGAACACCTTGTTCGCGCCGCAAAGCATGGCGCCGGCCACGGTGCAACGCCTGTCCCAACTGGTGCAGGAGGTGATGAAGGAAGCCGACACGCAGCAGAAGTTCGCCGCCTCCAACCTGGTGCCCGTGGTCAGCAGCGCGCAGGACACGGAAAAAATGCTCAAGGCCTACCGCGCGCAATGGGCGCCGGTGGTTCAGCGCTCGGGCTTCAAGCCCTGATATTTGAGGAGCAGCTATCGCTTGTTACCAAACATTTTCAGCATCAAATCTATCCAAAATCCTTGCATAACAATCGATAGAAGCTCCTGTTTTTGAATGTTCTCCGCTATCTCATGACCGACTCCCGCCCCAATCTGATCTTCATCCTGGCCGATGACCTCGGCTATGCCGACCTGGGCTGCACCGGTGCGCGCGATGCGCACAACAACGCCACTGACGTCTCGCCGCGCCTGGACGCCATGGCCGCCCAGGGCCTGCGCTTCACACGCGGCTACTCCAACTCCTCGGTGTGCTCGCCCACGCGCTTTGCGCTGGCCACGGGCCGCTGGCAGTACCGCCTGCGCGGTGCGGCCGAGGAACCCATCGCCAGCGTGCATGGCGACAAGGTGCTGGGTCTGCCGCCCGATCACCCCACGGTGGCCTCGCTGCTGCGCGATGCCGGCTACGCCACGGCCCTGGTCGGCAAATGGCATCTGGGCTACCCGCCGCATTTCGGCCCGCGCCTGTCGGGCTACGAGGAGTTCTACGGCTTTCATGCCGGCGGCGCCGACTACTTCGCCCACTGCGACCCGCGCGGGCGCCCCGACTTCTGGATCAACGAGGAGCCGCACACCGAAGACGGCTACCTGACCGACCTGCTGAGCCGCCGCGCGGTGGACTTCGTCAAGCGCCAGAGCGCCGAGCAGCCCTTCTACCTCTCGCTGCACTACAGCGCCCCGCACTGGCCCTGGCTGACGCGCGAGGACCGCGCCGAATCCGAGCGCCTGCAAGGCATGGGCAAGCATATCGACGGCGGCTCCATCGACACCTACCAGCGCATGATCCATCACATGGACGAAGGCATAGGCTGGCTGCTGGATGCGCTGGAGGAAAAAGGCCTGAGCGAGAACACGCTCATCGTCTTCACCAGCGACAACGGCGGCGAGCGCTTCTCCAATACCTGGCCTTTCGTGGGCCAGAAGATGGACCTGCTCGAAGGCGGCATCCGCGTGCCTTTGCTGGCCCGCTGGCCGGCGCGCATGACGGCCGGCGCCGTCTGCGACACGCCCAGCCTAACCATGGACTGGTCGGCCACCTTCCTGGCCGCAGCGGGCGTGGACGCGCATGCCGACTATCCGCTGGACGGCATCAGCCTGCTGCCCCTGATGCAGGATCAAAGCTGGATGCCCGAGCGCGACCTGGCCTGGCGCATGAAGCACCGCGAGCAAAAGGCCTTGATCCGGGGCGACTGGAAATATCTGCAGATCGAGGGCATCGAATACCTGTTCAACATCGCCAGCGACCCGCGCGAGCGCGCCAATCTGCGTGATCGTGAGCCCCTGCGTCTGGCCGAGCTGCGCAGCGCCTGGGAGCACTGGAATCAGGAGCTGCCGCCGATTCCCGAGGAAGCCAAGGTCTCGCTGGTGTTCACCAAGGCAGACCTGCCCCAGGCCAGCTTCTGAGCTGAGCGCTGCCTGCAAGCCCATCGCCCAGGCGATGGGCTTTTTTGCGTTCGTGCCCAAACAGAGAGCACGCACTCACTTTCAAATCACCTGTTTGGTGCAAAAAACCGGATAAAAACCGGGCCATGGCGGTGCATTGCAAAAACGCACCATCCTGGTGCATTCGGTTCAGGCCGCCAACCGGGTGGCGAAAGTTGCGCTCAGTGATTGTGAAAACTCGTAGCTTTTTGTACCGGGCAGCTATGGCCCGCTGCCTGTTCTAGGGCCTTGGGCAGCGAACCGTGCCGCAGCCGCCGCAGAGACTGGCACGGTCTGTGCTTTGAGAGTTCATCCGAGATTTTTGCCACGAAATTTTCAAACCGGAGGAACCCTGAATGCCTAGTCCCGCTGCAAGCCGTTTCAAGACTTTCGCCAAGACTGCCGCCCTGGCCTGCGCCGTTGTCGCCCCCATGTGGGCCCATGCCCAGCTCTCCGCCAACGTTGCCCTGACCACCAACTACAAGTTCCGTGGTCAGGATCAGGACGCCAGCCGCACCAGGGCCGTCAAGCCCGCGCTGCAAGGCGGTTTTGACTACACGTTCGGCGACAGCGGCTTCTACGTCGGCAACTGGAACTCCTCCGTGGACTGGCTGCCCGGCAACTCGCTGGAAACCGACTTCTACGGCGGCTACAAGTTCAAGGCTGCCGATGTGGACTGGGACGTGGGCATGCTGACCTATGTGTACTCGGGCAACGCCAACGGCAACACCACCGAGATCTATGGCTCCGGCACCTACGGCCCGTTCACGGCCAAGTACTCGCACACGGTGTCCAAGGACTACTTCGGCTGGGCCGGCGCCAAGGCAGGCTCGGGTCTCAAGGGCCGCAATACCGGTTATCTGCAGTTCTCCTACAGCCAGGAAGTGATGCCCAAGGTGACACTGAAAGCATCAGTTGGTTACACCCATTTCTCCAGCGACATCAAGGACCTGGGCGTTCCCAACTATGTGGACTACAGCGTCGGTGGTGCCTATGACCTGGGCGACGGCTTCTCTGCCGCGGCGGCGGTGACCGGCGCCAACAAGAAGGCCTACTTCGGCGATGTGAACAAGGCGCGTCTGATTCTGACGCTCTCCAAGACTTTTTAATTTTTCAGGAGCCCGTCATGAAAATGGTGATCGCCATCATCAAACCCTTCAAGCTCGACGAAGTGCGTGAAGCTCTTTCCCAAATCGGTGTTCAAGGCATCACCGTGACCGAAGTCAAGGGCTTTGGCCGTCAGAAGGGCCACACCGAGCTGTACCGCGGTGCCGAGTATGTGGTGGACTTTCTGCCCAAGCTGAAGATCGAGGCCGCGATTGCCGACGATCTGGTCGATGCCGCCATCGACGCCATCGAGGGCGCAGCCCGTACCGGCAAGATCGGCGACGGCAAGATTTTTGTGCAGGCGCTGGAGCAGTCGATCCGTATCCGTACAGGAGAAACCGGCGACGCGGCCCTGTAAAGGCCCAGTCTCTCTGGAACCGTTTTGAGAAAGATTGCCATGATCAAGAAACTATTGAGCGCAGGCCTGGGACTGGGCCTGCTGGCTGCCGGCGCCACCGGCTTTGCCCAGGAAGCTGCAACGGCTGCCGCCGCCGCAGCGCCTGTGGCCGAAGCAGCGGCCGAGGCCGTTCCCACCCTGAGCGCCGGCGACACCGCCTGGATGCTGACCTCGACCATGCTGGTGATCCTGATGGTCATCCCCGGCCTGGCGCTGTTCTACGGCGGCCTGGTGCGCAGCAAGAACATGCTGTCCGTGCTGGCCCAGGTCTTCGTGATCTTTTCGCTGATCACCGTGCTGTGGGCCATCTACGGCTACTCGCTGGCCTTTGGCGGCGAGGGCAAGTTCTTCGCAGGCTTCGACAAGCTGTTCCTCATGGGCATCACGCCTGACACGCTGTCGTCCATGCTCAAGACCATCCCCGAATATGTGTTCGTGGCCTTCCAGTCCACCTTCGCCGCCATCACCGTGGCGCTGATCGTGGGAGCGTTTGCCGAGCGCATCAAGTTCGCGGCCGTGATCGTGTTCTCCGTGCTGTGGTTCACCTTCAGCTACATCCCCATGGCCCACATGGTGTGGGGCGGCGGTCTGCTGGGTGCCGATGGCGCGCTGGACTTCGCGGGCGGCACCGTGGTGCACATCAACGCCGCCGTGGCCGGTCTGGTGGGTGCCTACATGCTGGGCAAGCGCATCGGCTTCGGCAAGGAAGCCCTGCCTCCGCACAGCCTGACGCTGACCATGGTGGGCGCTTCGCTGCTGTGGGTGGGCTGGTTCGGCTTCAACGCCGGCTCTGCCGGTGCCGCCAATGGCGTTGCTGGCCTGGCCTTCATCAACACCATCCTCGCGACCGGCGCTGCCGCCATCTCCTGGATCGTGGCCGAAGCGCTGCTGCGCGGCAAGGCCTCCATGCTGGGTGCTGCCTCGGGTGCCGTGGCCGGTCTGGTGACCATCACCCCCGCCGCCGGCTTTGTCGGCCCCATGGGCTCCATCGTCATGGGTATCATCGCCGGCCCTCTGTGCTTCTGGGGCGTGTCCGGCCTCAAGCGCCTGCTCAAGGTTGACGACGTCTGCGACGTGTTCGGCGTCCACGGTGTCGGCGGTATCCTGGGTGCCATCCTGACCGGCGTGTTCTGCGCCAAGGGCCTGGGCGGTATCGAGCCCGAAGGCTACAACATGGCGCATCAGCTGTGGGTGCAGGTCGAGAGCGTGCTGGTGACCATCGTCTGGTCCGGCGTGGTCTCCTTCTTGGCCTACAAGATTGCCGATCTGACCGTGGGTCTGCGTGTCTCGGAAGAGTCCGAGCGCCAGGGCCTGGACATCACTTCTCACGGTGAGGTGGCCTACACCCGTTAAGCGGCAGGCTCTTCGCAAGTTCAGTTTCATTACGTTGCCCCGCAGTGCGAACTGCGGGGCTTTTTTATTCACGCCTGCTTTTCAAAAAAATCAAAGACCAGGCCTTCCTGCCCCGGGGGCGCCCCGGCTACCATGCAGGCCATGGATTCAGCCACCAGCCAAATCAATCAGCTCGGCGAGCGCATTCGCGCCGCTGCCAGTGACAAGACCCCGCTGCGCATCTGCGGCGGCGGCAGCAAGGACTTCTACGGCCTGCGTCTGCAGGGCGAGCCGCTGTCCACGCGCGCGCTCAGCGGCATCGTCAGCTACGAGCCCAGCGAGCTGGTGGTCACCGTGCGCGCCGGCACGCCGCTGGCCGAGCTGGAGGCAACATTGGCCAGCCAGGGCCAGTGCCTGGCTTTCGAGCCGCCGCACTTCGGCGCCGCCAGCACCGTGGGCGGCATGGTCGCCGCAGGCCTGTCGGGCCCGTCGCGTGCCAGCGTTGGCGCAGTACGCGACTTCGTGCTGGGCCTGGAGATGATCAACGGCCAGGGCGAGCTGCTGCGCTACGGCGGCCAGGTCATGAAGAATGTGGCCGGCTATGACGTCTCGCGCCTGATGACGGGCAGCTGGGGCACGCTGGGCCTGATCACCGAGATCAGCCTCAAGGTCCTGCCCGTGGCTCCGGCCGAGGCCACGCTGCGCTTTGACGCCTGCAGCCAGGAGCAGGCTCTGGACTGGCTCAATCACTGGGGCGGCCAGCCTCTGCCGCTCAATGCCAGCAACTGGCTGGAAGAAGACGGAAAGGGCACGCTGTATCTGCGACTGCGCGGCGCCCGCGCCGCCGTTCAGGCCGCCACACTGCGCCTGGGTGGCGAGCGGCTGGACAGCGACGCCGTTGCCGCCGACTGGAGCGCCAGCCGCGATCTGAACCTGCCCTGGTTCCAGCAGCGCGCTGCCGATCATTGTCTGTGGCGTCTGTCCGTTCCTGCGACCACGGCGCCGCTGCAGCTGCCGCAAGGTGCAGCAGGCCCGTTCATCGACTGGCATGGAGCTCAGCGCTGGGTGCAGGCCCCGCGTTCGGCCGCCGCAGCCTTGCAGCAACTCGCGCAGGCAGCCGGCGGGTCCGCTTCTCTTTTCAGAGCCGAGGACGCCAATCAGACAAGCGCCAACAGCGATCTTGATGTTCATGCGCAGGCCAGCCCGGCCGGCCGCACATCGGCACAGCTGCATGCCCGGCTCAAGCAGGCATTCGACCCCGCCGGCATTCTCAATGTGGGCCGTCTCTCGGCGCATTGGTAAGAACAAGGACAGCACCCCATGCAAACCAATCTCGCGCCCGAATACCGTGCCACGCCAGAAGGCCAGGAAGCCGAAGCCATTTTGCGCAAATGCGTGCATTGCGGCTTTTGCACCGCCACCTGCCCCACCTACCAGACCCTGGGCGACGAGCTGGACGGCCCGCGCGGCCGCATCTATCTGATCAAGCAGGTGCTGGAAGGGCAAACACCCACGCGGGCCACACAGCTGCACCTGGACCGCTGCCTGACCTGCCGCAACTGCGAATCCACCTGCCCCAGCGGCGTGCAGTACGGCCATCTGGTCGATATCGGTCGCAAGATCGTCGATGAACAGGTCGAACGCCCGGCGGGCGAGAAGCTGCAGCGCTGGCTGCTCAAGGAGGGCATGAACTCCCCGCTATTCGCCCCCGCGCTGAAGCTGGGCCGCGCCGTGAAAGGCCTGCTGCCGGAGTCCCTGGGCGAAAAAATTCCGGCCGCCCAGGAGGCCGGAGCCTGGCCCTCACGGGAACATGCGCGCAAGGTGCTGCTGCTGGCCGGCTGCGTGCAGCCGGCCATGATGCCCCGCATCAACTACGCCACGGCCCGGGTGCTGGACGCCGTGGGCGTGCAGACCGTGATTGCCGACAAGGCCGGCTGCTGCGGCGCGGTGAAGTTCCACCTCAACGACCAGGACGGCGGCAAGGCCCAGATGCGCGCCAATATCGATGCCTGGTGGCCGCTTGTCGAGCGCGGCGAGGTCGAGGCAATCGTGATGAACGCCTCGGGCTGTGGCGTCACCGTCAAGGAATACGGTCATCTGCTGCGGCTGGAGCCGCAATACGCCGACAAGGCCGCGCGCATCAGCGCCTTGACCCGCGACCTCAGCGAACTGCTGCCCGACATGCTGCCCGAGCTGGTGGACAAGCTCAAGGACCGCATCACGGTGCCCCGGGCCCCCGTGGCCTATCACCCGCCCTGCACGCTGCAGCATGGGCAGAAACTGCGCGGCGGCGTGGAAGCGGGCCTGCGCGAGCTGGGGTTCGATCTGCGCGTGGCGCGCACCGAATCCCATCTGTGCTGCGGCTCTGCAGGTACCTACTCGGTGCTGCAGCCTGAAATCTCGCACCAGCTGCGCGACCGCAAGATCGCCGCACTGGACGAGCCGTTCGCCCCAGAAAAGCCCGCAGCGATTCTCTCGGCCAATATGGGCTGCATCGTCCATCTGCAAAACGGTACCGAGGTCCCGGTCATGCATTGGGTGGAGCTGCTGGATCAGGCCCTGGCCACCGGCTGACACCCCCGCATGCCACTGCAGTTTGCAATGCTGGCATGATTGGGGGTTTTGTTTTCCCAGGCCCACGGGCTTTGCCATGACTGAAATCGTGTCTGAATCACAAGAGCAGAAAGCCTCGCAAGCGGCATCGCAGCACAGCGTGCAGGACTCGCAGCCCGGCTCACGCTCGCGCCGAGGCGGCCGTGGCCGCCAGAACCCGGCTCCCGCAGCCAAAGCCGCCCCGCAGGCCGCACGTCCGCAACACCCCTTGCTGGAGCAGTTGGCACAGTGGCACCCGGCCCTGTTCGGCGAACAGCTGCTGCCCTTCAAGCGCGGCATTTTTGAAGACCTGCTGGCCGCCCACCCGGAGCTGGACAAGGACGCACTCAAGAGCGCGCTGCAGCAGCACACCCGCTCCGGTCGCTATCTGGCGGCCATGGCCAGCGGTCAGCAGCGCCATGACCTGAGCGGTCAGCCCGTGGAAGCCACTCTGCCCGAGCATGTTCACCACGCGCTGATCGAAGTCTTCCGCCGCCGCCAGCAGCGCACGCAGGAAGACCTGACGCCCAAGCTGCGCAACCGCATCGTCGTCGCCTACGAAGCCTCCGGTCTCACGCGCGAGGAATACGCCGAGCGCGTGCAGGGCCGTGACGAAAAGACCAACGCCCTGGTGGTAGATGCCCTGGCCGAGGCCGATGCCCGCGCCGCCAAGGACGAGGCGCTGCTGCGCTCCTTCCAGCTCAGCGGCCAGACTTCGGAGCAGGAGTTCGCCGAGATGTACGGCATGAATCCGCGTCAGGTCGTACAGCAGCTGGAACGCGCGCGTCGCCGTCAGCAGAATATTCAGTAAAAATAGCTGCTGACGCCTATCAAATGGGCGCCAGCAGCTATTGATTTTGAATAGATCAGGCCGCGCCGTAGCCCATGACAGCCTTGGTTTCGAGGAAATCGCGGAAACCGTGCTCGCCCCATTCACGGCCATTGCCTGACTGCTTGTAGCCGCCGAACGGCGCATTGAAGTCAGGCCCCGCGCCGTTGAGGTGGACCATGCCTGTGCGCAGGCGCGCGGCCACGCGGCGCGCACGCTCCAGGCTGCCCGATTGCACATAGCCCGAAAGGCCGTACACCGTGTCGTTGGCCATGCGGATGGCGTCTTCCTCGTCATCGTAGGGAATCATCACCAGCACGGGACCGAAGATTTCCTCGCGCGCAATGCTCATGTCATTGCTCACGTCGGCAAACACCGTGGGTTTGACAAAGTAGCCCCGGGCCAGCCCTTCGGGGCGGCCTGTGCCGCCCGCCACCAGGGTCGCCCCCTCTTCAATGCCCTTGCGGATCAGGGCCTGGATCTTGCCCCATTGCGCCTCGCTGACCACGGGGCCCATGTGCATGCCCTCGGCCAGCGCATCGGCCACGGTCGCTGCGCCGGCGACGCTACGGGCGATCTCCACGGCCTGCCCATGCAGGGCGCGCGGCACAAACATGCGCGTGGGTGCGTTGCAGCTCTGGCCCGAATTCATCAGCACCGCCTGCACGCCCTGGGTCACGGCCTTCTGCAGGTTGGCGTCATCCAGCACGATGTTGGCAGACTTGCCGCCCAGTTCCTGGGCCACACGCTTGACGCTGTCGGCCGCGGCCTTGGCCACGGCAATGCCCGCGCGCGTGGAGCCCGTGAAGGTCATCATGTCTATGCCGGGGTGGGAGGACATGGCCTCGCCCACACCGGGGCCGTCGCCGTTGACGAGGTCGAAGACGCCTGCCGGCACGCCGGCCTCGTGCAACACCTCGGCCACGAGCAGGGCATTGAGCGGAGCGACCTCCGAGGGCTTGAGCACCATGGTGCAGCCCGCGGCCAGGGCCGGGGCGACCTTGCACATGATCTGGTTGATGGGCCAGTTCCAGGGCGTGATCATGCCGACCACGCCCACGGGCTCATGCATGACGGCCGTGCTGCCCTGCACATGCTCGAAGGCGAAGTTCTTGAGGACCTCGATGGTGGAGCTCAGATGGGCCACGCCCATGGCGGCCTGTGCCGCCTTGGACAGCCACAGCGGCGCCCCCATCTCCTGCGAGATGGTCTGCACAAAGTCGCCGTAGCGGCTCTGGTAGACCTCCAGCACCTTGGCCAGCAGGGCCAGGCGCTCTTCGCGGCTGGTGCGCGAGTAGCTCTCGAAGGCGCGGCGCGCGGCGGCCACGGCCTTGTCCACGTCGGGGGCCGAGCCCATGCTGATGCGGGCAATGGCTTGCTCGTTGGAGGGATTGATGACCTCCAGGCTGCGCGGGCTGACCGGATTCACCCATTGGCCGTCGATATAGAACTGCAGATGGTCTTGCATGAGGCTATTTCCTTGGTATCGAGTCAAAAGAAGAGGTTTGCGATCTGGGCCCGCCGGTGCGTGGCTCGGGCGCACCGGCGGTCCGACGCTCCGGCGGCCCGACGCATCGGCGTGGTGAAGTGCAAGCTTCAGGGCTTGGGCCGGATGGCGTCCGCCGTACCCTGGATGAAGGCCTTGATGGACTCCACGTCATCGCCCGACAGCTTGCCCGTGAAGTCCGGCATGCCGCGCGCCATGACAGAACACGCAGTTGGCCACGTACAGCATGGTGCCGGCCTCGACCTTGGCGGGGTCGTATTTCACGCCCTGCAGCAACTGGCCCGTGCGCTGGGCCACGAATTCCGGCATCCTGGCCTTGCCGCCCACGACGAAGGTATAGACCGTGCCCGGCCCCTGGCGCTCGGTGGCGCGCGCAGCCAGGCCGTAGACACCGCCCCAGCCCACGGCCACCGAGACATACTGCTTGCCGTCCACCATATAGGTGCTGGGCGCGGCCACCACGCCGGTGCCCGTGGGCGCTTCCCACAGCTTTTCGCCGCTGGCCGCGTGATAGGCCACAAGGCGGCCATCGGCCGTTCCCTGGAACACCACATTGCCCGCCGTGGTCAGCGTGCCGCCGTTCCAGGGCGAGACATGCTCCACGCTCCAGGCGGCCTTTTGCGCAACCGGGTCCCAGGCCAGCAGGCGACCAAAAGGCTTGCTCTTGGGCGGCTCGGCATTGAAGAACTTGGCCGTGTTCCAGCCCGTGCCCGACTGGGGCTTGCCCGGTCCGGCCTGGTTGAACTCCCATTTCTTGTCGTCCATCAGGTTGACGGGCACGTTCTGCGCAGGCAGATACACCAGGCCAGTCTGGGGGTTGAAGGACATGGGGTGCCAGTTGTGCGCGCCATAGGGGCCCGGCACTGCATCCTGGGGCTTGCTGCCGTCGCGTGCCGCAGCAATGCCGATGGGCTTGCCGTTCTTGTCGTAGCCGCTGGCCCAGTTCACGGGCACGAAGTTCTTGGCCGAGATGAACTTTCCATTGGTGCGGTCGAGCACGAAGAAGAAGCCGTTCTTGGGCGCATGCAGTATGACCTTTCGCGGCTTGCCGGCGATCTTGATATCGGCCAAGATCATGGGCTGGGTGGAGGTGTAGTCCCAGTTGTCGCCCGGCGTTTCCTGATAATGCCACTTGTATTTGCCGGTGTCGGGATCCAGGGCCACGATGGAAGCCAGGTACAGGTTGTCGCCGCCCTTGGGGCTGCGCACCTTGTGCGACCAGGGCGAGCCGTTGCCCGTGCCCACGTACATGGTGTTGAGCTCGGCATCGAAGGTCATGCTGTCCCACATGGTGCCGCCGCCGCCGGCCTCCCACCATTTGCCGCTGGGGTCCCAGGTCCTGGCGGCGCGTTTCATGGATTCGTCCTCAAAGGGTTTGGACGGATCGCCGGGCACGCTGAACCAGCGCCATTTCTGCTCGCCGGTCTCGGCGTCATAGGCCGTGATGTAGCCGCGCACGCCATATTCGGCGCCGCCGTTGCCGATGATGACCTTGCCCTTGAACACGCGCGGCGCACCCGTGATGGTCAGCGACCCCTTTTGCCCCTCGAAGGTATTTTTCTGCCAGACCTCCTTGCCGGTGGCGGCATCGAGCGCGATCAGGCGGCCGTCCCAGGCACCCACAAAGACCTTGCCCTTCCACAGCGCCACGCCGCGGTTGACGACGTCGCAGCAACCCTTGAAGCCGGTGCTGCGGTCGACCTGCGGGTCATAGGTCCAGATCCTGTTGCCGGTACGAGTGTCGATGGCGTGCACCAAGCTCCACGAGGCACTGACGTACATGATGCCGTCCACGACGACAGGCGTGGCCTCCACGCCGCGCGTGGATTCGAGGTTGTACGACCAGGCCAGGCCCAGGTCCTTGACGTTGGCGGCATTGATCTGATCGAGGCGGCTGTAGCGGGTCTCGGCGTAGTCCACGCCGATGGTGGGCCAGTCGGGCGTCTTCGCGGCATTGGCGCTGATGAAAGCGCCATCGACTCGCTGCACGGCGGCCGCGGCCTGCGCCGCAGGGTCGGCTTGCGCGAGGGCCGCTGCGCTGCCCAGGCAGGCGGCCAGCATCCAGGCCATGCGACCGGGCCGTCCATGAGAGTTGTCGATCAGCCGTTTCATCGAGGTCTCCTGTTGTGATTGCTATGCCGCAAAGCATGGTGTATCGCCTGTTTTTCTTCATGATCGGGATTTCCCCAGGCTAGAACTGTTCCATTGCGGAACACATTGACCGCTCCTGCGGACAGCCTGGGCATGACATGAACGTTGATGAGCCACGCGCGATGGACGCGCTACAGCAGTGCTTCTCGAGCACCGGGGCGGAGCGGGCCTTGCAGGCTCGCCGCCAGTTCTTCGAGGCCGGCATACGCCCCTCGGGCCTGGTCAGCGAGGCGGTCATCCAGTCCTGGCTGCGCAGCCAGCGCCAGCACTGCAATGGACGGCGGCTGGCTCTGGCTCCGGTCAGCCCCAGTCGGCTGCATGCCACGCAGGAGCGCTGCCGCGGCCTGCTGCAGGCACTGCAGCACGAGCTGCCGACCCTGGAGCAGGCGCTGGCGGGCACCGGCACGCGCGTGATGCTGACGGACGACAAGGGCATCGTGCTCCATGTCTCCCCAGCATCCATGAGGCCCCGTGACGAGCGGGTCGGCCTGAACATGTCCGAGCAGGCCATGGGCACGACCGCCCCGGGCATCGTCGCCGCCACCGGCCAGGCCTGTACCGTCACCAACGGCGAGCACTATTTCGACGAGCTGCACGCCTTCCGCTGCGCAGCAGCCCCCATACGCGACGTGCACGGCCGCCTGGCCGGGGTGCTCAATCTGATGGTGGAACAGCAGCATTTCAGTTTCGATGCCGCTCCCGTGGTCGGCATGTACGCCACGACCATCGAAAACACCTTGCTGCAGGCTCAGTCGCACGAGCATCTGGTGCTGCGCTTTCAGGTGACGCCTGCCCTGCTGCACACGCCGCTGCAGGCGCTGATGGGCGTGGCCGCCGATGGCCGCGTCGCCTGGATGAACGGCACCGCCGCCCAGCTCATCGGCCAGCCCTTGGATACAGCGTGCAGCGCGCAGGAACTGCTGGGCCATGATCTATCGTGCCTGCTTCAACTGAGCGGCCAGCCCGCCCCCGCGCCGCTGCGCCTGGCCAGCGGCCTGGGCGTCTGGATGCAGGCGCATCTGCAAACCTCGCATGGCCTTGGCTCGCACCTGGACACCAGCAGCGTGGAAGACCAGGCCAGCCCCGCAACCACCGAAGCAACGCCCGTCGCCGAGGCACAGCCCCTGGCGACGCTGCGCGAGCACAGCGCGCAGCTGATCCGGGAGACGCTGGACCAGCATGGCGGCAATGTCTCCCAGGCAGCGCGCGCCCTGGGCATCTCGCGCGGCACGCTGTACCGCCGCCTGCGCGGCGGTCGGGACGAGGGTTTCTGAGCCCATTCCTGACCCATGGCGCAAGACTCTTTTGCGTTCGTCCAGGGTTCCGCCCCGCCCCGCTCGGCCCCACAATCCTGGCCGCGCTGCACCGGCCTGCAGCCAAGGAGCGTGTATGTGGTTGGGTTTGTCGCTGTTTTATGTGGGTGCGGTGCTGTTTCTCAACGGCCTGTGGATGCTGGGCAAGATTGCCGACAAGGAAATCTGGGTCATCAATATCTTCACCGGGGTGGTGTCGCTATGCATCGGTCTGGCCAGCATCTTCGGCCCGGCGGCCGACGCGGCATCGGTCAAGAGCGGCGCTCTGACCCTGCTGTTCGCCTTCACCTATCTCTGGGTGGCTTTCAATCGCTTCAGCGGTGCCGACGGCCGAGGTCTGGGCTGGTTCAGCCTGTTCGTGGCAATCACCGCTGTTCCCGTCGCCCTCGATACGCTGACCAGCGCCAGCTCGGGGCTGGACTGGTGGATGGGCGTCAACTGGGCCGCCTGGGCCGTACTCTGGGCCTTGTTCTTCGCGCTGCTGGCCCTGAGGAAAAGCATTGAACGCCCCACGGGCTGGCTGTGCATTGCCCAGGGCGTGCTCACGGGCTGGGTACCCGGATACCTGATCCTGGCTGGGAAGCTGATGTGACCCCCTGAGGCGCTGTGCGCCTGGGCGGCCCCGCCTTCCCCCTCTCTCTTCGGGAGGGGGACGACACCTTCGGTGCGGCGCGGCCGGCCCAGGCCCTTCCTCGGTATCCTTGATGTGGTTTGGGCTATTTTCTCGGGGCTCTGCCCAAGGTGGCCAGCAAGGCTGCTCCCATGATGAGCGCACCGCCGGCCAGCGTGCGTGCGCTGAGCTGCTCGTGGGCGATGAGCACCGAGGAGATGCTGGCAAACACCACTTCCGACAGCATGACCACCGAGGTCACGCCCGAGGGCAGACGCGCTGCGCCAAATTGCAGAGCCCAGTTGCCAAACATCAAAACCACGGCCAAGCCAAGTGCGAGAAAGGCCCAACTGCCATCAAAAGCAGGAAAGCCCGGCACCATGCCAGCGCTGCTGGCGCTCAAGGCGGTCAGCAGGCCCATGCTCATGCAGCCGGCAAACATGGCCAGCATGCGGGCCTGGGCCGGAATGCCTTGAAAGCGGCGCAGCAACACATTGGTCAGTGCAAACATGAAGCCGCCAAACACGGCCAGCGCATCGGCCAGGGTGAGACCGGTAAACAACCCGGAGAGCGAGGCATCGGCGGGCAGCAACACCAGCACCACACCGCCAAAGGCCAGCAACAGGCGCAGCAGCGCCATGGGCGTGGGCTTTTCGCCCAGCAGCTTCCAGGCCAGCAGCACCGCCCAGGCGGGCATGAGATAGAACAAGAGGATGACGCGCACCACGTCGCCCACGGTCACGGCCCAGTTGAAAGCCACGTTGTTCAGACCCGAGCTGGCCGCCAGCAGCAAGAGCACCGGGTATTGCCAGGCCTGCCTGATGCTGGCGGGGCGCAGCGCCAGCAGACCGGCCAGCACCAGCGCATACATCGATGCCGTGGCCCACAGCGGATGCAGTCCGGCTTCATGCATGAGACGAAACGGCCACCATGACAAGCCCCAGATAAGGGCATTGAGCAGCAGCGCAAATACAGGCAGTGGACTGTGCATAAAAAAGGCTTCTAACGTTTGCTCTGCAAGCGTTAGAAGCTATTGATCGTGTAGTGAATGCAGCTTGTCGGCGCCAGCTGCAGAGCTTCAATGGCAGTCGCGGCGGGCGACTTCCAGCAGTTTTTCAACCTCGGCCGGGTGCCTTCTGCAATTATTCCAGTGCCAGATGCCGATCAGCACCATGCTAGCGGCAACCAGCAGACCGAATACCGTGATCGCACCAAAGGCAGTCAGCCCCATCTTGGTGGACAGGCTGTAGAAGCCGCCCATGGCCAGAATGGCCAGTTGCTCGTTGAAGTTCTGCACCGCAATCGAGCGACCCGCGCCCATGAGATTATGGCCGCGATGCTGCAGCAGCGCATTCATGGGAACGACCAGAAATCCGCCCAAACCGCCAAGCAGAATGAGGAAGGGCACGGCCACCCAGAGATTGTCGATAAAGATCATGCAGACCACGAGCAGGCCCATGAGCACGCCCAGGGGGATCACACGCGTGGCGTTGTCCAGGCGCATGCGCATGGATGCCAGCACCGCACCGACGGCCGTACCGATTGCCACCACCCCCACCAGGGCCGAGGCCTGGGTGGTGCTGTAACCCAGGGCCGCAGCTCCCCAGGCCAGCACGATATAGCGCAAATTGCCCGAAGCCCCCCAGAACAACGTGGTGGTGGACAGCGAAATCTGGCCCAGCTTGTCGGCCCACAGGCGCTTGCTGCACTGCCAGAAGTCGGGCAGCAGACCCAGCAGATTGGCAACCAGGCTCTTGTTCGGGTCTTCGCGCAGCGGGCGCATGGCCACGCCCGTCAGCGGAATATGCAGATTGAACCAGGCCGCCACGACGTAGATCAGGATCAGCAGGGCAATTGCGGCCTCGGCTGGGGTGTCCACGCCGGTATTGAAATACGGGAAGTCAAAGCCCAGCAGATGCTGGGAAATGGTCGGCCCCACCAGTTGGCCGCCTACCAGCACGCCCAAAATGATGGAGGTGATGGTCAGCCCCTCGATCCAGCCATTGGCCTTGACCAGTTGAGAGGCCGGCAGCAGCTCGGTCAGGATGCCGTACTTGGCCGGCGAATAGGCGGCCGCGCCCAGCCCGATGACGGCGTAGGCGATCAAGGGATGATGGCCGAAGAGCATCATCAGACAACCCATCACCTTGATGGCATTGCTGATGAACATGACCCTGCCCTTGGGCAAGGCGTCCGCAAAGGCTCCGACAAAGGGGGCCAGGACCACATAGAACAGGGCGAACATGGGCACCAGGGCAGCACGTTGCCACTCGGGGGCACCATTGGCACGCAACAGCTCTACAGCGGTCACAAACAAGGCGTTGTCTGCCAGCGAGCTGAAAAACTGCGCTGACATGATGGTGTAGAAACCGCGCTTCATGAATTAGCTGTAACTGGCACCGGACGGACCGATGCCAAGGAAATAATAGACCCCGTGGCAAGTGACTGGCGGTTATATCACGCAGGCTCCAGCTGACAGTGCCAGAATCCCACTGGTCTGATTGAGAAAAACCATGCCTCGTCCCATTACTGCCACCATCCATCCTGAAGCCGTTCGCCACAACCTGGAGCGGGTACGGCAAGCCGTCCCTGATGCCAAATTGTGGTCCGTGATCAAAGCCAACGCTTATGGCCACGGTATCGAAAACGTGTTTGAGGGTCTGCGAGCGACGGACGGTTTTGCCATGCTGGACCTCGATGAGGCCCAGCGCGTGCGCAATCTGGGATGGCGCGGCCCCATCCTGCTGCTCGAAGGCGTGTTCGAGTTGCGCGACCTGGAAATCTGCTCGCGTCTGGGCATCTGGCATGCAGTGCACTGCGACGAGCAGATCGACTGGCTGGCCGCCCACAAGACCCAGGTCGGCCACCGTGTCTTTCTCAAGATGAACAGCGGGATGAACCGGCTGGGCTTTACACCCGAGCGTTTTCGTGCGGCTTATGCGCGGCTGAACGCTCTGCCCCAGGTCGACGAGATCTCGTTCATGACCCACTTCAGCGATGCCGATGTGGAGCATGGCCTGGATCACCAGCTCAGGGTCTTTCACGAAACCACGCTGGACCTGCCCGGCGAGCGCAGCGTCAGCAACAGCGCTGCCACCTTGCTGCATGGTGACGAGAACAATGTGCGCTGCGACTGGGTGCGCCCCGGCATCGTGCTCTACGGCAGCTCGCCAGACTTTCCCACTCATGATGCGGCTCACTGGGGTCTTGAGCCGACCATGACGCTGTCGTCAAAAATCATAGGCACGCAGGAACTGCATGCCGGTGACACCGTGGGCTACGGCTCGCGTTTTCAGTGCGACGGACCGCTGCGCCTGGGCGTGGTGGCCTGCGGCTATGCGGACGGCTATCCGCGCGTCTGCCCCACGGGTACGCCCGTGCTGGTGGACGGTGTGCGCACCCGCACACTGGGCCGCGTCAGCATGGACATGATGGCCGTGGACCTGAGCCCCGTACCCAAGGCCAGGCTGGGCAGCGAGGTCACGCTCTGGGGTCGAGCCAGCAATGGTGCCGTGCTGCCCATCGACGAGGTAGCCGCTGCTGCCGGCACTCTGGGCTACGAGCTGATGTGTGCCGTGGCACCCCGCGTTCCCAAGCAGGTGGAGGGTGCGGGCAAGTAGACCGGCCTGCTGCAGTCAAAAAACCGCGGCAAGCACAGTGGCTTGATATCGCTTCAGAAAGCGTGCTGCATGCCTTTGCCCGGCGCGGCGACTTCGGCCACAGCGCTCACGCACCGGCAGCTAAACAGTGTGGCGGCTTGGTGCACTGTCCAGGCACAGGCTGGCGACTCTGGCAACGATGTCGTCAATCTGTGCCTCGTCGCAAATCAGCGGCGGCAACAGCCTAATCGTGCGCTCACGGGTCACGGTAATCAGCAATCGCTGTTCGGCCAGCGCGCGACCGACCAGCTCCTGGCAGTTTCGGTTCAACTCGATCCCTGCCATCAGGCCCAGGCCTCGGATGGCCTGCACGTCTGGGTGTCCTCCCAGAGCCAGCCGCAGCCCGGCCAACAGGCGCTCGCCCAGCAGGGCTGCCCGCTGCGCAATGCCGTCTCTTTCCATGATGTCGAGCACGGCACAGGCCACGCGGCATGCCAGCGGATTGCCACCGAAGGTGGAGCCGTGCTGGCCGGGACAGAACAGGTTCGCGGCCGTGCCACGTGCCAGACAGGCGCCAATGGGAACGCCATTGCCCAGTGCTTTGGCCAGGGTCATCACATCGGGCGTGATACCGGCGTGCCGGTGCGCGAACCAGGCCCCTGTGCGGCCCAGGCCGGTCTGTATCTCGTCGAGCATCAGCAGCCAGCCCTGGCTGTCGCAGAGCTCGCGCAGAGCGCGCAGGTAGCCGCGACTGGCGACACGGATGCCGCCCTCACCCTGTACGGGCTCGACCAGCACGGCGACGATACCTGGTACTTCCTGAGCCGCACGGCGCACCGCATCGATGTCGTCATAGGGCACGCGCACAAAGCCCGGCATCTGCGGCTCGAAGCCCTGTTGCTTGGCCGCGTTGCCCGTGGCGGCGAGTGTCGCCAGCGTGCGGCCATGAAAAGCGTTCTCCATCACGAGAATTTGCGGCTCGGCCACCTGCTTGCGATGCCCGTGCAAGCGGGCGAGCTTGAGAGCCGTCTCATTGGCCTCGGCACCCGAATTGCAGAAGAACACCTTTTCCATGTCGGCGAGCGCGCATAAGCGCTCGCCAAGCTGCTCCTGCCAGTCGATACGGAACACGTTGGAGGTATGCAGCAGCGTCGCGGCTTGCTCGGCCATGACGGCGGCGATCTCCGGATGGGCATGACCCAGGCTGGTGACAGCCACGCCGGCGATGGCGTCCAGGTATTCCACCCCCTGCTCGTCCCAGAGGCTGGCACCGCGACCGCGCACAAAAGAAACAGGTTGGCGGGCGTATGCCCTCATCAGATGGGAGTCGGTTTGTGGCATGCAATGCTCCGGTGGGATGTAAAAGAAAACTGGCGGACATCAACCAGTTCAAGAGAACTCTGCAGCGGGCCAATGCCCGGTCTCAGCGGCAAAAGCGCGCATTGCGCCTGCCGGGCATGGCGCAGCACCTGCAGGACTTGGCGGCAGATTGGCCGGCTTGCTACGGCCGCAACGCACAGCGCGGGCACAAGCCACCTGCGATTGCGCCTATGCCATATCAATCGGTAACGGATTCCGGCGTCTGCGGATCAGAGCGCGTTGGCCAGTAATAGCTATCGGGTAACGGACGCGCGCCGAAGATGGCCTGCCCCACGCGCACCACGGTAGCGCCCTCCTCGATGGCGATCTCGAAATCGCCGGACATCCCCATCGAAAGCGCATCCAGCTCCATGCCCGCAGGCGCGCTTTGCTGCAGCTGATCGCGCAGCTCGCGCAGGAGAATGAAACACCGACGCACCCGTTCGGCTTCGGCGGAAAACAGCGCCAGCGTCATCAGACCACGCACGCGCAACGCGGAAAACACGGGCAGTTGCTGGATGAAACCCGGCACATCCTCGGGATTCAAGCCATATTTGCTGGCCTCGCCCGAGGTATTGACCTGCACGAACACGTCCAGCGACCGCCCTTGAGCCTGCAGATGCCTGTCCAGCGCCTCTGCCACGCGCAGGCTGTCCAATGCCTGGAACTCGCTGGCAAAACGTGCCACCAGTCTGGCCTTGTTGGTCTGCAGGTGACCGATGACCGACCAGCGCAGATCGGCCAGGTCCTGCATGGACTCCCATTTTCCAAACGCTTCCTGTACCTTGTTCTCGCCCAACAGGCGGCAGCCCGCTGCATAAGCCAGACGCAGGCTGGCTTGCGGCTTGGTCTTGCTGACGGGCAGCAAGCGCACGCTGGCTGGATCACGCCCCACGCGCTGGCAGGCAGATGCAATGCGCTCCTGCACGGTGGCGAGGTTGCGGCGCAAATCCTCTACCGTGCCGGCCTCGGGGTACAGGCCATGTTGATCGTGACGGGTCGGGGTTTCTGAAGTCATGGGCATCACCTCATCCTTTTTCCATGGCGGCTATCGCGCCCGGCTGTGCGCTCAACGGCAGCCGGCCGTTGAGGACGGCATAGGCGAGCAGCCCTATGACCAGTCCCCAGAAGGCGCCGCCAATACCCAGCAACGTGATGTTGGCGGCGGCGGCCAGGAAGGTGATCAGCGCGGCCTCGCGCACCTTGGCATCCGCCAGGGCCGTGGCCAGGCTGGCGCCAATGGTGCCCAGCAGGGCGAGACCTGCCAGCGTGGTGATGAAGGTGGCGGGAAAGGCCATGAAGACCGCCGCCAGCGTGACCCCGAACACGCCGACCAGGATGTAGCACATGCCTGCAGCAACGCCGGCAATCCAGCGCCTGGAGGGATCTTCATGCGCCTGCGGGCCGGTAGCGATTGCGGCGGTGATCGCGGCGATGTTGAACGCATGCGAGCCAAACGGAGCCATGAGCAGCGAGCCCAGACCCGTGATCGTGACGATGGGATTGGCGCTGGTCTTGAAGCCATCGTTGCGCAGCACCAGCATGCCGGGCATGTACTGGCCGGTCAGCGTGATGAGAAACAGCGGCAGCGCGACGCTGAGCAAGGCATTGAGCGAGAACTCCGGCCTGGTGAACACTGGGGCAGCAAGCTGCAACTCCAGCCCGGACAGATCGACCCGATTCTGCGACAGCAAAAAGACCAGCCCCAGCACCAGGATGCCGACGACGGCATAGCGTGCCGAAATCCGTTTGAGCACCACATAGGTCGCGATCAGCAGGCCCGCCAGCATGGGATCGACGCTCATGCCACCAAACGCCTTGATACCGAATTGCAGCAGGATGCCCGCGAGCAATCCGGCCGCAATGCCGGCAGGAATAAGCCGGATGACGCGCTCGAAATATCCCGACAGTCCCAGCACCACGAAAGCCAGCGCGGAGACCAGGTAGGCCCCCACTGCTTCGGCATAGGGCGTGCTCGCCAAGACAGTCACCAGGAATGCCGCAGCAGGTGTGGACCAGGCCGTGATGATGGGCTCGCGCGTCACCCAGCTCAGCAGCAGACCTGTCACCCCTACGCCAATCGAGATCGACCATACCCAGGAGGCCGTCAGCTCGGGGCCGAGGCCCGCCACCTTGGCCGCCTGGAACACAAGGATGAAGGTACCGCCGTAGTTGACGATGACCGAGATCAGGCCTGCCACTATGGGATGTGTGAGATCGTTCCAGCGAAGAGACGAAGGCGAGTGGGTGGTTGACATGGTCTTGCAAGGGCTCCCGGAAAAGTGATTGACCCCATGGGGCAACAGATTTATAGAATCGAAATGGCCTGATACCCCCAGCCACTTTTTTGTAGGAATACAGACCATTTGTTCAAGCACGCCCAACTCGAATCCGTCAAAGCCTGGATCGGAGACCCCGCTCATGGCGCCTTGCCGCTGCATGCCCGCATCCAGCGGGCCATACGGCACCTGATCCTCGATGGCGCGCTGGACGTGGGCCGGCGCCTGCCGGCATCGCGAGCCCTGGCCCAATCCTTGGGTGTCTCGCGCGATACGGTGGAGGCCGCCTATGGCCAGCTGCATGCCGAAGGCTTTATCGAACGACGCACGGGCAGCGGCAGCTTTGTGTCCGAGCAGGTGCAACGCCTTCCGGGACGCGGCCTGATGCAAAGTCCTTTGGCGCGCGTTCCCGCCCTGCGTTTGAGCCAACGCGGCGCAGCCATGTTCGCGGGCGGTGGCCTGCGTGACTTCCTCGCGCCACGCGCTTTTGCGCCCGGTGTGCCCGAGACACGCAACTTCCCGCTTCAGACCTGGGAGCGCTTGCAGCGGCAGGTGCTCAAGGAGCACGGCACCCGGGCTCTGCTGCACAGTCCGCCACAGGGCACCAAGGCTTTGCGCCAGGCCATTGCCGCCTATGTGAACCTGGAGCGCGGCGCGCGTGCCACGCCCGAGCGCGTGCTGGTGCTGACCAGTTCGCAACAGGCTCTGACCCTGTGCGCCAATGTACTGCTCGATGCCGGTGATCGCATCTTCATCGAAGACCCTGTGTATCACGGCGCACGCAAAGCCTTCGATGCGGCCGGGCTGGAATGTGTGCCCGTGCCGCTGGACGGCGACGGCATGCGGGTGGACTTACTGCAGACCCTACCCGCTGCCAGGGCGGTGTTTCTGACACCCTCCCACCAGTTCCCTACGGGCACCACTCTGGCTCTGGATCGCCGGCTGGCCGCCATAGCCTGGGCGCAGCAGGAGCAGGCCTGGATCATCGAAGATGACTACGACAGCGAATTTCACTACGCCGGCAAGCCCATGGCCTGCGTGCAGGGGCTGGATCAGCACGAGCGCACGATCTATGTCGGCACCTTCACCAAATCGATGTTCCCTGGGCTACGCATAGGCTATATGGTGTTGCCGGCTTCGCTGGTCGCCCCCATGACGGTGGCGCGAACCTTGCTGGATGGACACAGCGCAGCGATTGCGCAATTGACGCTGGCGCGGTTCATCGAAGGCGGGCACCTGGGTGCGCATGTGCGTACCATGCGCGCCGTCTATTCCGAGCGACGCGATGTGCTGGCGCGGCTGGTGCGCGAGCATCTGGGCGACTTCCTCGAGCCACGGGTGCCGGCGGGAGGCATGCAGATGCCTTGCACCCTGTTGCACGGCATTGCTGAACGCGCCGCCGTGGATAGCGCGCGCAGGGCGGACATAGACCTGCTCGGCTTGACGCAGCTGCATGCATCAAGCCCGCAACAGGCGGGTTTTCTCATGGGATTTGCCGCTCACACACCGCATGAGCTGGAAGTCGCCGCGAGGAAGTTGGCGCAGGTACTGCAGGCGCTACGCCACTGACAGCGACCGGCGCGCCAGCGCAAAACGGCCAGGCCTCAGCCGGCAAGCTCCTGCAGCGCCGCCAGCAATTGCTTCACATCGGCCTCGGTATGCAGCGCCGACAAGGCAATACGCAGCCGCGCCGTGCCCACGGGCACGGTGGGAGGGCGAATCGCCGGCACCCACAGGCCATGGCGGCGCAACCCCTCCATAAGGCCGAGCGCAGCGTCATTTCCGCCCACCACCAGTGCCTGCACGGCCGTGTCCGATGGCAAAAGCCGCCAGTCCTTGCCCTGCAACAAGGGCTGCAGCCCCGCACGCAGCTGGGCAATCCGAGCCTGCAGCTGCTCGCGCAAAGCGCTCTGCTCCTCAATCAGTTGCAGACTGGTTTGCAATGCGCGCGCCAACATCGCAGGGGCGGCGGTCGCAAAGGTGTAGCTACGCGTTTTTTGCAGCAGCCATTCGATCAGCAGCGCATGTCCTGCAACAAAGGCCCCCGACACGCCAGCCGCCTTGCTCAGCGTGGCCATGTAAAGCACACGCGGCGAGGCCTTGACCCCTGTCAGCCCCGCAGCCGCCAGGCTGCCACGGCCTTGCGGGCCGAGTACGCCGAAGCCGTGGGCATCGTCCAGCAGCAGCAACGCGTCGTAGCGCTCGCACAGTGCCAGCAGCCCCTCGATATCTGCCACATTGCCATCCATGCTGAAGACGGCATCGCTCACCACCAGCTTGCGCTGCACCGGGCAAGCAGCCAGCAGCTGCTCCAATGCAGCCAGATCGCCATGCTCGAAACGGTGGATCTTGGCACGCGACAGGCGACAGCCGTCGATCAGGCTGGCGTGGTTCAGAGCGTCAGAGAAAATGGCGTCGCCCGCCCCCACCAGCGCCGGGATGATGCTGGCGTTGGTGGCAAACCCGGCATAGAAGTAAAGCGCACGGGGCAGTTGCACAAAGCGGGCCAGTTCCTCCTCCAGCGCGGCATTGGCCGTGCTATGGCCGTTGACCATTGGAGAGCCGCCCGAGCCCACACCGAAATCCTGCGCACCGGCGCAGGCCGCCTCAATCATGGCCGGGTGCTGTGCCAGCCCCAGATAGTCGTTGCTGCAGAACTGCAGCATGGGCTGCCCGTCGACCAGAATGCGCGCGCCTTGCAGGGGCGCTACGGTACGGCGGGTACGGCGCAGCGCGGCGGCGTCCAGGGCTGCCAGCTGCTGTGGAATATCCTGCAGCCAGAAATTGGAAGATGCGGTCATTGCCATTCCTTGGGCAAGGAGAAATTGGTCAGGCGAGGATCGGGAGTGGCCTGCCACGGAATATCGGCCAGCAGCGGAGCGCCAAGCCGTCCCAGCTGGTTGCGCAGCCAGTCCATGTTTTCCTCGGGCACCAGCATCTGCGGCTCCACACGGCTTGCCACCCAGCCCGCCAGCGGCAAGCCGGCGGCGCGAATCGCCTCTGCGGTCAGCACCGCATGGTTCAGACAACCGAGCTTCAGCCCCACCACCAGCACCACCGGCAGTTGCAGCGCCACGGCCAGATCGGCAATGCACAGAGTCTCGGACAGCGGCACGCGCCAGCCACCCGCGCCCTCGACCACCACGGCGTCGGCCTGCGCGGCCAGTTGTCGGTAGGCGTCGAGAATCGGCGCCAGCGTCACCTCCACGCCCGCGCGCCGGGCTGCAATATGCGGCGACATGGGGTCGGGCAGCAGCACGGGGTTGTCCAGCGCTGCCGGCACGGCCAGCGTGGAGGCCGCGCGCAAGGCCACCGTGTCTTCGTTGACCCAGCCGCCCTGCCCGTCGGGCTCGGCGCCTGCGGCCACGGCCTTCATGCCCACCACGCGCGAATGGTGGCCTGCCAGTGCGTGCAGCAGCGCGCAGCTGGCCAGGGTCTTGCCCACACCGGTATCGGTGCCCGTGACGAAACAGCCGATCATGCTTTACCCTTCTTCGCGGCGAGCTCCGCTTCCTGCTGCAAGGTGGTATTCAACGCGGCCAGCGCGGCCTGACCCAGGTGGGCGATATCGGTATCGTTCAGCACATAGGGCGGCATGCAGTACAGCGTGCGTCCTATGGGGCGCAGCAGCAGACCGAGATCCAGAGCCGCCTCGTGGTAGCGCTGTGCAAAGTCCGGCAAGGCAGTATCGATGTCCCAGGCCCAGATCATTCCCTGCTGGCGCGCGTTGCTGACGCGGGGGTGAGCATTCAGCCCGGCGAATGCAGCACTGATTTTCCGGGCCAGCTGCCGATTGGCAGCCAGCTGGTCCAGTTGCTCGAACAGCTCCAACGTGGCCACGGCAGCGCGACAGGCCAGGGGGTTGCCGGTATAGGAATGCGAATGCAGAAAGCCGCGAGCGGCATCGTCGTCATAAAAAGCGGCATAGACCGCGTCGGTGGTCAGCACGGCAGACAAGGGCAGCGTGCCGCCGGTCAGCCCTTTGGACAGGCAGATGAAGTCCGGCCTGATACCGGCCTGCTGGTGGGCAAACAGGCTGCCGGTGCGGCCAAATCCCACGGCGATCTCGTCCACCACCAGATGCACTGAATAGCGGTCG
Source organism: Comamonas sp. F1-6 (assembly GCF_039581415.1). Classification (NCBI taxonomy): domain Bacteria; kingdom Pseudomonadati; phylum Pseudomonadota; class Betaproteobacteria; order Burkholderiales; family Comamonadaceae; genus Comamonas; species Comamonas sp. F1-6. Next base: position 115,469 of record NZ_JBCPWN010000005.1, read on the forward strand.
CACAGCGCACGGGCCAGACGCAGGTATTCGGCGTCATGCATGGCCATGCCGGCGGCGCACTGCACCAGCGGCTCCAGAATCAGGGCAGCAGTCTCCTGGTGATGCGCCTGCAACCAGGACTCCAGACCCTCTGCTGCGCGGCGTGCCACATCGGCAGCGGTTTCGCCGGGCCTGGCCTGGCGTGCATCGGGACTGGGCACTGTGGCCGACAGACGCACCAGGGGGCCATAGGCATCGCGAAACAGCGCAATATCGGTGACCGACAGCGCGCCTACCGTCTCGCCGTGGTAGCCGCCGGCCAGGCCCACGAAGCGGTGCTTGGCAGGATGCCCCTGGTTGCGCCAGTAATGAGCGCTCATCTTCAGTGCGATCTCGGTGGCCGAAGCACCGTCACTGCCGTAGAACGCATGGCCCAGGCCGGTCAGGCCGGCCAGGCGCTCGGACAGCTCGACCACGGGGGCATGGGTGAAGCCGGCCAGCATCACATGATCGAGCTTGCACATCTGCTCGGTCAGCGCCGCCCGGATATGCGGATGCGAGTGACCGAACAGATTGACCCACCAGGAACTGATGCCGTCCAGATAACGGCGGCCCTCGGTGTCCACCAGCCAGGGCCCGGTGGCGTGGTCAATGGCAATCGGCGGCGCGGCTTCGTGCCGCTTCATCTGGGTGCAGGGGTGCCAGACATGGCGCACGCTGCGGCTGGCAAGACTGTGTTCCATCAAAAACTCCTGAGGCGAATCACCCGCCTTGTCAAAACGCAGGCGCAGCGCGGCCTGGCCCGCACCAGAGGCAGGGCCATGCAATTTGCAATGAGAAAGCCCCGGCGCGATGGCCGGGGAAGATTCAGGGATCAGCTTGCAGCCGATGCCCCCAGCCCCTTGAGGCCCAGCTTGCGCATCAAGGTGGTATCGGCCTCCACATCTGGATTGCCGGTCACCAGCAGCTTGTCGCCGTAGAAGATGGAATTGGCTCCCGCCATGAAGCACAGGGTCTGCACGGCCTCGCCCAGTTGCTGGCGGCCCGCCGACAGGCGCACGCGGGCCTTGGGCATGGTGATGCGCGCCACGGCGATCACACGGACAAAGTCCAGCGGATCCACCGGCTCGCTGTCGGCCAGCGGCGTGCCGGGCACGGGCACCAGGCTGTTGATGGGCACGGACTCGGGGTAGGGCTCCATGTTCGCGAGCTGGGCAATCAGGCCGGCACGGTGGACCTCGGTCTCGCCCATGCCGATGATGCCGCCGCAGCAGACGCTGATGCCCGCATCACGCACGGCAGCCAGCGTGTCCAGCCTATCCTGGTACTGGCGCGTGCTGACCACATCCTTGTAGTACTCGGGCGCGGTGTCGAGGTTGTGGTTGTAGTAGTCGAGACCCGCATCGCGCAGCGATGCTGCCTGGTGGGGCTGCAGCATGCCCAGCGTGGCGCAGGTCTGCATGCCCAGTCCCTTCACGGCACCGATCAGCTCGTTCATCTTCTCGATGTCGCGGTCCTTGGGCGCGCGCCAGGCAGCGCCCATGCAAAAGCGGGTGGCTCCGGCATCCTGGGCCGCCTTGGCGGCGCGGGTGACCTCCTCCACGCTCATCAGCTTCTCGGCCTTCACGCCCGTATCGAACTCGGCCGACTGCGGGCAATAGCCGCAGTTCTCGGGGCAGCCGCCGGTCTTGACAGACAACAGGGTCGCCAGCTCGATCTCGCCTGCAGGCCAGTTCTCACGGTGCACGCTCTGAGCACGGTGCAACAAGTCCAGAAAAGGCAGGTCCAGCAAGGACTGCACTGCCTCCACGGGCCAGCGCTGCGCTTCGGGAGCCGCGGCGGGCTTGGCCGGCGCATGCCAGTGCATGGTCTGGCTGCCGCAGGCAGCGGCTTGCTGCGCGTCGGCGGCGCGCACTGGGTTGTCTTGCTCGGGCACGGAATAGGACATCGCGGTCTCTCCTCAATCGGGGGAATGCCGCGCATTTTGGGCAAAAAAATCAAGGATTTACAGAGCCCGCATGCAAATAGTTGCTCACCAAAGAGTTGCAACAAGAAGCGCTATTTTTGAGCGCTATTTCAATGCATTTGACAGATTTTCAGCACTCATTAGAAACAGCCAGCCATAACTTCTGCCAAATTGAGCTCTTGTGCACTCAATTAAGTGGAATACACCAGATTCGGACCTTGGATTTCAACGAGGAAGAGCGTAGATATCGGCAAAAAACACGGGTTTTGGTGATTTTTACCCGGACAAGGCCTGGATCAGGGCCAGAAACGGTGCTGTACCGCCCGTGCAAAGGCGGACAAACACCCCAAACTGGCGGATTTAATTCCCTCAACTCTTGTTGGACATTCGCACCGGGCGCAAAAAAGCCGCAGCAAGGCTGCGGCTGTGGGGCTGGAGGCCTGGGCTCAGAAGGCGTGAGCCATGCCCACGCCGAACGAAGTTCCCGAGTCCGCGCCGTACTCGTAGCTCTTGCGCCCCAGGCTGGCATAGAGCGTGGTGCGCTTGGACAGCGCGTAGTCGGCGCCCAGAGAGTAGAAATGATTGGTCTGCTCCTGCATGCGCTGGCGTCCATAACCGGCCTTCAGCGTGGTCTGTCCCATCTGATAGGTAGCGCCCAACGTCACGGCCTTGGCCGAGAGTGCCGTCTGTGCCACGCGCGAATAGTCCCAGGCGGCCATCACGGCGGCTGCGCCAAAGCGGTATTTGCCAGCCACGAAAGTGTCCTTGTCACCGCTGCCGTTGCGCTCGAAGGCCAGCATCCCGCTCAGGCTTTCCGAGTCGTAGTTGAGAGAGGCCGAATAACCGCGCCCTTCGCGGCGCAAGGTCAGCGGTACCTCGGTGCGCTCCGGCGAGGCACTCAGATGCAGGGTGAAGCCGGCCACCGTGGGCGAGTCGTAGAAGATGCCATTGGCCATGCGCCCATACTCGGCGGTGCCGTTGTTGCTGTAGCGGTCGGTAGGCGTGAGGTAGTGCCACTGATACCAGGCGGGCGAGGAAATGCGGTTGAAATTGGCCCAGGGGTCGAACTTCCAGTCCTGCGACCACATGGCCGACAGGGCGCGGCCCAGGCGCAAGTGGCCAAAGCCGCCCTGCAAGCCCACCGTGGACTCGTCGTGCCAGAACGGCTTGCGGCCCTGATCCTCCAGACGCCCGGTATCGATATCGAAACGTGCGCTCAGACGGAAGGTGGCCTTGAGGCCACCGCCCAGGTCCTCCCAGCCGGCAATCGCAAGATTGCTGCGCTGAATCGTGCCGGCCTGCGCCGTGCCATCAAAGCCGCGATAGATGCCGCCGTCGATCAGACCGCCAATGCTGACGCTGGACGACTGGGCCGCCGCAGGCAGCACGGCAGACAAAAGAGTGAAACATGTGGAACAAGCAATGCCAGTACGCAAGCGCATGCCGGTGGTTCTCCTTGAATTGTGAAGTCACTGCCCCGCAGCCAGCTCTTGGCACAGCAGAAGACAGAGAAAGTCGAAGACCTGTGAGATGAGGTGATGACAGGCAGTCAGGCCCTGCCTGATGCACTGAAGACAGCCGGAACATGGCTGGCAGCCTGGCTGCCAATTCCGACCCGAGAAGCCTGCTCAAAAAGCAGGCAACGGGAAGCATTATGAAAGTGCGGCACGCGCAGAGTCCAGCCCTGCGTCAGCTTGGTTCAGCCGCTGCGCGCCACGCCGGAGGCGGCCCAGATGCGATTCATCTCGCTGCAGAACGGCTGGGCGCAGGGTGCCAGGCCCTGGTACTGGCAGCCTTCGGTCATGCACAGATGCGAACGGTGCTCGCCGCTGCGGCGCGGCACAGGCAGGGCATTGGCAGCCTGGGCCGCGGCCATCATCAGCCAGGGATCGGACTTGTTCTGCAGCAGTTGCTGCACTTCCTGCGCCAGTGCCGGTGCGGGCATGGCCAGAGGCAGACCGGCCATCTGTACCGGCGTCGCCTGAGCGGAACTCGCCGTGACGGGCTGCAGCTCCAGCCACAGCAATGCGCTGGTAGCCAGTGTGCTGGTCGCCACCGACGACTGCGGCTGCACCACCAGAGCCAGAGGACCGCTGCTCAAGACACCCGGATCCGCCATGGGCAGGCGCAGGGCCGTCCCCGGCCCCTGGGCTGTCGGGATGCTTGCCGCACCCACAGCCTGCGCCCAGGCGGCGGGTACCTGCAGTGTCAGGGAAAAGCTGCGCTCGCCTTGCGGCGTGACCAGCGTGCCTTGCTGCACCAGCCAGTTCTGCAGCTGGGGCAGACGCGGTGCGGCAGCGCCGCCAGCAGCGGTTGCAGCCATGCCCTGCTGTGCCTGCTCCAGCGCCACGGCCGCCGTTGGCGACAGGGCCGCAGCCGTCTGCAAAGCCGAGCTGTGCGGCTGCGCGCCAGACACCGCAGCCTGCGCCAAGGCCTGCATCAGCGCAACCGATCCCTGCTGGCCGGCCAACAGTTGCAAGGGCTGGGCCTGTCCCTGCAGGCTGACCTGAACCTGCGCGAGCAGGCTTTGCACAAACTGCTGCACGGCCGCTGGCAGGCCCTGACTGGGCCAGCTCGCCGCAGGCGCACCGGGTTGGGCTTGCACCTGCAGTGCCAGCTGCGCAATCAGATGCTCAAAGGCCTGGAGCTTGAGGTTCTGCAAGGTTTGCGGCGACCACTGCACCATGCTGGTCGCCGGGGGCGCAGCTTGAGCAGCAGGCGGTTGCTGCGCTGCGGGAAGATCCGGGACAGCGGCTGCAGCCACATTGCCGGCCTGCGCAGCCGCCTGGCTCGTGGGCACGGACACGGGCAGTACGGAGGCAACGGGTTGCAGTGGTGCAGTCATGCGGTCGTCGGTGGCGGGCCATCAAAGCCGGAATCAGGCCATTGTGCCCGCCCCTGCGGATAAGCATCGGAAAAAGAGCTGCCAATGCTTGTGGCTCAAGCACCAGGGCTGCCCGGATCGTGCCGGGGCCGCATGGTTCACACCGGCGATCCGAAGCGCGGGTCAGGGGCGAACCATTCCAGGCGGAATCAGGCTTCGGCCGGGTAGAACAGCTTGCGCGTGGCCGTGGCCTGCACAGCCTTGGCAATGGCTCCGATATGGTCGGGCGTGGTGCCGCAGCAGCCGCCCACGATATTGACCAGACCTTCGGCCGCGAACTCGTGCACCAGACGGCTGGTGATCTCGGGCGTTTCGTCAAAACCGGTGTCGCTCATGGGGTTGGGCAGGCCGGCATTGGGGTAGCAGCTGATGAAGGTGTCGGGAGCCGCCTTGGCCAGTTCCTGCACATAAGGACGCATCAGCGTGGCACCCAGGGCGCAGTTCAGACCCACGGACAGCGGGTTGCTGTGGCGCACGCTGTGCCAGAAGGCCGTCACGGTCTGTCCGCTCAGAATGCGGCCCGAGGCATCGGTCACCGTGCCGCTGATCATGATGGGCAGGCGCTCGCCGGTCTGCTCGAAGGCCTCGTCCACGGCAAACAGCGCGGCCTTGGCGTTGAGGGTGTCGAAGATGGTCTCGACCAGGATCACGTCGGCACCGCCTTCAATCAGCGCCAGCGTCTGCTCCAGATAGGCCTGGCGCAGCTGCTCGAAAGTGATATTGCGCGCGGCAGGGTCGTTCACATCGGGGCTGATGGAGGCCGTCTTGGGCGTGGGGCCCAGGGCGCCGGCCACATAACGCTTGTGATCGGGCGTGCTGTACTTGTCACAGGCCGCACGCGCCAGCTGGGCGCTCTTGAGGTTCATCTCATAGGCCAGATCGGCCATGTGATAGTCCTCCTGCGCAATCGTGGTCGCGCCAAAGGTATTGGTCTCGATCAGATCGGCGCCGGCGGCCAGGTATTTCTCATGGATGTCGCGAATCACGTCGGGACGGGTCAGCGACAGCAGTTCGTTGTTGCCCTTGACGTCATGGGCGAAGTCCTTGAAGCGCTCGCCCGCACCGTCGGCACCGGCATAGCCCTCGCCGCGATACTGAGCCTCGCCCAGCTTGAAACGCTGAATCATGGTGCCCATGGCACCGTCAAGAATGACGAGGCGCTTGGCAAGCGTTGCGGGCAGCTCCTGGGCTCGGGTGTAGGCGGGGGTGGGGTGCGACTGGCTCATAGACCGCCATTGTAGGAAAGCTGGCCGGCTTTGCCGGGCAGCCGGGCATTGCCCTGTCGCCAGCGCCTATTCCGATGGCTGGCCTGCCGGGTAGCGAGCCTTGGCCATGCGGAACGTCAGATTCCAGCGCTCATTGCCAAGCAGCGGGTGCTGGCCCTCCCTGAGCGGAGCGACGCCATGAAAAACCAGGCGCGAGGGGCCGCCCCAGACCAGCACATCGCCATGGGTGAGCGCAAGGCGCCGGGTGGGACTCTGGCGCGTCAGCCCGCCCCAGAGAAAACGACAGGGCAAGCCCAGCGAGACCGAGACTATGGGCGCAGCAAAGTCATGCTCGTCCTGGTCACGGTGCAAGCCCATGCGCGCACCCGGCTGATAGCGGTTGATCAGGCAGGCATCGGGTGCAAAGCCCGGATAGCCGGCCAGCGCCGCCGCTCTGGCGGCCTGCTCGCCCAGAAAAGCCGGGATGGCAGGCCAGGGCTTGCCGGTCTGCGGATCGACGGCACTGTAACGATAGCCCTGCAGATCCGAAATCCAGCCCCAGCCGCCAGCGTTGGTGATCGCCACCGACATGAACTTGCCGCCGGGCACCTGCATGGTGCGAAATGCGGCCCGCGTCTGCAAAGCCGTCACCTCGGCCACCCAGCGCTGCTCCTCGGCTGTCGCAAACCCGCGCAGCAGCACGGCACCGTCATCAATGATTTCGGCGGGCAGGGAGTCGGCAGGAAACAGCGAAAGCGTCATTGCAACGCCATCATAGGCCTGGCCGGCGACTGGCCCTCCCAGCCGCCAGCCAGCGCCTGGTACAGCGCCACGGCGGCACGCAGGCCGCGCGCGCGGCTGTCGGCCGCCGCGTCCTGGGCCGCATAGAGGTCGCGCTGCGCGTCCAGCACCTCGTACAGGCCCACGCTGCCCAGGCGGTAGCGGCGCTGCGCGAGCTGCTCGGCCCGTGCACGCTGCTCGGCGGCCTGGGCCAGATGGGCGTCCTCGCTGCGGGTGCGCGTGAGAAGCACCAGGGCGTTCTCGGTGTCCTCCAGCGCCAGCAGCACGCTTTGCTGGTACTGAGCCAGCGCGACCTGAGCGCCCGCTTCGCTGGCAGCGATGCGAGCGCGTACGCGGCCCACGTCGAGGAAAGACCAGTCCACGCCCAGGAACACGCTGCGGCTGGCACTGCCGGCCCCGAACAGCGCGCCCGTGCTGAGAGCGGAGCTGCCCAGCAGACCGCCCAGCGACAGGCGCGGGAACAGCTCGGCCGTGGTCACACCCACCCGCGCCGTGGCCGCATGCAGACGCGCCTCGGCGGCGGCCACATCGGGGCGACGGCGCAACAGGTCGGCGGGCGTGCCGGGAGCGATGGTCTGCGGCAACTGCGGCAACGCGGCCGGCGCGTCCAGCGTCGCGATCAGTGCCTCGGGCACCTGGCCGGTGAGCACGGCCAGCCGATGCTGGGCCACAGCGATCCGGGCCTGCAGCGCCGGAATGCGCGAGCGCGTGGTCTCCAGCTGCGCCTGGGCGCGCGCCAGGTCGAAATCGGTGCCACTGCCATGCGCCAGCCGCAGCTGCACCAGGCGCAGCGTATCTTGCTGATTGGCGGCATTGGCCTCGGCCAGATGCAGACGCTGCTGCCAGCCGCGCAGGTCGGCGTAGCTGGCCGCGACCTGGGCAGCAATGGCGACCTGCAGCGCAGCCAGATCGGCGGCACTGGCCCGCAGATCGGCTCTGCCTGCCTCGATGTTGCGACGTACGCGACCAAACAGGTCCAGCTCCCAGCTCGCATTGATTCCGGCGCTGTAGCTGCGCTGGCTGCGCGGCCCGCCCATGGCTTGGCTTTCGCTGCGTCTTTGCTGCAGCGCCTGGCCCGACAGGGTAAGCGTCGGGAGCTGATCAAGACGGCTTTCGCGCAGCAGGGCCTGGGCTGCATCGAGCCGCGCCAGCGCAGCGCGCAGATCCTGGTTGGCCCGCAGGGCCTGCTCGACCAGTTGCGTGAGTTGCGCATCCTGGAACTGGCGCCAGAACGCGGCGTCGGAGCCGGTCTCGGGCGATGCCTGTTGCGGGACTGCCGACGGCTCGGCCCGCGCGAACTGCGCGCCGGCCTGGGGCAGCTCGGGCGTGCGGAAATCGGGGCCGACGGCGCAGCCTGCGAGCAAGGCCGAAAGGCCCGCCACGGCATATGCCAGAGCATGTTTGCGCAAGGGTTTGCGGATCTCAGACATGGCTGCCCTCCAGGGATGTGGGTGAAACAGGTGAAGCAGGATGGGCAGGCGTGCGGGTCGCCAGCGACCGGCCCGACAGGCGGCGCAGCGTGACGTAGAACACCGGCGTGAGGAAGAGGCCGAACAGCGTCACACCCAGCATTCCCGAGAACACCGTCACGCCCGTGGCCGCGCGCACCTCGCTGCCCGCGCCGCCGCCGATCAGCAATGGCACGGCGCCCGCGATGAAGGCGATGGAGGTCATGACGATGGGACGCAGCCGCAGACGGCAGGCCTGCAACGCGGCATCGACGATGGGCGAGCCGCGCATCTCCAGCTCGCGTGCGAACTCCACGATCAGGATCGCGTTCTTGCAGGCCAGGCCCATGAGCACCACCAGGCCCACCTGCACGAAGACGTTGTTGTCCCCCCCGGCCAGCCAGACGCCGAACAGCGCCGCGCAGATGCACACGGGCACGATCAGGATGACGGCCAGCGGTAGGGTCCAGCTCTCGTAGAGCGCGGCCAGCACCAGAAAGACCAGCATCACGGCGATCACGAAGACCACGGCTGCGGCATGGCTCTGCTCGACCTGCTGGTAGCTCAGGTCCGTCCAGGCCAGCTCGATGCCGCGCGGCAGCGTGCGCTGCGCAATCTCCTGCAGCTTGGTCAGCACCTCGGCCGAGGACAGCAGGCGCGGATCGGAGTCGCCGATCAGGTCGGCGGCCGGAAAGCCGTTGTAGCGCAGCACCGGATCGGGCCCGTAGCTGGGCACCACCGTGACCATGGAGCCTATGGGCACCATCTCGCCGCGCGTGTTGCGCGTGCGCAGCTGGGCGATGTCCTCCACGGCCTGGCGGTAGTCGGCATCGGCCTGCAGCATCACGCGCCAGACGCGGCCGAAGGCGTTGAAGTCGTTGACGTAGACCGAGCCCAGATAGGCCTGCAGGGTCTGGAACAGGTCGGTCAGCGCCACACCCTGGGCCTTGGCCTTGATGCGGTCCACCTTCACTTCCAGCTGCGGGATGTTGGACTGATAGCTGCTGACCGGGTAGGTCATGCCCGGTGTCTTGGCAATCTCGGCCTGAAAGGCCTCAAGCGCCTGCTGCAGCGCTGCATAGCCCAGGCCTGCGCGGTCCTGCAGGAACAGCGAATAACCCGATCCGTTGCCCAGGCCCTGGATGGGCGGCGGCATCAGCGCATAGGCGAAGCCGCCCTCGATCTGCGCGAACTTGGCACCCAGTTCGGCATTGATGGCCTCGGCGCTACGTGTGCGCTCGCCAAAGGGCTTGAGCATGATGTAGGAGCTGGTCAGATTGGGCGTGGTCGTGGACTGTAGCGCATTGAAGCCCGCGAAGGCCGCGACCATGTCCACGCCATCCACGCTCTTGGCCGTCTCCACCATCTGGCGCGTGAGCGCATCGGTGCGGTTCAGCGACGCGCCCTCGGGCAGCTTGGCGCCGGCAAACAGGTAGAGCTTGTCCTGCATGGGGATGAAGCCCCCGGGCACGGCATGGAACAGCACGGCAGTGCCGGCCAGCAGCGCCGCATAGACCGCGAACACCAGGCCGCGTCGACGCAGCGAGCGGCCCACCGAATTCTGGTAGCCATGAGCGCTGCGATCGAAGAAGCGGTTGAAGGGCCGGAAGAGCCAGCCCAGGCCCTTGTCGATGACACGCGCCAGCGCGTCGCGCGGTGCGCCATGCGGCTGCAGCAGCTTGGCCGCCAGTGCCGGCGACAGGGTCAGCGAGTTGATGGCCGAGATCACCGTGGAGATGGCGATTGTCACCGCGAACTGCTGGTAGAACTGGCCCGTGACGCCGCTGAGAAAGGCCATGGGCACGAAGACCGCGCACAGCACCAGGGCGATGGCGATGATGGGCCCGGAGACCTCCTTCATGGCCAAATGGGCAGCCTCCTGCGGGCTGTGCCCCTGCTCGATGTAGCGCTCCACGTTCTCGACCACGACGATGGCGTCGTCCACCACGATGCCGATCGCCAGCACCAGGCCGAACAGCGTCAGCGTGTTGATCGAGTAGCCCAGCAGGTACAGGCCCGCGAAAGTGCCGATGATGGACACAGGCACGGCCAGCAACGGAATGATGGAGGCGCGCCAGGTCTGCAGAAAGACGATGACCACCAGCACCACCAGGATCACGGCCTCGATCAGCGTGCTCTGCACGGCCTTGATCGAGTCGCGCACAAAGACCGTGGGGTCCCAGACGGACTCGAAGGCCACGCCTTCGGGCAGGTCCTTGGAGAGCCGGTCCATGGCCGCGTAGACCTGCTCGGCCACGCCCAGCGCATTCGCGCCCGGTGACAGGAAGATGCCCACGGCAGCCATGTTCTTGGTGTCGCTCCACGAGCGCAGCGTGTAGTCGCTGGCGCCCAGCTCGATGCGCGCCACGTCGGCCAGACGCACGACCTGGCCGCCTTCGCCGCTCTTGAGCACAATGCTGCCGAACTCCTCGGCCGTCTTCAGCCGCCCGCGCACATTGATGGACAGCAGCTTGTCGGACTTCTGCGCACTGGGCTCCGCGCCCAGCTGGCCGGCCGAGACCTGGATGTTCTGCTCGCGGATGGCGGCGATCACCTCGCCGGCCGTGAGCTGGCGTGCCGCCACCTTGTGCGGGTCCAGCCAGACGCGCATCGCATAGTCGCCCGCGCCGTAGATGCCCACGTCGCCCACGCCGGGAATACGTGCCAGCACATCCTTGATCTTGAGCGTGACATGGTTGCGCAGATACAGCGCATCATGCGCGCCGTCGCGGGACACCAGGCCCACGTACATCAGCGGCGTGGACGCCTGCTTCTGCGTGGTCACGCCGAACTGTCGCACCTCCTCGGGCAACCGGCTCTGGGCCTGGCTGACACGGTTCTGCACGCGAACAGCTGCCGTGTCGGGGTCGATTTCGGGGCGGAAGGTAGCGACCACCTGCAGGCTGCCGTCCGAAGCCGCGACCGACTTCATGTACATCAGGCCTTCGACCCCGTTGATGGCTTCCTCCAGGGGCACTGCCACCGACTCGGCGACCTCCTTGGGATTGGCTCCCGGATAGGTGGCGCGCACGACCACGCTGGGCGGCACGACTTCGGGATATTCGCCCACCGGCAACTGCGGAATGGCCACCAGGCCGACGGCGAACATGATGATGGAGAGCACGACCGCGAAGATGGGCCGGTCTATGAAGAACTTGGAGAAGTCCATGGCACTCCCCCTTACTGCGCAGCGGCGGGCACAGGCTGCACGGCCGCTGCCGCCACCGGCCTGGGATTGACGGGCATGCCGGGGTAGTAGATGCGCTGCACGCCGCCCACCACCAGCCGGTCACCCGCGGCCAGTCCTTTTTCCACTAGGCGCCGACCATCGACCATGCGACCCAGCGTGAGGTCGCGACGCTCGGCCACATTGCCTTCGCCCACCACATAGACGTACTTGCGGTCCTGGTCGGTGAGCACGGCCTTGTCGTCGATCAGCAGCGCCTGGGACTCGCCCCCCTGCGGATCCGGGCCGCTTTGCATCTGCACGCGTGCGAACAGGCCTGGCGTCAGCACCCGATCGGGGTTGGCCAGGCGCGCGCGCAAGCGCATGGTGCCCGTGCCCGGCTGGAGCTGGTTGTCGCTGAAATCCAGCGTGCCCGCATGGGCAAAGCCGCTGTCGCCGACAAGGGCCACGCGCACCGCGCGGCCCTGGCCGCTCAGGCCGGCCTTCTGGTAGCGCAGAAAGCTGTGCTCGTCGGCATCGAAATAGGCATACACCGGGTCCTGCGAGACCAGGGTGGTCAGCACGCTCTGGTCGGCCTGGGCCATATTGCCCACGGTGAGCATGGCTCGGCTGGCACGGCCCGTGATGGGCGCGCGCACCTCGGTGAAATCTAGCTGCAGCCGCGCTGTGGCCAGATCGGCCTCGGCCGCGCGCACCTGGGCCGTGGCCTGGGCCAGTGTTGCGGCCCTTGTATCGGCCTCTTCGCGCGAGACCGCATTCTCGGCCACCAGCTGACGCGCGCGTTGGTCCTGCGTCTGCGCCAGCCCGGCAGCGGCACGCGCGCGTTCGAGCTGGGCCTGAGCGCTGGCCAGGGCCGCGCGATAGGGCCGCTGGTCGATCACGAACAGCAGCTGGCCTTTCTTCACCTCCTGGCCCTCGGCGAAGGCGATGCGCTCGATATAGCCCGACACGCGCGAGCGCAGCTGCACCGACTCCACGGCCTCGATGCGGCCGTTGAACTCGTCCCAGGGACGTATGGCCTGCAAGGCGACCTCGGCCACCTGCACCTCGGGCGCGGGCGGCGGGCCGTTGCTGGCATGTGCATCGCCCGCGCCGGGACGGCCGCAGCCGGAAAGCAGGACCAGCGCCGCGAAGCCGCCGGCCAGCAGCAAGGGCCGCAGTGGCGGCGTGGAATGGACTGACATATGGACTCTCCCAGAATGAATGCGCCCGCCCTGCTGGCGGCAGCAGGCCTGACGAAACGGCCGCCTCTGCCTACAAGACGCAGGAGCAGCCAGGCTTGTGACAAGCATTGGCAGGTGGCTGAGAGAGATTCAATAAAGATAGCTGCTGCCGCAATTCACCAAATGACTTCAGGCACAAAACCATCTGAAGTCGTTTTTCATCAAGCGAATACAGCTACGGATATCAGAAGAACTCCGGCCAGCGCTTGGGCCGTTGATTGCGGCTCCACCGGCTATCGATCACAATGGCGGCATTCTTCAAGTTCAAGTGAACTTTAAGTCAAGCTCCGGAGAAAGACATCATGAAAACTGAGGATGATCCGCTGATGAGCATCAGCGACTTCGCGCAGCGCAGCGGCGTCAACGCATCGGCGCTGCGCTTTTACGAGTCGCTGGGTCTGATCGAATCGGTGCGCAGCGCCGGCGGCAGGCGGCGCTACCACCGCTCGGGCCTGCGGCGCATTGCCTACATCGTGTTTGCGCAGCGCGTGGGCTTCACGCTGGAGGAGATCGCCGCGCAGCTGGCGCGGCTGCCGACGCGGCATGTGCCCACGGGCGGCGACTGGCAGAAGATGTCGCGCATCTGGCAGCAGCGGCTGGACGAGCGCATCACCGAGCTGCAGCGCCTGCGCGACAGCCTCAACCAGTGCATAGGCTGCGGCTGTCTGTCGCTCAAGGTCTGCAGCATGTACAACCCCGGCGACCAATGCCAGCGCGGCGGCCCTGGGCCCCGCCGCTGGCTAGGCGACGAGCTGCAGGCCGAGGACCACTAGCCTCGGCCAGGGCTCAGCGACCGCTGGCCTGGGCGAAGGCCAGCACGGCCTGCAGCAGACGCTGCATGGTGGGCTGGATACGCGCCGCAACCTCGGGCAGGTAGTCAAAAGGCATCTGCTCCTGCATATAGCTGGACTGCGTCATCTCCAGCTGCACGGCGTGGAAGCCCTGCTCCGGCTGACCATAGTTGCGCGTGATGAAGCCGCCCTTGAAGCGGCCGTTGAGCACGCTGGTGTGGTCCGGTGCCTGCCGTGCAATATCCAGCAGCTGCTGGGCCAGCGCCGGCGCGCAGCTCTTGCCGTCGGCCGTGCCCAGGTTCAGATCGGGCAGCTTGCCCTCGAAAAAGCGCGGCAGCACCGAGCGGATGCTGTGCGCATCCCACAGCATGGCCACGCCATGCTGGCTCTTGATGCGATCGAGCTCGGCGCGCAGCTGCGCATGATAGGGCTGCCAGTAGAGTTCGCGGCGGCGCGCGACTTCTGCCTCGTCGGGCTCCAGGTCCTTGCTGGCATACAGGGGCTTGCTGTCGAAGCCGTCAACCGGGCACAGCCCGGTCACGCTCTGGCCCGGATAAAGGCTGGCACCATCGGGCGGACGGTTCAGATCGATGACATAGCGCGAATGCGTGGCGACCAGAATGGATGCGCCCAGCGCCTTGGCGAAGTCGTAGAGCTGCGGCATATGCCAGTCGGTGTCGTGGACTTCGCGCCCTTCGGGCGTGAGCCTGGCCGCAATGTCGGCCGGTACATGGGTGCCGGTATGCGGCATGGAAATCAGCAGCGGTGCCGTACCCTGGTGGAAGACAAAGGGGGCGATGGCTTGGCTCATGGAGCGTCTCTCTTCTGTCAAAAATCTGAATGCAGCGGCCCTCAGGCGCCTTGCAGCAATGCCTTGCGGGCCAGGACAAAGCCCTGTTGCGCAACCTCGTGCAGCGCATGGCGGCCTGCCTGCACGCGCTGCTGGCCGCGAACCCAGACATCGGCTATGGCCGAAGTGCGATGGCTTGCAAACACATGGGCCGCATGGCCGCTGTCGGCTGGCAGGCCGTTGAGGGCCACATGCCGGGCATCGAGCACCACGAAGTCGGCCTGCTGGCCCACGGCCAGACCGGCAATGGCGCGGCCGGATGCCTGGGCACCGCCGGCCACCGCCTGCAAGGTCATGGAGGTCGCCACCTGGGGCTGGGCACCGCCGCCGAGCACATTGCGCTGGCGCAGGTTCAGGCGCTGGCTGTATTCGAGCATCAGCAGCTCTTCGGCCGCGTTGACCGTGGCGTGGCTGTCCGAGCCAATGCCCCAGCGGCCGCCATGCCTGAGCCACGCCGGCATGTCGAAAATCCCATCACCGAGGTTGGCTTCGGTGGTGGGGCAGATGCCGGCCACGGCAGCGCTGCGAGCCGCGCCCGCATATTCCTCGGGCGTCATATGCGTGGCATGAACCAGGCACCAGCGCGCATCGACGGGCGCATGCTCGAGCAGCCATTGCACGGGGCGCTGACCGCTCCAGGCCAGGCAGTCATCCACCTCCTGGGTCTGCTCGGCGATATGGATGTGCACCGGCGCCTTGGGCAGCATGGCGTGCAGGCCTGCGAGCGCGGCCTTGAGGCTGTCCGGCGGCACGGCGCGCAGCGAATGCGGAGCCAGGCCCAGGGCTGCCTGCTGCGCCCTGGTCACGGGCTCCAGCTGCTGCAGCAGGGAGAGCATGTTGTCCGTGCTGCGAATGAAGCGAGCCTGATCCTCGCGAGGCGGAAGCCCCCCGAAGCCGCTGGTCTGATAGAGCACGGGCAGCAAGGTCATGCCTATGCCCGTCTTCTGCGCCGCACGCAGCAGCGCCAGGGACAGGCTGGCATCGTTGGCATAGGGCTTGCCGCCCACATCATGGTGCACATAGTGAAACTCGCACACCGAGGTGTAACCTGCCTCCAGCATCTCCAGGTACAGCCAGGTCGCAATCGCTTCCAGCGCCTCGGGCGTCATGCGGTTGGCAAAGCCGTACATCAGCTTGCGCCAGCTCCAGAAACTGTCCTGCGCCTGGCCACGGAACTCGGTCAGCCCGCCGAACGCACGCTGGAAGGCATGCGAGTGCAGATTGGGCATGCCGGGGATCAGCGGGCCAGCGGCGCGGATGGCGGTATCGACCTCGCCGGCCTCTCCGCTTTGCGGATCCACATCGGTGAGCACCTCGGCCAGACGCCCGCTCTCATCCCAGCTGAGCAGGACATTGCGCGCCCATCCCGTGGGCAGTAAGGCGTCTTCGGCAAAAAGTGTGCCGCTGGAGGAGGAAGAGTGCATGATCATTTCGAAATGCCTGAAGGAGATGAAACCAAACGCTGGCCACGGGCCGCAAGCGCCAGCGCAGCCACAGCCAGCAAGGCCAGCGCGGCGCTGACCTGGATGGCCTGGGTGTAGCCGCCAGTCTGGTCGAACACCCAGCCGGACGCGCTGGCGCCGACGACTGCTGCCAGCCCCACGCTGATGTAAAGAATGCCCAAAATGGCACCCAGCCGCAAGGTGCCGAACCACTGGGCGGCAAGGACGGGAAACAGGGCGATGCAGCCGCCATGCGCCGCGCCGAACAGCAGGGCAAACACGGCAAGCGCGGCCCAGCCATGTGCCTGCCACCACAGCAGGTGCAGCAGGGCCAGAAAAATGCTCAGACCCATGAGCAGACGCAGAGCTCCCAGCCTGTCGCCGAGACCGCCGAGCAGCGGCCGGCCCAGCACATTGCCAGCGCCTATCAGGGCGATCAGCCACTGGCTTGAAACGGCATCGATATCCAGGCCCTGGGCCATGGGAGCGATATGCACCAGGGCCGCAAACAAGCTCACCGAAGCCAGGAAGATGGCCAGGAAAAACCAGCCGAAGCTGCTGCTGCGCACGGCCTGGGACAGCTCCATGCCCTGCGCTTGAGCTTGAGCTTGCGCCTGGGCAGGGTGGGGATCGCCGTCGCAGCTCAGGCCCAGCTGCGAGGGCTGGCCGACCATGGACAGCGCGGCCGGCAGTCCCAGCAGCAAGATGGCCAGCGCAAACCACTGCATGGTGATCTGCCAGCTCTGCAATTCCAGCAGCCAGCCCGCAAACAGCGGCGCGGCGAAGGTGCCGACGCCGGTGCCGGCCGAGGCCAGGCCGGAGGCACGGCTGCGTAGCCGTATGAACCAGCGCTGCACGGCCACCAGGGCCGGTACGTAGATCAGGCCCACGCCAGCGCCCACGAACAGGCCGAAAACCACGAACAGCTGCGCCAGCGAGCGGGTCTGGCTGGCCAGCGCAAAGCCTGTGGCCAGCAGCAAGACCCCCGCACCGGTCACGCGGCGCAGGCCTATGCGGTCGGCCAGGGGGCCGGCAACAGCGCCCACGCAGTAATACAGCAAAGCCGTCACGGCAAACAGCGAGCCCACGGAGAAACGGCCCGCATCGAACTGCGTCTGGATGCTCTTGAAAAAAGCGCCAAAGGAATAAGCTGCACCGAAGGCCAGGGCGAGCAGGCCATGGGCCGCCGCCACAATCGTCCAGCCCCGGAACAGCTTCATGGCTCAGGCCTCGAGCGCGGCCAGCAAGGCCTGCACAAAACGCACGTTGTCGCCTTCGGTGCCTATGGACACGCGCAGGAAATGCTCGAAGCCGGGCTCCTTCCAGGGTTTGACGATCACGCCCTGCCTGAGCAGCGCCTCGGTCACCGGGCCATTGTGACGGCCGAGGTCGAGGAACAGGAAGTTGGCCACCGAAGGCGCAATGCGCAGGCCTTGCAGCGGCCGGCCCGGCCCTGCCAGCGCCAGCAGCTGTCTGCGCAGATCTTCGCGCAGCGCCACCGTGGTCGCCACACCGCTGCGCATGTGCGCGGGATCGTTCCAGGCGGCCAGCGCCGCACGCTGGGCCGCCATGTTCACATTGAAGGGCGAGCGCACCTTGTCCATCAGGCTCACCAGCTCGGCGCTGTCGGCCATGCCGTAGCCCACGCGCAGACCGGCCAGGCCCCAGGCCTTGGAGAAGGTGCGCAGCACGATCCAGGGCCCGACACGCGCCTCCAGCATGGCCAGCACATCGGGGTAGTCGTCGTCATGCAGCGCGTATTCGTAATAGGCCTCATCCACCACCAGCACGGTGTTGACGGGCGTGGCCTCCAGCACCTGCGCAAACTGCGCCGCATCCATCATGCAGCCCACGGGGTTGGACGGGTTGGGCAGGAAGGCTATCTTGGGGGCCTTGGCCACTGCAGCGCACCAGGCGCCCAGATCGAAGCCCAGCTCCTCGTTGAGGTCGAGGAGCTCGACCTCCGCGCCCATCATCTTCGGATAGATTTCGTGCAGGCCGAACACGGGGCGCTGGGTCACAACCAGATCGCCGGGAGCGAGAAAGACCTCGCAGAGAATCTTGATCAGGTCTTCCGAGCCGTCGCCGAACACCAGGCGCCCGGCGGGCAGCCCCGTGCGCTCGGCAATGGCTTCGCGCAAGGCCGTGCAGTTGGCATCGGGATAGTTGCCCACATCATTGGCCACATCGGCAATCGCCCGGCGCACCGAGGCGCTGGCACCGAAGGGATTTTCATTGCTGGCCAGTCGCGCAATATCGGTCACGCCATAGCGCGCCCGCACCGCTTCGTTGGACAGGCCGGCGTTGTACGCAGGCAGCGGGCGCACCTGGGCACGGGCCAGCGAGGCCACCAGGGAATTCGTCATAGATCAAACACCTTTCCGGGATTCATCAGGCCCAGTGGATCGAGGGCCAGCTTGATGGCCCGCATCGCCGCCAGCTCCGCAGGCGTGCGGCTGTTGCCCAGATACGGTTTCTTGTGCAGGCCGATGCCGTGCTCCGCGGAGACGCTGCCCTGCATCTCGCCCACGATGCGGTAGAGAAGCTCCTCCACCTGCTCGCATTCGCCGTTGACGGTCTTGCCATCCACCGAGACATGGAGGTTGCCGTCGCCCACATGGCCGAAGTACAGCGCCTGGTGACCAGGCCAGCGAGCGGCAAAGGCCTGCATGCAGGCTTCGGCAAAACGGCCGATGTCGGCCTGAGGCAGGCTCACGTCGAAGTTGATCGCGGGATGCATATTGTTGTTGAGCTCGGCCGGTGCCTCGCGCAGCTTCCACAGCTGCTGCACCTGGGCGACCGACTGGGCCACGATGGCATCGAGCACCTCGCCAGCCTCCATGGCTTCCTCAAGCACCTGCTGCAGATCGCCCTGCAGCTGCGCCTCGTCCTTGCCGTCCACATTGATCAGGGCCAGCAAGGGGTACCGCTGCTCAAAAGGCGCAGCGAGCTTGAGCCAGGCCATGGAGGCCTGCACAAAGCTGTCCCACATCAGCTCATAGGCCGCGACGCTGTTGCCGAAGCGCGATTGCATGCGCTTGAGCACGGCCAGGGCCGAGTCGAAATCGGGCATGGCCACCAGCGTCGTGGCCGTGGCCTGGGGCGCGGGGCGCAGGCGCAGCAGCACGCGTGTGATGATGCCCAGCGTGCCTTCGGCACCGATGAAGAACTGCTTGAGGTCGTAGCCCGTGTTGTTCTTGATCATGGGACGCAGCATGGGCAGCACCGTGCCGTCGGCCAGCACCACTTCCAGGCCCAGCACCTGCTCGCGCATCATGCCGTGCTGCAGCACGCCGTTGCCGCCCGCATTGGTGGAGACATTGCCGCCGATCTGGCAACTGCCGCGAGCACCGAGATCCACGCCGAACACCATGCCGACATCGACGGCAGCTTCCTGCACGGCTTGCAGGGTGACGCCGGCCTGCACCTGCATCAGTCCAGTCTTGGCATCGATGTCCTCGATACGGTTCATGCGATCCAGCGACAGCGCGACAGCGCCCTCCGTAGGAACCGCTGCACCGGCCAGCCCGGTCAGACCGCCCTGCGGCACTACCGCAATCCGGTGGACGCTGCACAGACGCATGACCGCGCTGACTTCCTCCGTGCTGCGCGGGCGCACCAGCGCCAACGGCTGCTGGGGCGGCGTGCCGCTCCAGTCGGTGCGGCTACGCTCGGGCGTGTCCGTGCCGTGCAGCGCCACATCGGCGCCCAGGGTGGAAATCAGTTCATTGAGAAATTGTTCGTGAGACATCAGCAACCTTTCGCGCTCCCCGCTTTCAGGCTTTGGCTTGCTGCGCAATCAGGCCCTGGCGCACCACCGTACAGTCAGGCTTGCTGCCGAACCAGTAGGCCAGCTCGGCAGCCTGCTTTACGGGCCAGAGCACGAAGTTGGCGGGACGGCCCACGGCAATCAGGCCTTGCTCGTCCTGCAGACCCAGAGCCTGCGCGGCATGCCGGGTGATGCCTGCCAGAGCCTCGGGAACCGTCAGACGGAACAGCGTGCAAGCCATATTGGCCATGAGCAGCAAGCTCAAGCACGGGGAGGTACCCGGATTGTGATCGGTAGAAACGGCCATCGGGACCTTGGCGGCCCTTAATTCCTCAATCGGCGGCACTTTGGTGTCGCGCAGCGTGTAGAAGGCTCCGGGCAGCAGCACGGCCACGGTACCGGCCTTCTTCATCTCGTCAATGCCGTGTTCGGACAGGTGCTCGATGTGGTCGCAGGACAGCGCACCATAGCGGGCCGCGAGGGCTGCACCCTCCATATTCGACAGCTGCTCGGCATGCAGCTTGACGGGCAGACCCAATGCCTTGGCCGCCTGAAAGACCTGCTCGGTCTCTGCCAGCGAGAAGGCAATGCGCTCGCAGAACACATCGACGGCATCGATCAGGCCTTCGGCGGCCAGTGCCGGCAGCATGACCTGACAGACCAGATCCGTGTATTCCTGGCTGCGGCCTGCATATTCGGGCGGCAGCGCATGGGCCCCTAAAAAGGTGGTGCGCACAGTCACCGCACACAGCTCGCCCAGGCGCCTTGCGGCACGCAGTTGCTTGCGCTCGTGTTCCAGGGCCAGGCCGTAGCCCGACTTGACCTCTATGGCCGTCACGCCTTCGGCCAGCAACTGCTCGAGACGCGGCAGCGCCAGCGCCACCAGCTCGTCCTCCGACGCTTCGCGCGTGGCCCTGACGCTGGAGACGATGCCTCCGCCGGCACGGGCCACTTCTTCGTAGCTGGCCCCGGCCAGGCGCATGGCAAACTCGTTGGCACGCTCGCCGCCATAGACCAGGTGGGTGTGGCAGTCGATCAGGCCCGGCGTGGCCAGGCGCCCTGCGCCATCATGCCGGGGCAGCGCCTGGTATTCGGCGGGCATGGCATCCTGCGGGCCCACCCAGACCATGCGGCCTTGCTGCACCACGATGCAGGCCAGCGTGCCTTCGGGAATATCCGCCACTTCGGAGACATACAGCTCCGGCGCCAGACGCAGGTTGTACCAGCAGCCGTCGGCAGAGACTGCGGGATGGGAAATAACTTGCGTCATGGCGATGCTCCTAGTGTTCGATTACGGCAATTCAAACCATGAAACTACTAATTTCATAGCTTCATGCGCTTGCCACTCCTGATTTTTCATATCAATACACATTGAAATGACCAACCAAAGCGCGCAAGCTGCTCCTGTTTCAGCTATGCGGCGTCAGGCTGACCAGGATCAGCCTGGCCTTTTCGTCCTGCGCCAGCAGCGGCTCGGGCCGGACGCTGCTCCACCACAGGCCCTGACCGGCTTGCAGTATCCGCCCGTCGGTGCATTTCCAGCCACCCTGCAACACCATGCAAAGCCCCGCGGCGCTCAGCCCCGCCTCTGCCTGGCCGCCGAGCTGCTCCAGACTGGCCGACCACTGTCCGCGCCGGGTCATGACATTGAAGTCGCTGGACGGCCCGCCCAGCAGATCGCAATCCAGCGCCATATCGCCCGAAAAGGCGAATGGCTGCCAGCGCTCGTTCAATGCATGCTCGAGCCCGGCCTGGGCGCTGTGCAGCCGTACCCCGTCGCCATCGAGCAGCATGATCTGGCGGTCTATGCCCGGAAATGCAGAAAACGGGCCGGCCTGGGCAATTGTGGCCACGCTCACGCGCCAGCCAAAGCTGTCCATGCCCGCACCCTGCGGCCAGCAGGCAATCTCGCGCGTGCTGCCGCCCCCGTTCTTCCACGGGCTGGGCGCAATCTGGTTCAGGTCAAAGCGTTGCATCGATCAAAAGCACAAAGAATTAAAACAAACGCCGCGCTAGAACCGGCGTACTCCAGCGCGGGAGTACCGAGCCGGGGCCGCAGCCGTCTGGCACGCAATGATGCGTGTCAAGGCTTGCCCAGGAAGCCCAGCGCCGCCAGGCTCATGGCCTTCACGCCGGTCTTGATGGAGGGCTCCGGCAGCGGCGCGAACTGCGGCGAGTGGTTGAACACCAGCGGCTTGCCGCCGGGGCGCTGCGAGGCGGCCACTTCCTGCGGGTCGGTGACGCCGACCAGGAAGAACATCGAGGGCACGCCCTCGGCGCCGTATTCGGCGAAGTCTTCGCTGGTGGTCAGCGGCGGCGTGCGCGCCACGTTGTCGGCCCCCAATGCGGCCTTCAGCACCGACTCGACCTTCGCCACGACGGCCGGGTTATTGACGGTGGCGGAGCTGGTGTCCGGCAGCGAGATATCGGGCTCCGGCGCGCCAGCCGCTGCGGCCGAGGCAAGCGCGACACGGCGCACGCCGTCGAGCAGTTGTGCCCGCACCGCCGGTGCGTAACTGCGGATCGTGCCGCGCAGCACCACCCGGTCGGGGATGATGTTGCCCGAGCTGCCCGCCTGCATCGCGCCGATGGTGACGACGCCGAATTCCATCGGGTCCTTGTCACGGCTGACGACCGACTGCACGTCGACGATGAAGCGCGCGGCAATCATCACCGGATCGAGCGCCTTGTGTGGCGCCGAGCCGTGGCCGCCACGGCCCTTGAAGGTGATCTGCACCTCGTTGGCGGCCGAGGTCATCGGCCCCACCGCATAACTGACGGTGCCGATGGGGCGCGGGTCGGTGTGCAGCGCCAGCGCCACGTCGGGCTTGGGAAAGCGGGTGAACAGTCCGTCGGCCAGCATGGCACGCGCACCGGCGCCGGTTTCTTCCGCGGGCTGGGCAACCAGCATGAGCGTGCCGCGCCACTGCGACTTCAGAGCCGACAGCGTGCGCGCCACGCCGACCCACGCCGCCATGTGAACGTCGTGGCCGCAGCTATGCGCCACGAAGGTCTCGCGGCCGTTCCAGGTGGTCTTGGCGCGGCTGGCATAGGACAGGCCGGTCTTTTCCTCCATAGGCAGCGCGTCCATGTCGGTACGGACCATCACCGTGGGGCCCGTGCCGTTGCGCAGCAGGGCCACCACGCCGGTCTTGCCGACCTGCTCCGTCACCTCGAAACCGAGGCTGCGCAGCTCCTTCGCCAGCCGGGCGGCGGTACGGGTCTCGGCAAAGCCCAGTTCGGGGTGGGCGTGCAGATCCTTGTACAGCGTATCCAGCTGCGGGTACATCTCGCCCAGCAGGCGATCGATCGCGGCGGGCTCCTGCGCGGCCGCCCAGCCGGGCACCAGCAGCGCCGCGGCCAGGGCGACGCCACGCAGCAATGCGGGAGCACGGAGGATTCTCCGTTGAGTCATGTGCGTGGCGGCCATGGCGCTTACTTCACCATGGGCAGCTTCAGGCCCTGCTTGCGTGCGGTCTCGATGGCCAGCTCGTAGCCTGCGTCCGCATGGCGCATCACGCCCGAGCCGCAGTCGTTGACCAGCACGCGCGCCAGCCGCGCGGCGGCTTCATCGGTGCCGTCGGCCACGATGACCATGCCGGAGTGCTGCGAGTAGCCCATGCCCACGCCGCCGCCGTGGTGCAGGCTGACCCAGGTGGCGCCGCCGGCAGTGTTGAGCAGGGCGTTGAGCAGCGGCCAGTCGGAGACGGCATCCGTGCCGTCCTTCATGGCTTCGGTCTCACGGTTGGGGCTGGCCACGGAGCCGGTATCCAGGTGGTCGCGGCCGATGACGATGGGGGCCTTGAGTTCGCCGTTCTTGACCATTTCATTGAAGGCCAGGGCCGCCTTGTGGCGCTCGCCCAGACCCAGCCAGCAGATACGTGCGGGCAGGCCCTGGAAGGCGATGCGCTCGCGCGCCATGTCCAGCCAGCGGTGGGTGTGCTTGTTCTCGGGGAACAGCTCCTTGATCTTGGCGTCGGTCTTGTAGATGTCCTCGGGGTCGCCCGACAGCGCCACCCAGCGGAACGGGCCCTTGCCCTCGCAGAACAGCGGACGGATGTAGGCGGGCACGAAACCGGGGAAGTCGAAGGCGTTCTTCACACCCTCGTCGAAGGCCACCTGACGGATGTTGTTGCCGTAGTCCACCGTGGGGATGCCCATGGCCTGGAAGTCCAGCATGGCCTGCACATGCACGGCGCAGCCCTGGGCCGCGGCCTTGGTCAGCTTGGCGTGCTGGCTGGGGTCGGCAGCGGCTGCTTCCCACTGTGCCACGGTCCAGCCCACGGGCAGGTAGCCGTTGATCAGGTCGTGGGCCGAAGTCTGGTCGGTCACGATGTCGGGCTTGGGGCCGCCGGCCTTGGCGCGCTTGACCAGCTCGGGCAGGATTTCAGCGGCATTGCCCAACAGCGCGATGGAGACCGCCTCACCCTTTTCGGTGTGATGCTTGATCAGGGCCAGCGCGTCGTCGACGTCCTTGGCCTGCTTGTCCACATAGCGGGTACGCAGACGGAAGTCGATGCTGGACTGCTTGCATTCGATGTTCAGCGAGCAGGCGCCGGCCAGCGTGGCGGCCAGGGGCTGGGCGCCGCCCATGCCGCCCAGGCCGGCCGTGAGAATCCACTTGCCGGTCAGGTCGTTGTTGTAGTGCTGGCGACCGGCTTCGACAAAGGTCTCGAAAGTGCCCTGCACGATGCCCTGGCTGCCGATGTAAATCCAGCTGCCGGCCGTCATCTGGCCGTACATGAACAGGCCCTTGCGATCCAGCTCGTTGAACTTCTCCCAGGTGGCCCACTTGGGCACCAGGTTGGAGTTGGCGATCAGCACGCGGGGCGCGCCCGGATGGGTCTTGAACACGCCCACAGGCTTGCCCGACTGGACCAGCAGGGACTCGTCCTCATTGAGTTCCTTGAGGGACGCCAGGATCTGGTCGTAGCACTCCCAGTTGCGGGCGGCGCGGCCGATGCCGCCGTAGACCACCAGGGCTTGCGGGTTCTCGGCGACCTCGGGGTCGAGGTTGTTCTGGATCATGCGGTAGGCCGCTTCGGTCAGCCAGTTCTTGCAGCTGAGCTGGTTGCCGCGAGGGGCGCGGATGACGCGGGTGGGGTCGATGCGCGAATCGGTAGGGGTAGTCATGGCTGCTCCTTTGACAGTAATGGAGAGAATATGGAAAAGGCGTTACGGCTCGGCGCGGAAGCGGGTTGCCTCGGCGTAGAAGTCGGGCTCGACGGCTGGGGCCGGGCTGCACTTGGGATAGATCATGGCCGCAGGCACCTTCATGGACCGCTTGGCCAGTGGGTAGTACACCAGCGATGTCACCAGCAGGCTGACGATCCAGGAGATGTCGGCACCGCCCAGCATGGAGGCGAGCGGACCCTTGTACAGCGCCTGGTTCAGGAACGGGATCTGCACCAGGATGCCCAGCACATAGCAACCCAGCGCCATGAAGTTGTAGCTGCCATAACGGCCCTGGGGGTCGTATAGCGCGGGAATGTCGACCCGCTCCTTGGACACCAGGTAGTAGTCCACCAGATTCACCGCGCTCCAGGGCACGAAGACGGCGAGCAGCAGCAGCACGAAGTTCTTGAAGTTGTTCAGGAAATCGGCGCTGGCCAGCAAGGCCACCACCAGCGACAGCAGCACGAAGCCGACGATGTAGGCGATGCGCGCGACGGGCGAGATCTGCGTCTTGTTGTTGAAGCCGCTGACCGTGGTCAGGATGGTCATGAAGCCGCCGTAGGCATTGAGGCAGTTCACCGTGAGCTTGCCCGAGACGATCACCAGGTAGATCACGATGGCGGCCGGACCAGCCAGATCACCGATGAAGCCGACCTGGTTCTTCAGGAACTGGCCCCCCAGCGCGGCGACCAGCACGCCCAGCGTCATGGCGATCTGCGCGCCGATCACGCTGCCCATGAAGGTGGTGGTGAAGGCC
The DNA here is from genome assembly GCF_039581415.1 of Comamonas sp. F1-6. Taxonomy (NCBI): domain Bacteria; kingdom Pseudomonadati; phylum Pseudomonadota; class Betaproteobacteria; order Burkholderiales; family Comamonadaceae; genus Comamonas; species Comamonas sp. F1-6. Next base: position 140,946 of record NZ_JBCPWN010000005.1, read on the forward strand.
CGCGACGTAGGCGTGTTGGACGGCAGGTAGCGCGAGTAGTCGGCGACGTAGGGCGCGAAGGTCATCTGCCAGCCGGCCGACAGCGCGATGGTGAGCAGGAAACTCGCCCAGGTGAAGGGCTTCTGACCGAAGGCGCTGGCCACGTCGTACTGCATGCCCAGGCGCACGGCCAGGTAGGCAAAGCCCAGCAGCCCGATCACCGTGGCCACGCGGCCGAGCACGTGGATGAGGCGATAGCCCACCACGGCCACGATAGCGGTCAGCGTGCCGAAGATGATCATGCCGGTCTGCGGGGCCGAGAAATCGAACATGCGGTTGATGGCCTGGCCCGAGAGAACCGTGCCCGTGGCCGCGAAGCCCAGGTACATGAGGATCACCAGCAGCAGCGGCAGGGCCGCGCCCTTGACGCCGAACTGCACGCGGCTGGAAATCATCTGGGGCAGGCCCAGGCGCGGGCCCTGGGCCGAATGCAGGGCCATGACGATGCCGCCGAGAATGTTGCCGATCAGCAGACCGATGATGGCCGTCATGGCCTCGGCGCCGAACACGATGGCCAGCGCTCCGTCGACAATGGCCGTGATCTGGCAATTGGCTCCGAACCAGAGGGTGAACTGGCTGGAGGGCGAGCCGTGGCGCTCGCTCTCCGGAACCATGTCTATGGTTCTGGTCTCTATGGCGCCAGAGGAACCCAGCGTTGCTGTATCAATACTCATGAATTGCTCCGTCAATCCCTCTGGATGTCTCTTATATGTCCGAACAACTTTCATTTATTTTCGCAAAGTTGTATAGACGAATTTTGTGATTTACTCCAACCCACGTCAATCATCTAGACAGCTTTTCTGATCCACACAAACCCTATGTCGCGAACCGATACCACCGCCGCCGTACCTGCGTTCCAGCGCATCAAAGACCATGTGCTGCAGCAGATTCAAAGTGGCGTATGGCAGGAAGGCCAGGCCATTCCCAGCGAGGCCGCCCTGGTCAAGCAGTTCAATGTGGCGCGCATGACCGTCAACCGCGCGCTGCGCGAGCTCAGCGACGAAAAGACACTGACGCGTGTCCAGGGCTCGGGCACTTTCGTGGCCCAGCAGAAGTACCAGGCCACCCTGGTGGAGCTGCGCAATATCGCCGACGAAATTGGCGCACGCGGCCACCGGCACCGGGGGGAGTTGCAGCGGCTCGAGCGCTGCAAGGTCGATGCCGCCCTGCTGCGCCAGTTCGAGCTGAGCGCCGCCACCCATCTGTTTCACTCCGTGGTCGTGCACTTCGAGAACGATGTCCCCATCCAGATCGAAGACCGCTATGTGAATCCGGCCGTGGCTCCCGACTATCTGAGCCAGGACTTTGCAAGCCAGACGCCCAATGCCTACCTGGTGCGCGTGGCTCCGCTGCAGGGCGTGAATTTCTCCATCGAAGCGAGCATGCCCACGGCCGAGGTGGCGGAGCTTTTGCGCATGGAGGTCACCGAACCCTGTCTGGTATTGCGCCGCAGAACCCGCTCCCAAGGCCAGGTGGCCTCGGTTTCGGCCCTGTGGCACCCGGCTTCGCGCTACCAGTTCGCGGGAAATTTCTGATCCCCCTGAGCGGCTGCGCCGCCTTCCCCCAAGGGGACGGCGCCCTCGCTGCGAGGCGGCTCTTGCTCGGCACCCCTGGCCTGGGGCACCGGCGATTTTTGCGGTGTGGGTTGTAGGCAGCAGTTTCAGCGCTCCGTGCTCGGCAGAATGCTCTGCAACACCTCGGGCCAGGCGGTTTCCAGCGCCCACAGACGCATGATTTCGATATCGGGGGCCAGATAGCGGTCCTTGTCCAGATAGGGCACCTGACTGCGGATCAGCGCGTACTGCTCCTCGATCAGCGGCGAGCTCTTGAGCCGGCGGTCGAAGTCCATGCCCTGGACTGCGGCCATGGCCTCCACGCCCACGATCACGGCCGTGTTCCTGACCATGTCTGCCAGGCGACGCGCGCCATAGGTGGCCATGGAGACATGGTCTTCCTGGTTGGCCGAGGTGGGCAGACTGGTCACGCTGCTGGGATGGGCCAGGCACTGGTTCTCGGCCGCCAGGGCAGCCGCCGTGACCTGGGCGATCATGAAGCCCGAGTTGACGCCGCTGTCCTCGATCAGAAAGGCCGGTAGGCGCGATAGTCCGGTGTCCAGCAGCAAGGCCATGCGACGCTCGGAGATGGCGCCGATTTCAGCGATCGCCAAGGCCATGATGTCGGCGGCGAAAGCCACGGGTTCGGCGTGAAAGTTACCGCCCGAAATCACGTCGCCGTTATCGAACACCAGCGGATTGTCCGAGGCTGCATTGGCTTCGATGACCAGCACGCGCGCGGCATGGCTGAGATTGTCCAGGCAGGCGCCCATGACCTGCGGCACGCAGCGGATGGAATAGGGGTCCTGCACGCGCCCGCAATTGGGGTGCGAGGGGTCGATGGCGCTGCCGTCCAGCAGCGAGCGCACGGCAGCCGCCACGGCGATCTGTCCCTGCTGGCCGCGTGCCGCGTGGATGCGCGCATCGAAGGGCTTGATGGAGCCCTGTATGGCTTCCAGCGTCAGGCAACCTGCGACCAGTCCTGCGGCCAGCACGCTTTCGGCCTGGAACAGGCCGGCCAGCGCCAGCGAGGTGGAAACCTGGGTTCCATTGAGCAGCGCCAGCCCTTCCTTGGGGCCGAGCACAAAGGGCTCCAGGCCGATATGCTGCATGGCCTCACGGCCGGAAACGAGCTTGCCGCCCACCTTGGCCTGCCCCTCGCCGATCAGCACGCAGGCCAGGTGCGACAGAGGCGCCAGATCGCCCGAAGCCCCTACCGACCCCTTGGAGGGAATCACGGGCAGGACATCGGCATTGGCCAGGGCCAGCAGCGCGTCCACCAACGCCGTGCGGGCTCCCGAATGCCCGCGGGCCAGACTCACGGCCTTGGTGGCCAGAACCAGGCGCACCACATGGTCCGGCAGCGGCTCGCCCGTGCCGACACTGTGCGAAAGCACCAGATTGCGCTGCAGCTCGGCCAGACGCTCATGGGCGATCTTGGTCGAAGCCAGCTTGCCGAAACCGGTATTGATGCCGTAGACCACCTGGTCTTCATCGACGATGTGCTGCACATGCGCCTCGGCCTTGCGCATGGCGCCATAGGCAGCCTGCGCCATGCTGAGCTGCATGCCGCCGTCCTGAATGCGGCGCAGCTGAGCCAGCGTGAGTTCGCCGGGATGCAGTTCCAGTTCGGAGTTCGAGAGCTCTTGGGTGGTGGTCGTGTTCATGGCTATACCTGTCTATACAGTCAAGAGAAACAAAAACGTACTGAGGGATTCAAGGGCCTGGCCGGGATCAGCCGCCGTGCACTGAATCGGTTCGGAAACGGCTACCGAGTCGGTAGCGCATGCCCGGATGCACGCAATGCACCCAGGTGATAGGGACGCCGCGCAGCCAGGTACGGCGCGTGAGCATCAGGCAAGGCTGGTCGAGAGCCATCTGCAGCAGCCGGGCCTGCTCGGCCGTAGGCAAAATCGCATCGACCACATGCTCGATCTGGTCGTACTGCACATTGCGCACCAGATAGACCGAGGGTTGCACGGCAGAGAAATCCTGGTCCATGAAGTCGGGGACCAGGCGGGGGTTCACATAGCGGTCTTCGATCTGGACCGGCAGCTCGTTTTCGAAGTGCACGCCGTGCAGGTGAAAGACCGAGGCGCCGACCGCCAGGTCCAGCGCCGCAGCGACCTCGGGCGAGGCGGACTCGCGGCGCATGTCGAGCAGCTCGAAGCGATGGTCATGCCCCCGCTGGGTGATCTCTTCACCGATATTGGCAATGCGCAGCAGGGTCGATTGCGGCTTTTCCTCGGCCACGAAGGAGCCGACCCCCGCCACACGCACGATCACGCCCTGCTCGGCCAGCTCGCGCAGCGCACGGTTCACCGTCATGCGCGCCACGCCGAACTCGTTCACCAGCTCCTGCTCGGAAGGTACGCGCGCACCGGCGGCCAGCGATCCGTCGCCGATCTTGCGCAGCACATGGTCCTTGACCTGCTGGTACAGCGCGAGCGGCATCTGGGCGGCAGGAGCCGGTTTGCGCTGTGCAGGGTCTCGGACATTCATGATGCAGGCCTCAGTGAGCAGCCGCAGCCAGTGACTCGGCGCGAATCTCTTCCGTCAACCGGGCCTTGAGCTCCATGAACTCGGGCGAGGTCTTGACGGTGTAGTGGCGCGGGTGCGGCAGATGGACCGGAATGTCTGCCTTGATGCGGCCCGGACGCGCGCTGAACACGGCCACGCGATTGGCCATGAAGATGGCTTCATCGATATCGTGGGTCACGAACATCACCGTCTTGCGCTCGGCCTCCCAGATGCCCAGCAGCAATTCCTGCATCAGAACCCGGGTCTGGTTGTCCAGCGCACCGAAGGGCTCGTCCATGAGCAGGATCTTGGGATCGTTGGCCAGCGCACGCGCGATCGCCGTGCGTTGCTGCATGCCTCCAGACAGCTGCTTGGGATAGTGATTCTCAAACCCGCGCAAACCCACCTTGGCAATGAAGTAGTCGCTGCGCTCTTTCTGAATGGCTTCGCTCACGCCTTTCTCGCGCAGCCCGAAGCGGATGTTCTGCGCCACGGTCAGCCAGGGGAACAAGGTGTAGCTTTGGAACACCATGCCGCGGTCGGCGCCAGGCTCCTGCACCAGTTTCCCGTCCAGCAGCACCTGCCCTGTCGTCGGAAAATCCAGACCCGCAACAATGCGCAGCATCGTCGATTTGCCGCAGCCCGAGGGGCCGAGAATGGTCACGAAATCGTTCTCCCGGACCTCGAAATCCACCGGCAGCAAGGCCTGGGTGCTGACGCCTTTGTGGCTGGTGAAGGTGCGCGAAACGCCTTGAATGGACAGCTGGTTCATCACAGGGAACTCCATTCGAACATGCGACGGTTGACGGTTTTGAAGATGAAATCCGACACCAGACCGATGAGCCCGATGATGATGATGCCGAAGATGATCTGTCCGGTATTGAGCAGCGCCTGGCTGTCGGTGATCATGTGCCCGATGCCCGAGGACGAGCCGATCAGCTCGGCGACGATCACGTAGGTCCAGGCCCAGCCCAGCACCAGGCGCAGGGTTTCCGCGATGCCCGGGGCGGCACCGGGAATCAGCACCCGCTTGACGATGCCGGTATTGCTGGCGCCCAGTGTGTAGGCGGCCTCCACCAGGTCCTTGCGCGCACCGCCCACGGTCACGGCCACCATGAGGGTGATCTGGAACACCGAGCCGATGAAGATGACCAGCAGCTTCTGGGCTTCGCCCACGCCGGCCCAGAGAATCAGCAGCGGGATGAAGGCCGAGGCGGGCAGGTAGCGGCAGAACGAGACAAAGGGCTCGAAGAACGCCTCCACGGGCTTCCAGGCCCCCATGGCAATGCCCAGCGGCACGGCCACGACGCTGGCCAATATGAAGCCCCCCATGACGCGCCATACGGTCATGCCGATGTCATGATGAAAGTCGAACTCCGTGAACAGCAAAATGCCTTCGCGCAGCATCGTCAGCGGGCTGGCGAGAAAGGTCGGCGAGACCAGTCCGCCAAAGGTGACGGCCGACCAGATCAGCAGGAACAGCACGAAGAAGCCCGTGCCGAGCAGCCATTTGGCCTTGGGGCTGACAGGCTCCAGAGGGGCCATGTAGCGCCGGCGAGCCGGCCTCACGGAAGGCGATGCCACCTGAACCGATGCGGGTGATGCAGACTTGATAGAAGGTGATACCGCTTCCATGTGCAACCTCTTTGCGCTTACTTGATGAAGCTGGCGTCGTACATGACGCCGTAGTTCTCAGGAATGCTGCGAATCACGCCGGCCTCCTTGAGGATGGCAGCAGACTCCTTCATGAAAGGCAGCAGGTCGCTGGCAAAGAATTTCTGATTGGCCTCCTTGTCCGACCATTTCAGAAAGGCTGCCGACTTGCCGAACTGCTCGCCGCTTTGCTTGACGGCCGCGCCCATGATTTCGTAGCTCTTTTCCTTGTCGGAATTGATCATGGCGATGGCATCGAAATAGGACTGGGTCAGCGCCTTGGCGGCTGCCGTGTTGGCCTTGAGCCACTTGGGATCACAGCCCACGGTATCCATCACCATCGGGTAGTCGATGGTGGTGGCCAGAATCTTGCCTGCGCTAGGGTTGGCGCGCACCGTGGACAGGTAGGGCTCATAGGTCATGGCCGCATCGTTCTGACCGGAGACAAAGGCCTGTGCCGCAGGCTGGGGCTCCAGCGACACGGTCTTGATGTCCTTCATGGTCATGCCGTTCTTGTTCAGCATCCAGGCCAGCCCGAAGTAGGGAGCCGTACCCGGCGCGCTGACGGCGACGGTCTTGCCTTTCAGATCGGCAAAGTTCTTGACGTCGTTGCGCACGGCAATGCCGTCCGCTCCAAAGGACTTGTCCATCTGGAAGATCTGCACGATCGGCACACCATTGGTGTTCCAGGCCACATGCGTCTCCACGGTGGTGGCGGCGCATTGCACGGCCCCCGAGGCCAGCGCCAGATGCCGGTCCTTCTGGGGAATCATCTTGATTTCGACATTGAGGCCGTTCTTCTTAAAGATCCCGGCCTTGTCCGCGAGCGTCAGCGGCGCAAAGCCTGTCCATCCCGACATGCCCAGGACGATCTTGGTCTCCTGAGCCGCTGCATGTTGTGCAGCAGACACTAGAACGGTTGCGGCTAATGCCAGTTGCCAGATTGGAACGCGACGTGTCGATTTCATGGGACTCTCCTCGGTCGATGCCAAAGCAGTTCGGTTGTTGATGCGGACTTCAAGCCTTGCACGACAGTGCAGACAGCGAAGTTTGCGATTGCTGATTGAACATGTATATACAGGCTTACCCGAGCGCCATAGTTACCGTATTTCCCAGCTGTATAGACATGAGTCAACAATCCACAAAAGCAAGCTATGTGCCAATTCGCTCGCCCGCGAGCCGCCTCCGCCGGCCTTGTGGGCGCGCACCAAAACAGCCCCAGCGTTGCGCTAGTCGGGTGCAATCACGCTTTTTGCCACGGTCAGAAATGGTGCAATCAGCGCCGAGGCATTGCTCCTGGGCACCGACAGCACCACGGCCTGCTTGGCGACGCGGCCCTTGATTCTTTTGCAGACCAGCCGCTTGCCGTCGTGGGTTCGGTCGACCACCGGCCGCGTGGTCAGAACGCTGACGCCATGCCCGTTGGCGACCATGGAACGCACCAGCTCTATCGACGCCAGTTCATAGTTCACCGTGGGAACCACGCCCGCCTCCCGAAACAGCGAGAGAAAGTACTCTCTGCTCTGAGGCAGGTTGATCAGCAGCAACGGCGACTGGGCCAGCTCCGCCAGACTCACGCTGGGCGCCGCAGACAGGGCGTGCCTGGCAGGCAGCAAGGCATAGGGCGGCAACGCGGCAACCGGGTGCATGGTCAGCAAAGGGCGAGCCAGGCCCAGGTCATATTGCAGTGCAGCATGGATCTCCCCTCGCTCCACTTGCCGCGTCAGGGAGGCGATGTCCCCTTCGATCAACTCGATGTCGATGGACGGGTGGCGCTTTTGCATCTGGGTGAGCAGTTGCGGAATCCACAGCGCGCCCAGCGTGCTCAGAAAGCCCAGCCTCAGCGTGCCGGAAACCGCCTGCTTGCGTGGCTCCTGAAGCAGTTGCGCAGCCTCCAGAAGACTCAGGGCCTCCCGGCTTCTGGCCAGCCCTGCCGCGGTCAGGTCCAGCCCGACGGCATGTTTGCGCACAAAAAGCTTCTCGCTCCATTGGGCCTCCAGGTCGGCAATCGCCTTGGAGATGGAGGGCTGTGAAACATTGATGGCCAGCGCCGCCTTGGCCGTGCTGCCGTGGCGTGCGGCGGCGACAAAATATTCGAGCTGGCGCAGATTTATCTGAATCAATTTTTTGAATCCAGTGAATGGGAAATGAATATTTTCCATTGATTCATGTTTTTGGCAGCATGCAGGCATCGCTTCAGATCAACAGCAGGACTCCCATGCTTGCATCAACCGAAAAAACTGCCTCCCGTCCGCTGGACGGCATCCGCATCCTGGACTTCACCCGGGTTCTGGCGGGCCCCATGTCCACGGCCTTGCTGGCCGATCTGGGCGCGGAAGTCGTGAAGGTGGAGCCGCCCCAGGGCGACGACTACCGCGCCATCGGCCCCATGAAGAATGGGCAAAGCGCCTTGTTCACGGTCATGAATCGCAACAAGCAAAGCCTGGTGCTGGACCTCAAACATGCGGATGCGGTCGCCGTGGTGCATGAGCTGGCCCGGCAGGTCGATGTGGTGGTCGAGAACTTCAGGCCGGGCGTCGCCGAGCGCCTGGGCATCGGCCCCGAAACGCTGCGCGCCCTCAATCCCCGGCTGGTGTATGTCAGCGTCTCCGGCTTTGGCCAGACCGGCCCGCTGGCCCACCGCCCGGCCTACGACATCATTGTTCAGGCCATGAGCGGCCTGATGGAGGCCACGGGCGAGCCTCAAGGCGCACCCACCCTGGTCGGCGAGGCGGTCAGCGATGTGGTTGCCGGCCTGTTTGCTTCCTGGGCGACACTGGCCGCCCTGTTGCAGGCGCAGAGAACCGGAGTCGGCCAGCATGTCGATGTCGCCATGTTCGACACCACGCTGAGCTTTCTGGCGACATCGATGTCGCGCTATCTGTTCACCGGCCAGCCTGCCCGGCGTGTGGGCAACCGGCATCCGCTCTCGGCGCCGTTTGGCGTCTACAGGGCACGTGACGGCCATTACGCCCTGGCCGTGCTCAACAAGAAGCTGTTCGACGCCACTGCGGCCGCCATGGACCTGCCAGAGCTGGCCAGCGACCCGCGTTTTGCCAGCGACGAAGCGCGCTCGGCCAACGAGCCCACCTTGCGCGCCGCGCTGGAGGGCTGGAGCACGCAGCACGACGTGGCCGATGTGGTCGCGCGGCTCGAAGCCGCAGGCGTTCCCGCAGCCCCCATCTGGAACATAGAGCAGGCCCTGAACTCCGAGCAGATCCGCTCGCGTGGCCTGCTCTGCGAGGTCGATGACGAACGCCTTCCGGGCCTGAAGCTGCCGACACAGCCCGTGCATTTCAACGGCGCTCTGCCCAATCGTGCGCAACGCGCACCGGCACTGGGCGAACACACGGAGCTGCTGCTGCAAAGCTGGCTGGGCCGCAGCACGGACGCCATTGCCGCCTTGCGCGAAGCAGGCGCTTTGGGTTGATTTTGATAGCAAGAAAACAAGGAGAGACCGCCATGTCATTGATTCGTCTGGGCGCAACCGAAGAAGATCAGGCCGTTGCCGATGCCGTAGCACGCTTTGCCGAGGAAACCCTGGCCCCCGTGGCCCAGGCCATGGACGAGGAAGCCTTTTCCGCCACGCGCCATGTGCCCGGCCTGTCCGCGCTGGGCGTGATGGGCATGAATCTGCCGGAGCGCTTTGGCGGACCGGGCGTCACCCCCACCGCCATGCTGATGTCGCTGGTCGCCATCTCGCGCGCCTGTGCCGCGACCTCGTCCATGATCGGTGCTCACTATCTGGGCACGGATGCCGTTCTCATTGGCGGCGACGAGGCGCAGCGCGAGCAATGGCTGCCGCGCTGCGCCAGCGGGGAATGGCTGGCGGCCTTCGCGCTGACCGAGCCGCGCGGCGGCTCCCACCCTGCAGACATGCGTACCCGGGCCGTGCGCGACGGCGACGACTATCTGATCACGGGCGTCAAGCACTTCATCTCGAATGCGGCAGAAGCCCGCTTCATGGTGGTGTTCGCCAAGACGGATGCGGAGGCTGCAGCACGCGGGGTCAGCGCCTTCATCGTGCCGCGCGAGCTGCCCGGCATACAGATTTCATCGCCCGAAAAGCTCATGGGCATCCGCGGCGGCCATGCCTTTGAGGTTTCGCTGGACAGCGTGCGCGTTCCGGCGGCCAATCGCCTCGGCGCCGAGGGAACCGGCTTCAAGACCGCCATGAAAGTGCTGGACAACAGCCGCCTGGACGTGGCGGCGACCTCTCTGGGCATTGCCGAGGCCGCGCTCATGGCGGCGGCCGACTGGGCCAACCAGCGCCTGGTGGGCGGCGAGCCTATCGCCAGCAAACAGGGCATCCAGTTCAAGCTGGCCGACATGAAGCTGCGCCTGGAAGCCGCCTGGGCGCTGACCATGCAGGCTCTGGCACTGCGCCAGCAGGGCCAGCCCTTCACCCAGCAGTCGGCCATGGCCAAGCTGTTCGCCTCGGAGATGGTGGGCTTCGTGACCGACGAGGCGCTGCAGATCCATGGTGGCTACGGCTATACCCGTGAAATGCCGCTGGAGCGCTATGTGCGCGACGCCCGCATTCTGCGCATCTACGAAGGCTCTTCCGAGATTCAGCGCACCATCATTGCACGCTCCGTATTGAACGCTTAGAAGGCGCAGCGGCACCCGGCCGGATTTGCTGGTGTAATCCACTCCATGGACAAACACTCTTCCATGTCGCTGCACGGAAAAATTCTCACCGAGATTGAACAGAACATTCTCAGTGGCCGCTGGCCGCCCGGCTATCGCATCCCGTCGGAGATGGAACTGACCGTCCATTACCAATGCTCGCGCATGACGGTGAGCAAGGTGCTCAACAAGCTGGCAGAAGCCGGTCTGCTGGTGCGCAAGCGCAAGGCGGGAAGCTTTGTGACGCGCCCGCAAACCAGCTCTGCCGTGCTGGAGATTCCCGATCTGCGCCAGGTGGTGCTGGGCATGGGGCAGGAGTATTCGAGCAGGCTGCTCGGGCGCACGCAAAGGCGCAGCACGCGCGAGGACATGGAGGCCATGCGCATGGCCCGGCCGGCCTCCATCGTCCATGTGCTGTGCCTGCACATGGCGGGATCGCGTCCGTTCTGCATCGAAGACCGCCTGATCAATCTCGAATCCGTGCCGGACGCCGAGCACGAGCCGTTCACCGAGCACAGTCCCAGCTCCTGGATGGTCAACCATGTGCCCTGGAGCTCGGCCGAACACCGCATTCGCGCCGAGGCAGCCAGCGAGGAAACCGCCGGCCTGCTGGAGATCAAGCCCGGCTTTCCCTGCCTGGTGATCGACCGCCGTACCTGGACCGGGCAGCTGCCCATCACCTTTGTGCGCCTGACCTATCCCGCCGATCTCTACGAGCTGGATGCGCATTTTTCGCCCTCCACCATAGGGCAGGCTGGCTGATTGCGCATAACCCGGCCCGGGCAGCGCGCCGGGTCGCAGCGCACAATAGGGCCAGTTCTGATGCTTGCACCAGAGGCCAAATCGGCCTCTTCCCCATATACAGCAAGCGCTACCAGCTATCGATTCAAGAGTACCCGGTGTCTTCCGCGCAATCCATTCTGCAAGCCGTTTTTGGCTACGAGCAATTCCGTGGCCCCCAGCAGGCCATCGTCTCGCATGTCATCAACGGCGGCGATGCGCTGGTGCTCATGCCCACGGGCGGCGGCAAATCGCTGTGCTACCAGGTTCCGGCCATTGCGCGCCAGCAGCTCGGCCATGGCGTGACGATCGTGGTCTCGCCGCTGATCGCGCTCATGCACGACCAGGTCGGCGCACTGCATGAGGCCGGCATCAGCGCCGCCTATCTGAACTCCACCCTGAGCTACGACGAGACGCAGGAGGTGGAGCTGCGCCTGCAAAGCGGCGACATCACCCTGCTCTATGCCGCTCCCGAGCGTCTGAACACGCCACGTTTTCTGGGTCTGCTCGACGATCTGCATGCCCAGGGCAAGCTGTCGCTGTTCGCCATCGACGAAGCGCATTGCGTGAGCCAGTGGGGACACGACTTCCGCCCTGAATACCGCGCGCTGAGTGTGCTGCACCAGCGCTATGCCGATGTGCCGCGCATCGCGCTGACGGCCACGGCCGATGCGCTGACGCGCGCCGACATCATCGAGCGCCTGCAGTTGGAAGCGGCCCAGCATTTCATCAGCAGTTTTGACCGCCCGAACATCCGCTACAAGATCGCCGAGAAAAAGGACGTCAGCAACCAGCTGCTGCGCTTTATCGAACGCGAGCACGAGGGCGAGGCCGGCGTGGTCTATTGCCAGTCGCGCAAGCGTGTCGAGGAGCTGGCCCAGACCCTGGTGCAGAACGGCATCAATGCCCTGCCTTACCACGCAGGCCTGCCCCAGGACATGCGCCAGAACCATCAGGACCGTTTTCTGCGCGAAGAAGGCGTGGTGATGTGCGCCACGATTGCCTTCGGCATGGGCATCAACAAGCCCGATGTGCGCTTTGTGGCTCATGTGGACATGCCCAAGAACATCGAGGGCTACTACCAGGAAACCGGCCGTGCGGGCCGCGACGGCCTGCCCGCCGATGCCTGGATGGCCTACGGTCTCAGCGACGTGGTCAACCAGCGCCGCATGATCGACGAAAGCCCGGCCGAGGAACAGTTCAAGCAGGTGATGCGCGGCAAGCTCGATGCCCTGCTCGGTCTGGCCGAGGCCACCGACTGCCGCCGCGTACGCCTGCTGGCCTATTTTGGCGAGCAATATGGACAGGAGCCGAGCCTGGATGGCAAGCCACTGCAGGCCGTTGCCCGCACCCATTGCGGCAACTGCGACAACTGCCTGGAGCCGCCGGCGCTATGGGATGGCACGGATGCGGCACGCAAGCTGCTGTCCACCATCTTCCGCGTGCACGAGGCCAGCGGCCTGACCTATGGTGCGGGCCACATCATGGACGTGCTGCGCGGCAAGGAGACGGACAAGGTCACGCAGTACGGGCATGACAAGGTATCCACCTTCGGCATCGGCAAGGAGTATTCGGAGCCACAGCTGCGCGCCGTGATGCGCCAGTTGCTGGCTACGGGTGCCCTGGGCCTGCACAAGGTGGTGAGCGAGAACAGCGGCCATGTGTTTGACACCCTGTGTCTGGCCGCGGGCTCGCGTGCCGTGCTCAAGGGCGAGATACAGGTGCAGCTGCGCGAGGCCGTGGCCGCATCGCGCAGCAAGAAGCAGGGCAAGAAATCGGCCTCCAATGCAGCTGCGGTCAATCTGGGTCCCGACGCACAGGTTCGCTTCATCAATCTCAAGGCCTGGCGCGCCGAAGTCGCCAAGTCTCACAATCTGCCGGCCTATGTGATCTTCCACGACGCCACGCTGGCATCGATTGCCGAACTCAACCCCCAGAGCCTGCAGGAGCTGCAGGGAGTCAGCGGCATGGGCACCAAGAAGCTCGATGCCTATGGCGCCGAGGTGCTGCGCGTGGTGGCACTGGGCTGATCGGCCCGGATTCGGCAGCGGTCTGGACGCCGCCTCGACGAGCGGCAGCGAGCCGCGCCCCGTACTTTGAACAGGGCCGGGCAAGCTGCTGCAGGCAGCTGCGCGCGCCCGGACATCTGTCGCCGCCATTTGCGGCGCTGAAAATCGGCCGACGCAGAGCTCTCCACAATTCCCACACAAATGCTCGACAGCCCGGAAATATTGCAAACGCACACTGCTGCCGCATACCGTTGACTGAATCCATTTTTGCGGAGCGCTTTCTGCTGTGATCAATACTGCCCAATTGCTGGCTGACGAAGCCAAATACTGCTCGTTTGGCGACACCGTCCACTACGTCAATCCTCCCAAGATTTTCACGGGCTGCGAAGGCAGCTATATGTACGACGATGCAGGCACGTCCTACCTCGATCTGCAGATGTGGTATTCGGCCGTCAACTTCGGCTACAAGAACAAGCGTCTTGAGGCCAAGATGATCGAGCAGCTGCAGGAGCTGCCCCAGGTGGCCAGCCAGTATCTGCACCCCACCAAGATCGAACTGGCCAAGTTCATTGCTGAAGACGCCAAGCGCAAATGGGGCCACGACGGCCGCGTGCACTTCAACGTGGGCGGCGCGCAAGCCATCGAGGACTCGCTGAAGGTCGTGCGCAACGCCAGCGGCGGCAAGAGCCTGATGTTCGCGTTCGAAGGCGGCTACCACGGCCGTACGCTGGGCGCGTCCTCGATCACCTCCAGCTACCGCTACCGCCGCCGTTTCGGCCACTTCAGCGACCGCGCGCAGTTCATCCCCTTCCCCTACCCCTTCCGCCGTCCCAAGGGCATGACGTCCGAGGAGTATGCGGACCAGATCGTGCGCGAATTCGCGCGCAAGTTCGAGAACGAATACCACGCGGTCTGGGACCCCAAGACCAACCAGTGCGAATACGCGGCCTTCTACGTGGAACCCATTCAGGGCACGGGCGGCTACGTGGTTCCTCCTCCCAACTTCTTCAAGGGTCTGAAGAAGGTGCTGGACGATCACGGCGTGCTGATGGTGGTCGACGAAATCCAGATGGGCTTCTGGCGTACCGGCACGCTGTGGTCGGTGGAAAACTTCGGCATCAAGCCCGATGTACTGGTGTTTGCCAAGGCACTGACCAATGGTCTGAATGCGCTGTCCGGCCTGTGGGCACGCGAAGAGCTGATCAACCCCACGGTGTTCCCGCCCGGATCCACCCATTCCACCTTTGCCTCCAACCCGCTGGGTACGGCCCTGGGCCTGGAAGTCATGAAGATGACCCACGAGATGGACTTCGGCCGTCAGGTGCGCGAATCGGGTGCCTACTTCCTCGAAGGCCTCAAGGAGCTGCAAAAGCGCCACAAGGAAATCGGCGATGTGGACGGCCTGGGCCTGGCGCTGCGCGCCGAAATCTGCACCGAGGACGGCTTCACGCCCAACAAGGCGCTGCTGGACAAGATGGTGGACATCGGCCTCGAAGGCGGCCTGGAATACCAGGGCCAGAAGCGCGGCCTGGTGCTGGACGTGGGCGGCTACTACAAGAACGTGATCACCTTCGCGCCTTCGCTGATGATTTCGCGCAGCGAGATCGACGAAGCCATGGTGCTGCTGGATCAGTTGCTGAGCAAGGCTAAAAAGGCGTAACCCCCTGAGCGGCTTTGCCTAGGCGGCCCCGCCGCTTCCCCCTCTGTCTTCGGGAAGGGGGACGACAGCCTCGCTGTGCGGCGGCGGGGGCCGCTCAGGTCTTGCTCGCTGTCTCTTGCTTGGGTTGTGCCAGTTTTCTGCGCTGCAGACACACTCAGGCGCCATCACAACCGACTACAAAAAGGCGAAATGGCGACGGAAAATTTCCGCAACCAGCTCGAACCCAGTGGCTTGCTGCAGCAGTTCACCAACCATCCTCCAGAAGGCTTTGCCTTGCTGAAGGAATGGCCGGCGCCAGCATTCACCGCCCCCTTCGATTTGCTGACCACCGCAGATGACGCGCTCAAGGCGCGTCTTCTGTCGTTGCCGGGCGGGCGCTTTCTGAGCTCCAGGCTCAGGCTGAAGACGGACTTCATCGGCAGCACGGTCAGCGAGTATGCGCCCCTGCCCCAGGGCGTGGATGCGGCCACGCTGGCGCGGCAGCTGCGCGCCGTGGCGGGCCGGACCATGCTCACCATCGTCAAGGATCTGCCGCAGGCATCACCCTTGCTAAGCGAGGAAGACAACTGCTTTGCGCAGGAGTTGTCTGACGCGCTTTCGGAGCAAGGGTTCATTGCCCTCGAAGGCCAGGCCCTGGCCTATGTCCCCATCAGCTTTGCCAGTGCGGACGAGTATCTGGCCGGCCTGTCCAAAAACCGCCGCAGCAGCCTCAGGCGCAAGCTCAAAAGCCGCGCACAGCTCTCCGTACAGCGTATCCCTACCGGCGCAGCCTTTGCCGCTGATGCCCAGGTGGATGCCTACTATGCGCTGTTTGATGCGGTGTACGCGCAAAGCGACATTCACTTCGACAAACTCACGCGCAGCTTCTTTGCCGACTTGCTGCGCGATGCGGACAATGGCGGCATGGTGTTCGAGTATCGCGACGCGCAAAGCGATGCGCTGCTGGGCTGGAATCTGTGCTTCGAGCATGACGGCAGGTTGATCGACAAATACATAGGCCTGTCCTACCCCGCAGCGCGCGAGGCGAATCTCTATTTCGTGAGCTGGATGGTCAATCTTGAATACGCACTGGAGCGGGGCCTGTCCCACTATGTAGCGGGCTGGACCGACCCGGAAGTCAAGGCCCAGCTCGGCGCCAGCTTCACCATGACGCAGCATCTGGTCTTCATCCGCAATCCCGTGCTGCGCGCCTTGGGTCGGCGCTTCTCCGGTCTGTTTGAAAGCGATCGCCAGTGGAGTGACAAGGCATGATGCAACAAACACCTGTGGTGCTGGATGTCGATGAATCGGTAGGCCCGCTGCTCCAGGAGAAGCGGCTTGCGCTCGCCCAGTGGCAGGAGCTGGTGCGCTTTGGCTGCGGCCTGCGCAGCTTCAGGCGCTTCACCCAGGCCATGCAGGAGCAGCTGCCCGCGCAGCACGGTACCGTGCTCATGGGCAGCGGCGACTTTCACCATCTGAGCTGGCCGCTGATCGAGCGCTGCATTGCCCAGAAGGGCTTCAGCGCCAAGCATCCGCTGCGCGTGGTGGTGCTGGACAACCACCCGGACAATATGCGCTTTCCCTGGGGTGTGCACTGCGGCTCCTGGGTGCGACGCGTGGCCATGCACCCGGCCGTGTCGCAGGTCCATGTGGCAGGCATTACCTCGCAGGACATAGGCTCGGCCCACGCCTGGGAGAACTATCTGCGGCCGCTGCGCGCCGGCAAGCTCACCTACTGGAGCTGCGGCGTGGACACCGGCTGGGCCAGGCGCCTGGGCGCGGGCAAGGCGTTTCGCAGCTTTGCCAATATCTCGGAGCTGGTACAGGCGCTGTCCAGCCATCTGCATGACTGGCCGCAGGACACGTATCTGAGCATAGACAAGGATGTGTTCGCCGCCGAAGTCGTGCGCACCAACTGGGACCAGGGCCGGATGCTGGAAGAGCAGGCCGTGCAGCTGATCGATGCGCTGCGCGGACAGATCGCGGGCAGTGACATCACGGGCGACGTGTCGTCATGGCACTATGGCACCTGGTGGAAGCGACTGATGAGCGCGGGCGACGGCCAGGACACACAGATTGACGCTGCTACGCTGGCCGGCTGGCAGGCCGGGCAGCATGCATTGAACCAGCGGCTGATACAGCGCATAGCGCTCAGCAGCACGAGTTAGAGCGATTTCACCGGCCACTTTTCAACACTTCGCTTCAAGGAGCTGACATGCTGGATCGGTTGACCGAAAAATTGCTGCAACAGGCATTTGCACCTCTGGTCACCACGGGACGGCTCGAAGTCATCACTCCCTCAGGAAAGGCGCTGATCTTCGGCGACGGCGGCCAGCCCCAGGCGCGCCTGCGCTTTGCCGACAGACGCGCCGTCCTTGCGCTGCTGCGCGACCCCGACCTCAACTTTGGCGAACTGTTCATGCAACAGCGCCTGCTGGTCGAGCAAGGCACGGTCTACGACGTGCTGGAGCTGGTGCTGCGCGGCGCCAGGCAGGTGCCCGTCAGCGCCACGGTACGCCTGCTCGATGCCTGGCGCATGAAGCTGCGGCCCTTGCTGCAGAACAATCTGCGCGGCAAATCGCGTGCCAACGTGGCGCATCACTACGATCTGGACGACCGGCTCTATCAGCTGTTTCTCGACAGCGAGCGCCAGTACTCCTGCGCCTATTTCGAGCAGGGCAACGAAGACCTTGAAACGGCACAGCTGGCCAAGAAGCGCCACATCGCCGCCAAGCTGCTGATCGAGCCGGGCCAGCGCGTGCTCGATATCGGCTGCGGCTGGGGCGGTCTCTCGCGCTATCTGGCCGAGGTGGGCGGTGCCGGCCATGTCACAGGCATCACGCTGTCCACGGAGCAACTGGCCGGCGCGCAGTCCAGGGCCTCGCAATCCATCCATGGCGAGCGGCTGGAGTACCGACTGGAAGACTACCGCGACATGAATCGCGAAACACATGGGCCGTTCGAGCGCATTGTCTCCGTCGGCATGTTCGAGCATGTGGGCACGAGATTCCATGACGCCTTCTTCCGCAAATGCCATGAGCTGCTCAGCGAGGATGGCGTGATGCTGCTGCACTTCATCGGCAACAGCGATGTGCCCGACTTCAACAATCCCTGGATTGAGCGCTACATCTTTCCCGGAGGCCATATTCCGTCGATGTCGGAGTTCACGCCTGCCATAGAGCGCGCGGGGCTGGTGATCTGCGATATTGAGGTGCTGCACCTGCACTATGCCCAGACCCTGCGCCTGTGGCGCGAGCGTTTCATGACACGCCGTGCCGAAGCCGCAGCCCTGTATGACGAGCGCTTCTGCCGCATGTGGGAGTTCTATCTGTCCATGTCGGAGACCGCGTTCCGCTATCAGGACATCGCCATCTTCCAGGTTCAGCTGGCGCGCAGGCAGGATGCCGTACCGCTCACGCGCAGCTATATCGCCGAGCGTGAGACAGCACTGAAAGCCAGGGAATCCGGACAGAAATGCAGAGTCTCCGCGATGACAGATCCCACTGAAGCAAGGGCAAATATCGCTTGACTCCAATGATCTTGTCAGAAGAAAAGCTCATGAAAACCCGGGAATCTTCCAGCTCTCAACGGAAAAATCCTTGCGCACCAGCTTTTCATTGAGCAGGAAGCGTTTGGCCTCGGAGATCAAATGCAAGCCTTGCTCCGGATAGGCCTGAGCGGGCAGATTGCTCAATGCCACAGAGGCTTTGACCGCAGGCACCGGGAAACCGCTGGCCTCGGCATGAAACGCCAGATACGCTGCGCTGTCGCTACGAATCTCCCCCAGGGCAATGCTGCGTGCACGGCCCCAGGTAGCAGGAAATTGCGGCAACCTCGCAAGCAGTTTGGGAGAAATCACAATGACCGATGTGCCCAGCAGCGTCGGATACTGCGCAGCCTCTGCCAGAACCGGAAAGCCTTGCTGCGCCAGCAACGGCCCCATATTGATAGGTGCGGCAAACGCAGCTACATCCCCACGCTCCAGCGCCGGCGCACCGTCGCGCGGCAGCATATGCACCACCTTGACCCTGCCGCTCAAACCATGCTGCCTGAGCAGACCCAGCACAAAGCGGTGCATGTATGAGCCCAGAGCCACGCCAACGACTTTGCCCTTGAGCTCCTCCACCGTCTTGATGCCAGCCTTGGGGGTCAGCAGCCAGGTGTTCATGCCCACGCAATCAAAACCCAGTAACTTACCTTGAAAGCCTTGCGCATGAGCGACCACTGCGGGTGTGTCGCCATAGATGCCGATGTCCAGATGGTCGGCAATGAATGCTTCGTTCAAGTCCGGTCCATTGGGAAACACACGGGTCACGACCTGGGAGAAGCCCAACGTGCTCAGCTCCCGCTGCAAGATACCCTGCTGCAGCGCCCAGCCCGTGGCATAAGCAGGCTTCTTTCCAGGACCGATATAGCCGATACGCAAGGTCTGCACCGCGCTTTGAGACTGCGCTTCACCCAGCATGGGAATGCTTGCCGCCAAAGCGCCAAGCAGCCATTGACGACGATTGAAAGCGGCACAAGAGCCTGCTTCCGACAAACGGATTTCATGTTCTGACATGGATGACAAAATTTCTAATGCGCACGCGCCAGCAGCTCGTAGCTGGCATCCAGTGCTGCGGTAGATTGGCGACCTTTGCCCCAACCAACGGAGGCGCGATAGCTGCCCAGCAAAGCTTGCGTGGCAGGCGCGAGCTCATCAACATGGGCAGCAGCATCTGCCACCGGGGCAACATACAAGGCGTCCTCAGGACAATACAGCTCGCACATAAAGCAAGTCTGGCAATCGCTTTGCCGGGCAATGCGCGGAGCCTGCCCTTTGACCATGTCGAACACATTGGTAGGACAGGCATGGACGCAGATATTGCAGCCGGTGCAACGCTCTGAACTGATGATTTCGATCATGCGAGCACTCCTTCGGAAGACGGCACTTCTTTGACCCGCTGACGACGCACCCAGACTTCATCAAGGCCGCCAGAAATCAATCGATGTCTCTGGCCAGGGTCCAATTCTTGATGATCGCGACGGCGATGCATGCCCCGGGTTTCGGTACGCTGCAAGGCACTCCGGTACATCCATCGCGAGGTAGCCAGCATGGCAGTTGCCTCCCTCAGGCGCAGGCGCTCTTCGATGGACTGGAACTGCACACCAGTACGCAGGCGCAGCCACAAGGCATCAAGGTTCTGCAGAGACTGCTGCAACTCATCGGATTGGCGATTCCAGTTGCGCTCGTACGGGAAGACTTCGGCCTGTACCGCTTGAATCAGCTGACTGCTGTCCAGCCGAGCTTGACCCTGCTCTTCAAGACCTGGACTGCCAGCGCGGTAAAGCTGCCGTGTTTTTATCGGGTTATGCAAGGCAAAGTGCGCAGCGCCGGCACCAGCCCAGAATCCCGAAGAGAGCGCCCAGGCTGCGTTATGACTGCCGCCTCCGGTAAAGCCACCGCAGATCAGCTCGCGCGTTGCTGCATCGCCTGCAGCGTACAGCCCGGCCACGGAGGTTGCACAGTCGGCATCCACCACATTCAGACCGCCAGTGCCACGCACCGTTCCTTCCAGCCGCAAGCTGACCGGGAACATTTCATGAAAAGGGTTGATGCCTTTGCGGTCAAACGAGACAAAGAAGTTGGGCTGTGCCGTGCGCATCCATGCCTGAATGCTCGCATCGGCTTTGTCCAAACGCGCAAAAACAGGCTGTGTTTGCAACGTCTGCGCAATGATGCTGCGCCCGCGCGAAGACCCTGCACCCTCGATCAGCGAGCCGTCTGCATAGTAAAAACTGGCCCAGTTGTAGAACAGTGACTTGGTGACCGAAGAGAACGCCGGCCCCAGCCCATAGGCATTGGAGAATTCCATGCCCGAGAGCTGTGCCCCCACCTCGGCGGCCATCAGGTATCCATCACCGGTCAGCACATTGCAGCCCAGCGCGCGGCTAAGGAAAGCGCAGCCACCGGTGGCAATGATGGTTGCACTTGCACGCACGACCCAGGTATCTTCGGCTTGCCTGCGCACACCTGTTGCGCCGCATACCGTGCCAGCGTCATCCACGAGCAATTCCAGCGCCGGGCTATGGTCAAGAATACGTACGCCGGCAGCCTTGACCTGCTTGCGCATCAAACGCATATATTCAGGGCCCTGCAGGGAGTTGCGCCGCAGCTTGCCTTCCACATCGACAGGGAACGGGTAGCCCCATTCAGTCAACAGCTCGATGTTGTTCCAGGTCTGCTCCAGCACCCGATCCATCCATGCCTGCTCGGCCAGCATGCCACCCATGGTGTAACGACTGGCTTTGGCTTTCTCACGCAAATCCCCGGTATTGTCGACATGCCAAACGCCGCAGCCCGAAGGTGCAGTTGCGCCCGATGTTCCGCAATATCCCTTGTCGACCAGCAGCACGTTTGCCCCCTGGCTGGCTGCGCTGATGGCAGCCCATGCCCCTGCTGGTCCAGCGCCGATAACCAGAACATCCACGTCGTGCTGGCAAGTCCCCGCCGCGCTTGACAGCGCTTGCCTCGAGCGTTTTCCTACTCCCATTTTCACCACTCCTTGTGCCTTGATCTGCGGGGCAACAGGCCATGCAGTCCGTTCAAGTTCAGTGTAGAAACGAGCCGGCTAAAACAGAACGAATGGATTTCTATATCGTTATTGCAGACAGATTGCAGGCGTAGGCGTATCAGCGTGCTGCCAGCGTGTCCAGCAAATCCGCAAAGCGCTCGTCATCCAGCCATGGGCTATTGCTGATGGCGAGCAAGCGCTGTGCCCAGTCTCGCGCCTGGCTGACCGCGTCGTCGCGTGCAGCACCCAGCACATGGTCGTAGCGGCCATAGTCGGGCAGCACATGGACAAAGGGCAGAGACAGACCACAGCCACCGCCCCAATGCGCGCGCAGCACGGCATCCCTGGCCTGCTGGCTCGGCATGCGCAGCAGGATCACCGGCCACACGCCCTGCGCCCGGGGGGCGGCATCCTGCACCACTTCCAGCTCGCAAGCCTGCAACTGAGCGATGCGCAGGCCGGCCTGCCCGGATGCTTGCCGCTGAAACGCCTCCAGCCGCCGCAATGCCCTTGCCCCCACGCTCTGGCGCCAGCGTCCCAGACTGTGCTGTGGAATGAGATCGTCGAAGTCATCGCCTGCGGCCTCTACCCAGTCACCACGCGACAATGATTTCTCCAGCGGCTTGCCATAGGCCATGCGCAGACCCGAGGGCCGGTAGAGCATGGCGTAGCCCAGCAGCTCGATGCTTCGGCGCAGCTCCCACCACAGGCTGAACCGGGTGGCGGCGCCGGCTGCGCTCAGCGCAGCACGCATGGAAGGCTCGCGCGCCATCAGCACGCCACCTTCAAAGGTGCTCAACCCCTTGCCGACGGCCAGGCTGAAAAAGCCGATATCGCCTTTGAGGCCCACCGAAGCTTCGCCGCTGCGCGCTCCCAGCGCCTGGGCGGCATCCTCGATCACATAGGCGCCCACGGCGCGCGCGCATTGCAGGGCGGCGTCCACATCGGCCACACGCCCGCACAGATGCGTGGGCAGCACGGCCAGCGTCCGGTCGCTGCACAGGCGCTGCAGGCAGACAGGGTCCATGTCCAACGCGTCGGCGCGCAGATCGCACAGGCGCAGCTGCAGCCCGCACTGCGCAATCGCTAGCGCCACCAGCGGACAGGTATAGGCCGGTGCAACGACCTCGCTGCGCCCAGGACTGAGGGCCTGCAGGCTGCGCAGCGCCACCATCAGGGCCGAGGTCCCCGAGCATTCGAGCTGCACCGCCTCCACGCCCAGCCAGGCAGCCAGCTGTCCTGCCAGGCTGCCCGCACCCGAAGGCCAGAGGTCGCCGAGCTGTAGTGGCAGGCCGGCCGTTGGCGGCACCGTGGGCTGGCGCATGTCAGGCGACCTGCTCGGCCTCTGGCTTCTCGCTCACCGCCAGGCACATGATGCCGGCCACGATGAACAGACAGCCAATGATCTGCGGCCAGCCAATGGGCTCGTTGAACAGCCAGTACGAGAGCGCCAGCACCGAGATGATCTCCAGATGCGAGGCAGCGAATGCCGGGCCGATGGGAGCGTGCTTGAGCAGGCTCATCCAGGTGAAAAAGGCACCGATGTAGCCAACGAATGCACCGTAGATCCAGGGCTGGCTGAACACGCGCAGCAGCCAGCCGGTGGAGAACTCCAGCGGCAGTGCGGAATCACCGGCCTGCTTGAAGCTGAGCTGCGCCAGCGTGTCAAAGGCCATGAGTACCAGAAAGCCGACAATGTAAAAACGCTTCATAGCCGACGGCCCTCAGTGCAATCCAACGATGGCCACGCCTACGGACACCAGCACGATGCCGGCCACGCGCATGGGCGCGAGCTTTTCGCGAAACAGCACCCGCCCCAGAATCATGATGGCGACGATGTTGATCGAGCCCAGCAGCACCCCGTCCGACAGCGGCACCAGCGACAGAAACGCCAGCCAGACCAGAAACTCCGCCACATAGCAGGCAATGCCCACCCACAGCCAGGGCCTGGCCAGCATGAAGCGCCAGCGCTCCGTGCCATTGCGATGCCCCGGCTCGCTGGCCGCGGCCTTGAAGGCCAGCTGCCCCCCGCTGTCCACCAGCACATTGAGTATCCACAGCGTCACCACCAGGGGCGAGAGATCACTACCCATTCGCACCCCTGGCAGGCGCCGCCGAGCTGGCGATGCGCGCGATGAACTCGTTGAGCTTGGCAATCACTGTGCGGCGCTCGCGGTCGATGGTGATCATGTGATAGCAATTGTCCAGCAGCACCAGGTCGACATGGGCGTTGACCGCGCCACGTTGGATATCGTGGGCATTGCTGACCGAGGAAATATCGTCTTCCCGGGCATGAATGACCAGACAGGGCGAGCGCAGCTGCGCCAGTCCGGCCTGCACATTCGCGGACAGGGCGCGCAGCTCGATGACGCTCCACCAGGGATTGCCAGGCAGGCCTGCGGCAGAGCTGTCGCCGCTGTTCATCTGCTCGACCACGCGCGCGCGCAAGGCCTCGTCCTTGATGCCGTAGGGTGGGGCCTCCATGAAGACACTGTTGCGGCCAATGCCCAGCAGGCGAAAAAGCGGCAGCAGGAACGCCAGCTTGGTATAGGCCGGAATGCTCCAGCCGTCATAGCGGAAGGTGGTGGACAGCGCGCAGACGCCCGCCACCTTGTCGGGATGGCGCTCGGCCACGGCCAGCGACAGCAGCGCCCCCATGGACAGACCGCCAACCACCATATGGTCCACATGCTGCAAGAAGCGCTGCAGACCCGACTCCACACTTGCCAGCCAGTCCGTCCAGCGGGCAGCCACCAAGTCCTCCATGCTGCCGCAATGTCCTGCCAGCTGCACCCCGTAGACCGTGAAACCCTGCTTGTTCAGACCTTTTGCGAGCAGGCGCATCTCGGCCGGCGTGCCGGTCAGGCCATGGATCAGCAGCACGCCCGTGCGGGCATTGCTGCCTTCGCCGGGCATGACGAATTCATGCGGCGTCACACACAGCTGCTGCAAATCCGGCTGCTGCAGCAACCCAAATCCATCAGAGACATTCATGCAGTCTGCTCCATGCCGAAGATGACTTGCTCCAGCAACTGGGTGGCCTGCGCAAAATGCTCGAAGCGCGCATGGGCAATCCCCTGGCTCTCGCAATAGTCGATGAGCTTGTACTTGGCCAGCACGAAATCCGCCTTGCCGGAAACGCAGAAGTCCGACGTGCTGTCGCCGATATAGAGCACCCGCCCGTGCACGGCCTGCTGCTCGGCCAGACGTTCGCACTTGCAGTTGCCGCTGGCCCGTGTGCAGCGATTGCTGGCCCAGGGCGAATCCAGTCGCCAGCTGCGCTCGCCCGTCTGAACCAGATGGTTGGCGATGACTTCCAGATCCCCGAGGCCATGGCGTGCTAGCACATGGCGAATCGCATAGTCAATGCCGTCGCTGACGACCTGCACCTTGATGCCATGCAGCCCGGCCTCGGCCACGAAGCCGGTAAAGTGCTCATCGATCTCGATGCTGTCCAGATGGTTCTGCAGCTCGGCCTCGCTCATGTCCAGCAGGGCCACCTGCCCCTTCATGCATTCGCGCGAGCCGATCTCGCCACGCTCCCAGGCGTCCTCCAGCTCCTGCCAGCCCGGCTTGCCAAAGCGGTTGAGCAGGGTATCGGTCACGTCCAGCAGGCTGATCGTGCCGTCGAAATCGCTTTGCACCATCCAGCCGGCCGAAGCTGTACCTGCCGGCGACGGGCAAATCTGAATGCGCTTATTCATGGAAACTGACCCTCACGTTCTGACCGACCTTGACATTGGCGGGCGGCTGATCAAATGCCAGCACGCATTCCACAACTCTTACCGGGCCGCGCTGTGCATCGTCCTGCAGCCTGGCCGTGCCGTAGACGGGGCTGATTCGCAGCACGGTCGCAGCGGGAAACTCCTGCCTGGCGGCGCTGCCGTCTGCGTCCACCGCCACCTGGGCTTTCATGCCTTCGCGAATCGCCGTCACAAAGCTTTCGTTGACTTCGGCCCGCACGATCAGAGGGCGCTTGGGCAGCAGCACCGCCACCGGACTGCCGCTTTGCAGCATGCTGCCGCCCTGTGCCTGCAGACGCACCACGACTGCGGCCTCGGGCGCACGCAGCTCGTGGCGCTGCAGCAGAGCCCGCAACTGTTCGGCCTTGCGCTTGGCGACCGTGACTTCTGCAGCCGCAATATCCACTTCGGACTGCGCATCACGCAGGGCCTGCACGGCTTCGTCCACGCTTTGCAGATCCGCTGCCCCCTGTTTGGCAGCAGCCTGCCAGCGCGTCAGCGTGGCCTTGAGCGCGGGCAGGCGATCCTGGCGCGTCTTGAGTTTGGTCTGTGCCAGCTGCAGCTCGGACTCCGCCACCGCCAGATCGGCGCGCGCGGCATCGTCCGCGAGACGCAGCACCGGCTGGCCTTTCTGTACGCTCTGGCCTTCCTTGACCAGCAATTGCTGCACCACGCCCGATGCGGCCGAGGAGAGATCGAGCAGACCACCTTCTACGTCGATCTTGCCCCGCGCAACGGCTACCTGGCTCTGAGGCTTGATCTGGGCTGCAGCCGGCGTGATCACGGAGGCAGCATCCTGAGACGGAGAGCACCCGCCCAGCATCAGCACGGCCGCCGCCAGCAGCGGCGCGCCCGACACAATGCTGAGACGAAATGGGCTTGGGTTCATGTTTATTCCTTGATGGGGCTGTTCTGGCGCCAGTCGCTGCGAATGGCGCCGTCTTCCATGCCCAGCACACGATCGGCGTGGCGCACCAGACGCGGGTCATGGCTGACGCAGAGCACCGTGGTGCCGTGCGTGCGCGCCGCACGGTGCAGCAAGTCAATGACGCGCTGGCCGCTCTCGGCATCCAGCGCACTGGTGGGCTCGTCGGCGAAAAGCAGGCGGGGCTGCTTGGCCATGGCACGTGCGATGGCCACACGCTGCTTCTCGCCGCCCGACAGCTGGGCCGGGCGCATATGACTGCGGTGCGAGAGCCCCACTTCGTCGAGCGCCTCCCTGGCACGGCGCAATGTCTCGGCGTTTCTGAGCCCCATATAGCCCAGCGGCAACTGCACCTGCTCCAGTGCCGTCAAGGCCGGAAACAGATTGAAGCCCTGGAAGACGAAGCCCGTATGGCGCAGACGAAATTTCTCCAACGCCGCCGTGCCGAGCTTGGCCAGATCCTCGCCCAGTGCGATCGCGTGACCGGCATCGGGCTTTTGCAGTCCCGACATCAGCGACAGCAGCGTGCTTTTGCCGCAGCCCGAAGGGCCGGAGATCAGGCTCAGCTCCCCCGCATAGAGGCTGACGGACAGCCCTTGCAGCACATGTACCTGGACGATGCCCGAGACAAAGGATTTGTCGAGACGCACGGCCTCGAGGCTGGGCGCTGCATCCTTGGCTGCAGCAGGCGTTTTGATGCGTTCCATCATGGTCTCGGCTTGCATGTTTCAGGCCTTAACGCAACAGGGTTGCCGGATCGGCACGCAGCAGGCTGCGCATGGCGCCCAGACCCGACAGCAGCGACAGCACGGCCACCAGAAAGCCGCAAGCGAGTACCGCTGAAAGGTTGAGGGCAACAGGGACGCGGTAGCTGGATGCAATGCTGAGCAGCACCGCGCTGGTCAGTGCCGCCAGCACAAAGCCCAGGCCGCCAATCCAGCAGGCCTGCTCGACCACCACGCGGCCCAGTGCCGCTCGGCTCACGCCCAGAGCATTGAGCACCGCATACTCGCGGGCGGACCCTGCCACCACCGCCTTGAGCGACTGGCTGGTCACGATGGCGCCCACCAGGCAGACGATGACGGCCATGAAGAGCACGCCGGCACCGGCTCCGGTATCGAGCATCCAGTAACGTTGAGAGCGGCGCGCAAAGGCATCGGCAGTCCAGACCTCGTACGGGCCGAAGCTGCTGCTGGACTGGCTCAATCTCGCCTGGGCCTCGCCTGCCTTGGCAGCTTGCTTCAGGCGTGCCACGAAATAGGTGCTGCCATGCTCGGCACTGGTTTCTGCAATTTCGCGGGCCGTGCTGAGCGAGGAGATCACGTTGACACCGCCCAGGCCGCGCAAGCCGTCTACGGCTGCCACGATCTTGACCGCATGGTTGTTGATCCAGGTCGTGCTGCCTTCCTGCGCGCCCAGAGTCCCCAGGTCCGCCCTGTCAACAATCACGGCACCGGGCTCGCGCAGCAGCTGTCGCTGCCAGGATGTGAGCACCTTGGTGAACATCATGGAGTTGTCCGCAGTGCTGACGCCCGAGAGATAGACCGAGACTCCGCCTCCGGTCGCGCCCTGGGCACTGGCGCGCGCGCGCCAGTCGCCATCGACCCAGACATAGGATTCCACGGCCGCCACATCGGGGTCCATGCGCAGGCGCATCTCCACATCGCTGCCGATACTGCGCCCGAAGTTCACGCTTTGCGTGCCCGGATAGCCCACCCAGAGATCGGCCGAAGAGGCCGTCACGTAGATCGCGGCAGAGCCGAAGATGCCCAGCACCAAGGCGGCCTGCATGGCCAGCAGAACGCCCGAAAAGCCCACGGCGAACACCGAAGGGACGAAGCGTCTCCACTCATGGATCAGCGTCTTGCGCGCCAGGGCAATCATGGCTGAGCCTCTGTGGTTCGGGTAACAAGCGCGGCATCGACAGGCGCAGCACCCACTGCCTTGTAGAGAGCCACATAGGCCAGCGCCTCGGCAGCCCTGGCGGTTGCCAGCTCGCTCTGGTTTTGCAGGCTGGCGCGGGCGCTATCGATGCCCGCAAGCTCGCTGGACAGGCCCAGTTGCTGGCGCACTGCCTGAGCCTTCTCGCGCCCGGCATGAATCTGCTGCTGGAACTGCAGCTGCTGCTGTCTTTGCTGCTGGGCGGCAACCGCTGCTAGGGCAGTTTCGGACTCGGCAATGCCATTGAGCACGGCCTGGCGGTATGCCTTGATGCTGGCCTGCAGCGCCAGCTCCTTGCCGTCCGCCACGGCACGGCGGCGACCCCAGTCAAAGAGCGGAATGTCGATCTGCGGACCGACCATGGGAATGGAGTCCGAGGTCGTGCGGTGATTGCGCGTCAGGTTGTATGCGTACAGCAGGGACCCTGTCAGGGTCAACCGCGGATAGAGCGCCGCGCGCGACACGCCGACCTCGGCCGCAGCCTGCTCCACCGCAGCCTCGGCACTTTGAATATCGGGGCGGTTGCGCAGCAGGTCTGCCGGCAATACGGCAAGCGCCTGCATCGCGGGCAACGCGGCATCCGTCCTGGGCTGCAGCCACTGCGGCTCGGCACGCTCACGTCCCAACAGGGCAGCCAACGCATGGGCAGCACGCGCCTGGGCTTCGTTCAGAGTGAACAGCTGAGACTCTGCGGTGCGCAGCTGCAGCTGTTGCTGCTCCAGAGACTGGGCATCTGTCAGTCTCTGCTCATGCCGAATCTGCAAGAGCTGCAGCTGTCGCTGCGCCTGCTGCAATTGCCTCTCGACCAGGCTGCGCTGCACCTGGGCCAGCCGGATATCGAGATAACGGTGCACCACATCGGCCACCAGCGCCACCCGCGCTGCATGCAGCTGGGCTTGCGCATCCAGCACGCCGGCCGTGCCTGCACGGCGCGCCGCTTCGGAGTCACCAAACAGGCCAAGATCCCAGCTCACATCAATGCTGGCATGAAAGTAGGTATCAACTGCCGCGATATCCTGCAGGGTCCGCGCTCCGGTGCTGACTATGGGGCGGAAAGCCGCATCGGCCGTACCCGCCAGCAAGCGCTGCTGACGCAGACGCAGCACGGCCTGAGCCACATCAAGGTTCTGGGCCAGCGCCTCGTCCACCAGCACATTGAGAGCAGGGTCATTCCAGGCGCGCCACCAGTGGGCCAATGCCGCAGGGTCCGACTTTTGAGCCGACTCCTGCTGCTGCCACTGAGGTGGCGTGGTCCGGTCCAGCTTGACTGCCTCGGGCGCAGCACAGCCTGCCAGCAACGACAAGGCACACAGACACAGAATGCCCATGCGAAGACGCGAGACGTGGGAAGGAAATATCACAGCGCAGTTGGCTCAAGCTATAGGTGTCACCCGGGAAGCTGCAGAAAGCAGAAACAGCTTTCCATCCTCGCCATTGAACGGCAGCAAGCTTTCGCCAGATTGCAGGGTTTATGTAGGAATTATGGAGAGCCTCCGCCATTCGGCTATTGCAGCGGCAACGCACATAATGTGCAGATAACAAGTTTCAGGGAGTCCAGCAGATGCATGACTTTGCTGCACACAAAACCATGACTACTTTTGCTCAACCTGCTTCCACGCCCATGGTGCTTGTAGTCGAAGACGAACCCGGAATTGCCGGCGTTCTTAGCGCCTATCTGGAGCGCGACGGCCTGCGCATTCGCATGGCGCAAGATGGCGAGGAAGCCCTGCAGAGCTTTCGCCAGTTGCGCCCGGACCTGGTGCTGCTAGACATTCATCTGCCCAAGGTCGATGGAGTGGATGTGCTGCGCATGATTCGCAATGACAGCGATGTCCCCGTCATCATGGTGACGGCCCTGGCAGACGATGTGGACAAGCTGCTGGCACTGCGCCTGGGGGCGGACGACTATGTGGTCAAGCCTTTCAACCCTCCCGAGGTGGTGGCCCGGGTGCGTGCCGTGCTGCGCCGTACCCAGGCCAAGCCTGCGCCGGTGGCCGCTCCCATTCGCGTCGGCCCCATAGAGATCGACGTGGAAGCCCATAGTGCAGCCGTCTATGACGATGCGGGCCAGGCCGTGCCTCTGGCGCTGACGCTCACGGAGTTCCGTCTGCTGGCCTGCCTGGCGGCCCAGCCACGCCGCTGCTTTTCACGTGCCTACCTGATTGAGAACTGCCTGCCGGAAAGCGATGCGCTGGAGCGGGTGATCGACTCCCACCTATCCAAACTGCGCCGCAAGCTGCAACTGGCCGGCCAGGACGGGCTGATCGAGACCGTGCGCGGTATTGGCTATCGTCTATGGCCCTGGGACTGAACCGCATCTGGGTCCGCTTTGGTCTGTGGATCACGGCGGCCGTGCTGCTGGCCATTGCCTCCCTGGCCATTGGCGTGCTGGCGTTTTCCGAGCTGCAGTACCGCGAGTTCTACCGCCACCTGCCAAGCCCCGTCAAAACCGAGCTGGAGGCGCTGAAGTCCCAGGATCTGGAAGACAGCCCCAGAGCCCTGCAGATCTACTCCGAGTACTGGGAAGGCGACCGCCTGTTTGGCGAGAAATGGTCGCTGGTCATCGGCCTGGCTGTCAGCCTGCCTTTCGGCATGGCCGTGGGCTTCTGGATTTCGCGACGCATCACCAGTCCGCTGGCCTCCATGGTGGAAGTGGCTGCGCGCGTGGAGCGTGGCGATCTGGCCTCCAGAGCCGTCAAGGGCAATGCCCATGGCGAGATGGCAGAAATGATCGATGCCTTCAACGGCATGGTTGATTCGCTGGAGACGCTGGAAGCAGAGCGTCTGGCCACGGCCGCCTCCATCTCCCACGAACTGCGCACCCCATTGACGGTGCTGCAGGCAAGACTGCATGCGATCTGCGACGGCGTCATCGACTCCAGCCAGGCCGAGATGAAGACGCTGCTGGCTCAGGTCGAGCATCTGGGACGGCTGGTCGGCGATCTGCACACCCTTTCCATGGCCGACGCTGGACAGCTGTCTCTGCGCAAGGAACGCATAGACCTCGCCGCACTGGTCGGTGATGTCGTCGAGGACTTGCACCCGCAGCTGCAGAAGCTGGACATGGCCCTGTCACTGGATCTGCCCATGCAGGACGGCGATGGCAGCACCGACATCAAGGCCGACACCGATCGCTTGCGTCAGATCACCACCAACCTCATCAGCAACGTGCTGCGCCATGCCAGCAGCGGCCACTGGCTGAGCATCCGGGTGCATGCGAGCTCCGACCACCAGAACCAGTCATGGGTGATCCTGGAAGTGGGCGATGCGGGGCCCGGCCTTGCTGACGAAGTTCAGGCCCATCCGTTCCAGCGCTTTGTTCAGGCCCCAGGAAAGCGCCGCCGGGAAGGCTCGGGTCTGGGCCTGTCCATCGTCAAGGCTCTGGTGACCTCGCAGGGCGGCACCGTCAGCACGGGCATATCCGAGCGTGGCGGCGCGCTTTTTACCGTGCGCTTTCCTCGTCTCTGACACCGCACTCTGCATTCAGCCCCGGATAGAGGTCGGCCATGATCTGCTGCAGGCTTTGCGAGAGCAGCTCCACCATGGCGACTCTCTGCGCATCGGCAGCCGCTCCTGCGGCATGTGCTTCGCGCAGCTGCGCCCAGAGTGCGGCCCATTGCGCGGCATGCGTCTGCACCGTGCCTTGGGCCAGCTCACTCCATTGACTGGGCGCCGCAGGGCTGGTGTAGCGACCCCGACCACGGCCGAAATGCGAGATCAGCAGGTACTTGAGCAATACCTGACCAGCTGCTGCGTTCAGATAGTCGGTCGAGAGTTGAAAGCTCTGCTGCTCCTGGTCGAACATCTTGTTCGCTCCCCAGGCCGCGCCCCCAAAGGTGAGGGCCCCCAGCAGCGCCCCAACCAGGGCACCGGCACCCAGCGTCAAACCTCCTGCCATCAGATCGGCCCCCAGTCCTGTGGCTGCGCCGGCAGTCAACGCCCCCCACAAGCTGGCTGCCTGCGCATCGACCGGCGTGGTGATCTGAAGCTGGCTGCGCAATTGTTCCTGTATCTGACTGGCCGCCTGACCGTCGAGTCCATGAATTTCGAGCAAGCGCTGGGTGGCCTGCACATCGGCCTGACGCAAAGCCTGCATCAGCCGCTGAACGGCTGCCTTGGCCTGCGCTCCGAGCCGCTCTTCGCCCTCTGCCGATTTACCCAATTTGGCGGTGAGCTGGCTCAGGCTTTGCCAGGCACGCGCCAGCAGTTTGCCTTGCTCTGGATCGAGCTTTTCATGCAGACCTGCCGCAGCTATCAGCTGATCCGCCATGACCCCCAGGCTCGCCTGCTCGCGCTGCTGCTGCAGCAAAGCTCGCTGCTCCAGCAGGCGCTGATAGGCAGACTGTTTGGACTGAGGCAACAAAGGCGCAATGCTTTGCATCATCTTGCGCTCATGCCACCAGCTGCGCGTGAAGGCATCCAGCACCAGCACATCGCGCACCACGCTTTGAAAGCTCTGCGTCGCCTGCTGCCAGCGCCGCAAATCTTCCTGTGTCTGCTCTGCCGTGGTGTCGCTGCCAATCTGGTTGAGAAGCACGATGACCGGCTTGTTCATCCAGGCCAGAATGTTCATCTCGGCGCTCCAGTAGCCTGCATCGGCCGGGTCTTCGGCCGCGTTGACGAGGTAGAGCATCACATCCGCATGATCGCGCGCAGCGAGCAAGGCACGCTGACTCAGATAGAAAGGCCTGTCGCGCCAGCGATCCCAGACATTGCTGAGAAACCAGCCCAGCGGATTGCCCTGCTGCCGCAGGCGTTCATAAAGCCGCACCGAGTCGCCGAAGCCCGGCGTATCCCAAAGCCACAGCTCATCGCCCTGCTGCGTTTTCTGAAGCAGATAGCGCTGTGACTGAGTGGTCACATGTGCGGCATCGTCAATCTCGCCGACATCGTCGGCCATCAGCGTACGGGTCAGCGTGGTCTTGCCGATATTGGTGTGCGACAAAAGACACCACTGAATGCTGCTGTCAATCGGAACCTGCTCGTTGCTCTCACTCATCATCACACTCCTGCGCCGGGCACCAGGGTCGCGTTCAGACCCGCGCCGCGCACAAATTCCCGCCACAGCTGCTCGCGCTCCTGCACTCGCGCCGGGGCACCGCTGTTGCGCGCACGAAAGTCCGCCGCCCATAGCCACACATCGGTATGCGCACCCCAGCGGTTCAATACCTGCGCCAGCAGCACGCCATGAATTTCCGTCTCGGGCGTAGCCGCCAGATTGAGCAGCAGCACCTGCTGTGCGTCAACAGCCGAAACGTCCGGCAAGGGCGATCCATAGGCCAGCACCGGCAGCAACGCAAGCTGCGCACCAGCGCCGTAGCTCTGCGCCACATGGCTGCGCAGGGCGGCTTCGCGCTCGGGCGTGATGTCCAGGCTGTAGGGCTGCACCAGCAGCGTCGTTGCACGCCCCGCCCAGTCACGCTGCAGCTTCTGGAAATAGGGCTGCTGCAGCGGCAATGCCAGATGCTGGCTCAACCACCAAACCCTGGCACCTTGCCACAGCGCCAGCAGCAGACGCGGCGCCACCACCATCAATCCCAGCAACCAGCTGTAGAGCTGCACCCAGCGCGGCCCCGCCTCTGCGGCATCACCGGCCGACCAGCCCTGCAGTGCTTGGATCTGCGCCAGACTCCACGGCGCCTGGCCCAGCAGATGCTGCACCGGCGCAAACAGCATGTTCAGACAGGTCTGCACGGCAGACGGCGAGAGGAAAGTGCTCTCCCACCCCACTTGATAAGCCTTGGTAAGGCCGGTGAGCCATAGCGATGCCAGCGCACCCAGTGCCAGCATTGCCGCACCCAGATGCAGACACACAAGCCATTGCGCACGGCGCGGTCTCTGGTTGACCTGCCACCAGTTGCGCTCGAAGTTCAGCGCCATCTTGCGCAGCCCCGTGCCGCGCGAAACACTCCACCTTTTCGTCTGCAGCTTTTGCAGCCAGCCACCGGGCGCAGCCACGGGCCGCTGTGCCGCAGCGCCCTGACCTGGCTCAGGCTCCAGCGGTGCAATCACTGTTTGCCTGCGCCGAACAAGACTGCGCAGCCAGGACAGCAGCAACAGCACATAGACCAGCAAGTTCCACAGCACGATGCCGATCAGGGAGGCGGAGAGCAGATCCACACGATGCGGGTCCGTGATCGCATGACCCGCAAAGCCCAGCGCAAATGCCGCTGTCATCACGGCCAGCACCAACCAGCGTGAAATACCGGCGTGCTGCCGGGCCACGGCGCGTATGTCGGCAGGCAGCTGCGCTGCAGCAATCACGCGTTGTGCCCGCTCATGCAGAAAACTCTCGAACGCTGCACGGCCGCCGCCCTTGGCCTTGCCCTGGGCGTGCAGGCACTCCTGCGTGATGGCCGTGCAACGCTCGATCGTGGGCAGCGCCTCGTGCGGAGCTGCGGTTTCCAGGGCATGGGCAAAGACAATATCGCGGGCTGAGCTGGCTTTCATGTCGCTATTGTGTTTCAGAGCAGGGGCAGGTTGCCTGCCAATA
This sequence comes from Comamonas sp. F1-6, assembly GCF_039581415.1. Lineage (NCBI taxonomy): Bacteria > Pseudomonadati > Pseudomonadota > Betaproteobacteria > Burkholderiales > Comamonadaceae > Comamonas > Comamonas sp. F1-6. The sequence goes on from NZ_JBCPWN010000005.1 coordinate 175,424, forward strand.
TCAAAACAATAGCTGTCAGCGCTTTCATCTTGAGGGCTGCGTTCATTTCTGTGCTGATTCCATCCGGACTTGCCTGCAAGCGACTTGAGCCCGCCGTGTGCTATGAATGCAGCTTTGCTGCACCACACACCAAGGAGACAAGCCATGACCCAGAACCCCCAGGCCATGCCCGATGCGCAAGGCTTCTTCGGCCCCTACGGCGGCCAGCTCGTGCCGCCAGAGCTCAAGCGATGCATGGACGAGATTGCCGCAGCCTACGAGGAGATCGTCAAACGCAAGGACTTCCAGGACGAGCTGGCCGCACTGTTTGCCGACTATGTGGGCCGGCCCAGCCCCATCTTTCACGCCAGGCGCCTGTCCAATCAGTTGGGCGGCGCACAGATCCATCTCAAGCGTGAGGATCTGAATCACACGGGAGCTCACAAGATCAACCACTGCCTGGGCGAGGCACTGCTGGCCAAGTTCATGGGCAAGAAAAAAGTCATTGCAGAGACCGGTGCCGGCCAGCATGGCGTGGCCCTGGCCACGGCCTGTGCGCTGGTGGGCATTCCCTGCGAGATTCACATGGGCCAGGTGGATATCGAGAAGGAGCACCCCAACGTCACAAAGATGCGCATCCTGGGCTGCAATCTGGTGCCCGTCACGCGTGGCGCGGCCACGCTGAAGGAGGCCGTGGACAGCGCCTTCGAGGTCTATCTGCAGGACCCCGTCAACACCATTTACGCGATTGGCTCGGTGGTCGGCCCCCACCCCTTTCCCATGATGGTGCGGGACTTCCAGTCCATCGTCGGGCGTGAGGCACGCGAACAGTTCCAGACCCGGCACGGCAAGCTGCCCGACCATGTGGCCGCCTGCGTGGGCGGGGGCAGCAATGCCATGGGCATCTTCACGGCCTTCCTGGGTGACGAGTCCGTGCATCTGGTGGGCGTGGAACCTGCCGGTGAGGGCGTGGACAAGCCCGGCCGCCATGCCGCCACGCTGTCGGTTGGCAAGCCCGGCGAGATTCACGGCATGAAGTGCTATGTGCTGGAGAACGCCGACGGCACGCCGGCCGCCGTGCACAGCATTGCCTCGGGCCTGGACTACCCCGGCGTGGGCCCGCAGCACAGCTATCTCAAGGATATAGGCCGCGTGGACTACCAGTCCGTGGACGACAAGGAATGCCTGAATGCCTTCATGACGCTGTCGCGTGTCGAGGGCATCATCCCGGCGCTGGAAAGTGCGCACGCCGTGGCCTGGGCCATGCGCGAAGCGCCGGGGCTCGGCAAGGACCAGCATATTCTGGTCAACCTCTCGGGTCGCGGCGACAAGGATGCCGATTACGTAGCCAGGAAGCTGGGACTGTAACTGCCGCACCCCGCACAAGGCTGCCGCCCCTGCAGCCTTGTGCTTCGGAGCGTGACATGCTCCGAGGGCACGGTCACACAACCGTCATCAACAAGCGCAAGCATGAGGCGATCTCCATCCATGCCTGAACCCATGTCCCATACCCGCCACCCCGTCTTTGCTCTGACCTTGCTTGCAGCCTTTGCCCTGAGCGCCTGTGGCGGCGGAGATGGCCCGACACCAGCGCCTGCGCCGCAGTTTCTGACGCTGGACGGCAAGCAGCCCCAGGTCATCGCCCACCGCGGCTACTCGGGTCTGTACCCCGAGCAGACCCAGATGGCCTATGAAAAAGCCATTGATGCGGGCGCCGACATGATCGAGCTCGACATGCACATGACGCGCGACTGCCAACTGGTGGCACGCCACAACGCCTGGCTGAGCGACAGCACCAACATCGCCGACGTTGCCAAGAGCAATTCCTATGTGGCCGCGCGCAAGCGCACCACGCCCGGGGTATGGGTCGATGTGAAATACCCCGCGACACCCGACAACGGGCCGGCCCGCTATCTGAGCGACCGTATCGATCCCAACAACCAGAAATCCGTGCTTCAGGCCCTGGTCGTCGATGGCGAGGACCACACCGGCGACTGGTCGATCTCGGACTTCAGCCTGCATGAGTTGCGCACCCTGCTGGGCGGCACCACGCTGGACAACCGTGCCGATCGCCCCACGGAATGGAACGGCAAGCTGCCACTGATCAGCGCACAGGATGTGATCGATATCGCCGTGGCCAAGGGCAAGGCGGCAGGCCGCACGATTGCCGTCTACGCCGAGACCAAGAACCCTTACTGGAACAACCAGCAGGCCATCGCCAACCGCTGCGGCACGGGCGAGCATCCGTTCGAAGATGCCGTGATGGCGCTGCTGGAAAAAAACCGGCTCAACACCAAGGATGCGCCCATCTACATCCAGAGCTTCGACCCTGACAGCCTGAAGTATCTGCGCAAGGCGGGCATGCGGGCCAAAGGGGTGCAGCTGATCGATGGCAACGACTACAACTTCAGGGACGGCTCCGTAGGCTATATCACCGCCGACGAATGGACCTTCATCAGCGGCCGCCCCTATAGCTGGACTCTGGCCGGCGATGCGCGCAGCTTCGCGGTCATGCAGACGCCGGCAGGCCTGGCCGAGATCAAGACCTATGCCGACGGCATCGGCCCCTGGAAACCCCAGGTGCTGGCCCATTCCGTCGTTCCCTACAAGGACGGCGCAGGCCTCAAGGACGTCAACACGCTCAAGGACACCGGCCTGATCGCCAACGCGCACAAGGCAGGGCTGGTGGTGCACAGCTTTACCTTCCGCAGTGAGGCCAGCCGCCTGGCTGGCATCTTCAAGGGTGACCCTGCTCAGGAATACCTCGCTTACTACCGCCTGGGCATTGATGGCGTATTCACCGATTTCACTGCTGCTGGCGTCAAGGCTCGCGAAGCCTATATCGCCGAGCTGAAAAAGCCATAGGCCAGGCTCGTAGCCGGCATCGGCCTGAGCGCCGGGGCCGTCCCGGCCTCAGAACCTGCTTGTGCCTCAGCGCAGCCCGCCGATATAGCGTGCCGAGGTGCGCAGTATCTCGGCGGCCTTGGCGGTGACGGAGCTGTCGCTCTGCGCAGTCTCGGCAGGCGCTGCATGCCGGGGCTTGTCGCCGCTCCAGCTGTCCTGCAGACGCCGGGCCAGGCGCGCCAGCTCCTCGTCCTGTTGCTCTCGTGCATGCTCCAGCGCAAAAGCCACCATGGCCTGTGCATAGGCCTGGTTACAGGCCATCCATTCGGTATCGGTCACCCGGCCCGTCCTGCGCCGCAGCACCACATGCAGATGTGCGGCCACCGCCACTCGCTCGCTGTCCTCCATACACCGCTCCTGTCTTTGATGGATCACTAGTGCTGACGCTCCAGATGCAGACTGATATCCAGGCCCTCCATTTCCTGCACGGCATCCACACGCAAAGGCATCAGCAGACGGATCAGCACCAGCACCCCGGCCGTGGCTGCGCCGCTGTAGGCAGCCACCGCGGCCACGGCAATCAACTGGTTCATCACCGTGGCGCCTGTGCCCGCAATCAGGGGGTCGGCAAACACCGCCGTGAGGATGGAGCCCGCAATGCCGCCCACGCCATGCACGCCGAAGACATCGAGCGAGTCATCGGCCCCGAGACGGCGCTTGAGCCAGGTTGCGCCCCAGAAGCAGACGGCGCCCGCAATCAGGCCTATCCACACCGCACTGCCCACCTGCACAAAGCCCGCAGCCGGTGTGATGGCCACCAGTCCGCCCACCATGCCCGAGAGCAGGCCCAGCAAGGTCGGAGCACCGCGAACCAGCCACTCCACCACCATCCATGCCAGACCGGCAGCCGCTGCCGCCACGAGAGTGACCACAAAGGCCAGCGCTGCACGCCCGTCGGCAGACAGGGCCGATCCCGCGTTGAAGCCGAACCAGCCGAACAGCAGCAGCGCCGTGCCCATGGCCGTCCAGCCCAGGCTGTGCGGCTCGAATGGCTCGGTTCCATAGCCGCGCCTGCGCCCCATCATGAAGGCACAGACCAGTGCCGCCACGCCCGCATTCACATGCACCACGGCACCGCCGGCAAAGTCCAGTGCGCCGAGCTGGTTCAGCCAGCCCCCGCTCTCCCACACCCAGTGGGCCACCGGCGCATAGACCACCACGCTCCACAGCGCGGCAAACACCAGCAGGGCCGCAAAGCGCATGCGCTCTACCACGGCCCCCACGATCAGCGAGGTGGTGATGATGGCGAATGCGGCCTGGAACAGGGCATAGGCCGCCTCGGGCAGATGCGGTGCTAGATGGCTGACCGAGATCATGCTGCGCCGGCCATCGAAGTGCAGCGAGGCAAACCAGGCTCGTCCCAGATTGCCAAGCCAGGCAGACTCGGCGGTGAACGCGAGCGAGTAGCCCAGGCCGAACCAGGTCAGGGTCACCACGCAGGCCACCGCAAACACGGCCACCATGGTGTTGACCACATTCTTGCGCCGCACCAGCCCCGCATAGAACAGGGCAATGCCCGGCAAGGTCATCAGCAAGACCAGCGCCGACGCGACCATGACCCAACCGGTATCTGCCTTGTCGATGGCAGTCAATGGCACCATTTCCATGCACTCCCCCCTGCTTGTTTGCTTTGAGAAAAAAAGGAAGCAGGTTCCATGCCAGTGCCATGCCGATCTGTCGATGCTTCATGATGGATAGCAGCATGCGTTAACCCATCAAGGTCTTTGCGCCTGTTTCATGAGAACCACGACGGGCAGCTTGTGCTCAGGCCTGAGCCCGTTATGCTCGACAAGGTCCATCGTTGCTGCACTGATTCATGACCTGGCTGCTGCTGACTCTTCATGTATTGCTGATTGCCGGCTTCGGCCTGCGCATTCTGCTGCGCAGAGACATGCGGCCCGATGTGCGGCTGGCCTGGCTCATGGTCATCGTGCTGCTGCCCTATGTGAGCTGCCTGCTGTACTACCTGTTTGGGGAAGTGGCCCTGGGCCGTGTACCAGGCCGCAGAAGGCTCAATGTGCGCGAGTTCTGCCAGACCCGGGGCAGCGCCCTTGCGACCGCCCCCGGCCCCATGCCGCAGGCACGGCCCGCCATTCCCGATCAATGGCTGCCGGCCTTCCGCTATGCCTCGTCCATCAACGGCTTTGTACCGCTGCCCGGCCACAGGGCCGAGCTCATGCGCGATGGCGCGCATGCCCGTGCGCAGATGCTGGCCGACATGGATGCCGCGCGCCACGAGATCAATGTGCTGTACTACATCTGGCTGGACGACAGCACCGGCACCGATGTGGCCCATGCCCTGATGCGTGCCGCGCAGCGCGGCGTGACCTGCCGGGCCATGGTCGACGGTCTGGGCTCGCGCGCACTGACGCGCTCGCCACTGTGGCAGCAGATGCGGCAGACCGGCGTGCACCTGGCGATTGCCCTGCCCATCAGCAATCTGCTCAAAGTCATGCTGACCAGCCGCATCGACCTGCGCAACCACCGCAAGATCACGCTCATAGACGGCAGGATCAACTATTGCGGCAGCCAGAACTGCGCCGACGAAGGCTTTCGCATCAAGGCTCGCTATGCCCCCTGGGTGGACATCATGCTGCGCCTGCAGGGTCCGGTGGTCATGCAAATGCAGCAGGCTTTTGCCAGCGACTGGGCGCAGTCCGATGCGAGCCTTGCACCACCGACAATCGAGGCCGGCGCTGCCGCTGACGACGGCTTCCATGCCGTTGCGATTGCCGAAGGGCCGACAGAAAGAGCACGCTCTACACCCCAGCTGGTTGCCAGCCTGCTGGCCTGTGCGCAGCGCGAGGTCGTGATCTCCACCCCCTACTTCGTGCCCGACAGCACGGTGCTAGATGCCTTGTGCGCCGCCGCGCTGCGCAAGGTGCAGGTCACGCTGATCCTGCCCGCCCGCAATGACTCATGGATAGTCGGTGCCGTCAGCCGCAGCCATTACTGGCGGCTGCTGAGCGCTGGCGTCCACATCCACGAATTCCGCCCTGGCCTGCTGCATGCCAAGACCCTCTGCCTGGACGGATCGGTCAGCCTGATCGGCTCCACGAATCTGGATCTGCGCAGCTTTGACCTGAACTTCGAAAACAATGTATTGCTGCACGACGAAGCCATTACCGAGGCCATCCGTCAGCGCCAGCAAAGCTATCTCCGCGATTCCGATGTGGTGACGCTGGCACAGGTGCATTCGGCTCCCTGGTGGAAGCGCATCTGGGACAACCTGCTGGGCGCCCTGAGCCCGCTGCTGTAAGCACCATGCCCTGGCTTTGGGCATGCCCAAAGCCCGCGCACCACGCGCGTGCACACTGGTGACCCACTCGCACCAAGGCGGAACGCCCTTTTATTTCATACGTGAAAGTCAGGGCTGATCCTCCCCTAATTTACACAAATCTGCAGGAATACCCTCTGCTGGCACGCCTTTCGCTTGCCTACATTCTTGTATGCAAGTTGCAGACAACTTGCATACAAGATTCCACAACTTGCGAAAGACGACTATGCGCCGCTTTGTCAGATCACTGTTCGGACAGGTGGTGATCGCACTCATACTGGGTGTGCTCGCCGGACTACTGGCCCCTGAATGGGCCGTGAAACTCAAACCCCTGGGCGATGGCTTCATCAAGCTCATCAAGATGATCATCCCCATACTGGTGTTCTGCGTTGTCGTGCACGGCATTGCCGGTGCAGGCGACCTCAAGCGCGTAGGCCGCGTGGGCGTCAAGGCCCTGATCTATTTCGAGGTTCTGACCACCATCGCCCTGGGTATGGGCCTGGTGCTTGCCTTTGTCTTCGAGCCCGGCGTGGGCATGAACGTGGACACCAGCAAGCTCGACGCCTCGGCCATGGCGGCCTATGCCAGCAATGCCGACAAGCTGACCAGCGGCGGCACGGTGGACTTTCTCATGAAGCTCATTCCCACCACCGTGGTGGAAGCCTTCGCCAAGGGCGACGTGCTGCAGGTGCTGCTGTTCGCCGTGCTGTTCGGCTGCGCGCTGACCATGCTGGGTGAGCGCGGCAAGCCCGTCTCCGCGCTGGTGGACGCCTTGTCCATGGCCCTGTTCAAGGTCATGGGCATCATCATCAAGCTGGCACCTCTGGGCGTGCTGGGCGCCATCGCCTTCACCGTGGGCCAGTACGGCATAGGCTCGCTCAAGCAGCTGGGCATGCTGGTGGCGCTGTTCTACGTCTCGGTGCTGATCTTCGTGTTCGTGGTGCTGGGTCTGGTGATGCGCCTGTCAGGCTTCAGCCTGATCAAGCTGCTGCGCTATCTGCGCGAGGAGCTGACCATCGTCTTCGCGACCACCTCCTCCGACAGCGTGCTGCCCCAGATCATGGCCAAGCTGCGCAATATGGGTGTGCGCGACTCCACCGTGGGCCTGGTGATTCCCACCGGCTACTCGTTCAACCTGGACGCGTTTTCCATCTACATCACACTGGCTGCGGTCTTCATCGCCCAGGCCACCAACACCCCGATCAGCATGTCCGACCTGCTGACCATTCTGGCCATCGCGCTGGTGACCTCCAAGGGCGCACACGGCGTACCAGGCTCGGCCATCGTGGTGCTGGCAGCCACCCTGCATGCCATTCCCGCCATCCCTGCGATCGGCCTGGTGCTGGTGCTGTCGGTGGACTGGTTCATGGGCATTGCACGCGCCCTGGGCAATCTGATCGGCAACTGCGTGGCCACCGTGGCGATTGCTGCCTGGGAGGGAGACATCGACCGCGAACGTGCCCATGCGGTACTTGACGGCAAGGCCGAGCCACTGACCGAAGAAGAAGACCATGCATCTGCTATCGTGCCGCCTGTCGTAGTCCCCATCCCTCACTCCAGCCACTGAACCAAGCAATGACTCCTGCCTCTCCACAGCACATCGCGGAACGCGTCGTCGAAGCCATCCTGGCCCAGAAACTGGCACCCGGGGAGCGGCTGGGAGAGCAGGAGCTTGCCAACAATTTCGACGTCAGCCGCACCGTGGTGCGCGAAGCGCTGATGCAACTGCAGGCTCGCGGCTTCGTCCAGGTCCAGGCCCGCAGGGGCTGGTACGTGGTCCAGCCCTCGGCTGCCGAGGCCATGGACGCGTTCTCTGCCCGGCGGATCATCGAGACCGGCATATTGCAGGAAGCCGGCAAGCCGCTGCAGCGCGTCATCACCAGACTGCGCCGCCATATCGCCCAGGAGCAGAAAGCCATCGCCGGGGCGGACAGCGCCACGCGTGCCTTCCTGCTTGCGGATTTCCATGTCTGCCTGGCCGAACAGATGGGCCACAGGCTGCTGGCCGACACGCTGCGCGATCTGACGGCACGCACCACCCTGGCTGCCACGCTCTACCAATCCACGCACAGCGCCAGCCAGTCCTGCGCCGAGCACGAACGCATCGTGGCCGCCCTGGAACGCGGCGACACCGAGGGTGCCAAGGCGCTGCTGCTGGAACATATAGGCATGGTGGAACGCTCGCTGGAAATCCGTGCGACCGAGACCGAGGAGCCCGGCGACCGATTGCGTGCCACGCTCGCCCCCGTGCTCAAGCAACGCCTCTGAGCAACGCTCTCCAAACCAAAAAGCCAGGGGTGACCCTGGCTTTTTTCATTTGCGAAGTACGATCTCGAAGCTGGTTCAGCCCAGATTCGGCGCCAGATAGCGGCGCAGTTCCTCGACATCCATGCCACGTCGCTGGGCCATGTCGGCGAGCTGGTCTTCGCCGATCTGGCCCACGTTGAAGTAGCTGGCCTCGGGGTTGCCGATGTAGAAGCCGCTCACGCTGGATGCCGGGTTCATGGCCAGGCTCTCGGTCAGCGTCATGCCGATCTCATCGGCCTGCAGCGCCTTGAACAGGTCGATCTTGGCCGTGTGATCGGGGCAGGCAGGGTAGCCGGGCGCGGGGCGAATGCCCTTGTAGGCTTCCTTGATGAGCTCCTCGTTGCTCAGGTTCTCGTCTTCGGCATAGCCCCACAGATCCTTGCGCACGCGCTGGTGCAGGCACTCGGCAAAGGCTTCGGCCAGGCGGTCGGCCAGGGCCTTGAACATGATGCCGCTGTAGTCGTCCAGCGCGGCTTCGAATTCCTTGTCCTTCTTCTCGGCGCCGATGCCGGCGGTCACGGCAAACAGGCCGGCATAGTCGGCAATGCCCGACTCCTTGGCGGCCACAAAATCGGCCAGGCAGCGGCTGGGGCGCATCACGGGCCGGCCATCCGGGCCTTCCACGGCCTGCTTTTCGGTCTGCTGGCGCATGCCGTACCAGGTGGTCAGCACCTGGCTGCGCGACTCGTCGGTGTAGAACACGATGTCGTCGCCCACGCGGTTGGCGGGAAACAGGCCCATCACGCCATTGGCCTGCAGCCAGCGGCCATCAATGATCTTCTGCAGCATGAGCTTGGCATCGGCCAGCACCTTGCGCGCCTCCACGCCTACGACCTCATCGTCGAGGATGGCCGGGTAGGGACCCGCCAGATCCCAGGTCTGGAAGAACGGGCCCCAGTCGATGTACTGGGCAATTTCGGCCAAGTCGAAGTTCTTGAACACGCGGCGGCCCAGGGTGCGCGGCACCACAGGCACATGGCCCACCACGGCGGCATTGGCTCTGGCCTGCTCCAGCGTCCACAGCGGCGTCTTCTTCTTGTTGGCATGCTGGGTGCGCACCTTGTCGTAGTCGGCGCTCAGCTCGTCCAGATAGGCCTGCTTGCCGTCGCCCAGCAGGCTCTGCGCCACGCTGACCGAGCGCGAGGCATCGGGCACATAGACCACAGGGCCGTCGTACTTGGGGGCAATCTTCACGGCCGTATGCACGCGCGAGCAGGTCGCGCCGCCGATCAGCAGCGGAATCTTCTTGATGCGGAAGTAGTCGTCCTTGTCCATCTCGCCGGCCACATACTGCATCTCTTCGAGGCTGGGAGTGATCAGTCCCGACAGACCGATGATGTCCGCCCCCTCGGCCTTGGCACGCGCCAGGATCTCGTGGCAGGGCACCATCACGCCCATGTTGATGACTTCGAAGTTGTTGCACTGCAGGACCACGGTGACGATGTTCTTACCGATGTCGTGCACATCGCCCTTGACGGTGGCGATGACGATCTTGCCCTTGCTGGTCACGTCCAGGCCCGCCGCTTCCTGCTGGCGCTTCTCTTCCTCGATATAGGGCACCAGGTGGGCCACGGCCTGCTTCATCACGCGCGCGGACTTGACCACCTGGGGCAGGAACATCTTGCCGGCGCCGAACAGGTCGCCGACGATATTCATGCCGTCCATGAGCGGGCCTTCGATCACGTGCAGCGGGCGGCCGCCGCCCTGCACCACGATCTGCTGGTAGGCCTCTTCGGTGTCTTCGGTGATGAAGTCGGTGATGCCGTGCACCAAGGCGTGCGACAGACGCTCGCCCACGGTCTTCGGTGCCTCGGGCGTGCCGCGCCACTCGAGCTTCTTGCTGTCGTCCTTGGCCGCGCCCTTGGCGCTGTCGGCGATCTCCAGCAGGCGCTCGGCCGCATCGGGGCGGCGGTTGAGCACCACATCCTCCACGCGTTCGCGCAGCTGGGGCTCCAGGTCGTCATACACACCGACCATGCCGGCATTGACGATGCCCATGTCCATGCCTGCCCCGATTGCGTGATAGAGGAACACCGTGTGGATGGCCTCGCGCACGGGGTCGTTGCCACGGAACGAGAACGAGACATTGGAGACGCCGCCAGAGACCTTGGCACCGGGCAGGTTCTGCTTGATCCAGCGTACGGCCTCGATGAAATCGACGCCGTAGTTGTTGTGCTCTTCGATACCGGTGGCCACGGCAAAGATGTTGGGGTCGAAGATGATGTCCTCGGGCGGGAAGCCCACTTCGTCAACCAGAATGCGGTAGGCGCGTTCGCAGATCTCGATCTTGCGCGCAAAGGTGTCGGCCTGGCCTTTTTCGTCAAACGCCATCACCACGGCGGCAGCGCCATAGCGCTTGACCAGCTTGGCGTGCTTCTTGAACTCCTCGACGCCCTCCTTCATGGAGATCGAGTTGACGATGCCCTTGCCCTGCAGGCAGCGCAGACCGGCCTCGATCACGTCCCACTTGGAGCTGTCCACCATCACCGGCACCTTGGCGATATCGGGCTCAGAGGCAATCAGGTTCAGAAAGCGCACCATGGCGGCCTTGCTGTCCAGCATGGCCTCGTCCATGTTCACATCGATCACCTGGGCGCCGTTTTCCACCTGCTGGCGCGCCACGGCCAGAGCCTCTTCGTACTGCTCGTTGAGGATCAGGCGCGCAAAGGCCTTGGAGCCGGTGACGTTGGTGCGCTCGCCCACGTTGACGAACAGCGTCTCATCGCCGATGAAGACGGGCTCCAGGCCCGACAGGCGCATGGGAGGAATGGCAGTGGAAGGGGTAGCAGCGGACATCAGCTCACCTGTGTGAAAACCAGAAACAGAATCGAAAACAGGTGAGCGCCGTTGTGAGTGCCAGCAGATCGTCGACCGGATCTGCGACCCCGAGCCTGACGGGTCAAACATCTCTGGGATGACCGGCTGCAGCGCTCCTCGGGGTGAAGCCCGTCATTCTACGGCGAGGGCGGGCAATCGGGGCTTCAAGGCGCTTTGCCCCGCGGCTGTGCAGGATAGCTCTTTGCGAACGGCTATAGCAGATTCGACTTTCCACACCCCAAAAACAGGAGCAGGGCAAAAGGTAATTTCGCAAAACACGAATGCAACCATCTCATTTCAAGCATATTCCCGGCATGGTGCGCATCCGCAAGGAATGGCGCACATCGCTTTCCTGCTCTCAGGCAGCCCGGCACCGACGGGGCCGCCTGCCATGAGTGGACAAGCACCTACAGCCCCTATCTTTGAGTCTTTGGCACCATCGACAGCAAATGTCTGGTCCATGTGCTCAGCCGTGCACAGCCGATTGCCAGCCATGACCAGGCAGGCCATTCAGCCCTCGCATGGAACACCCAGGAGATCCTATGAACGTGACCTTCGGCGCGTACTACACCCTCATCATGGCCGTGCTTGTGCTCATGCTTGGCAAGCTCATGACAAGACATATCCGCTTTCTGCGCGACTTCAATATTCCCGAGCCTGTCTCCGGCGGCCTGGTCGTGGCGGCCATCATCTTCATGCTGCATCAGACCACGGGACTGGCGCTGAGCTTCGAGGGCAGTCTGCAGTCGGCTTTCATGCTGGTGTTCTTCTCGTCCATCGGCCTGAGTGCGAACTTCGCGAAGCTGCGTGAGGGCGGCTCTGCGCTGTTCATCTTCCTGGGCGTGATTGCCGTCTTCATCATGATGCAGAACATCGTGGGCGTAAGCCTGGCCACCGTGCTGGGACTGGACCCGTTGATCGGCCTGGTCGCAGGCTCCATCACACTGGTAGGCGGCCACGGAACGGCCGGAGCCTGGGGCTCGGTGCTGGAAAACCAATACGGTCTCACGGGAGCCACCACCCTGGGCATTGCCTGCGCCACTTTCGGCCTGGTCATCGGCGGCCTGCTGGGTGGACCGCTGGCCAAGCGGCTGATCACGCGCCATCAGCTGGCCCAGCCGCTGACCGAGTCCGAACAACTGCGCGCCGATGCTCCCACGGTGAGCGAAGGCAGCGAGGTCGCCAACTTCGAGTCACCCAACAAGGCCCCGCGCCTGATCACGGCTGATGCTGCAGTGGAAACACTGGCCCTTTTCGCTGGCTGCCTGGCCTTTGCCGAATTCATGACCGGCCTGACCAAGGGCACGGCCATCCAGCTGCCTACCTTTGTCTGGGCGCTGGGGGGCGGTGTGGTCATCCGCAACGTGCTGGACTATATGTTCGGCTTCAAGGTGTTTGACCGCGCCATCGATGTCTTCGGCAATGCCGCGCTATCCATCTATCTGGCCATTGCCCTGCTGTCGCTCAAGCTGTGGGAGTTGACCGACCTGGCCGGCCCGTTGATGGTCATCCTGGCCGCACAAGCCATCGTCATGACGCTGTATGCGGCATTTGTGACCTTCCGCATCATGGGCAAGAACTATGACGCCGCCGTGCTGGCTGCCGGCCACTGCGGTTTCGGCATGGGCGCCACACCCACGGCCGTTGCCAATATGCAGGCCATCACCAACCAGTACGGCCCGTCGCACAAGGCCTTTCTGATCGTGCCCCTGGTCGGAGCCTTCTTCATCGACATCATCAACGCCTTTGTGCTGCAGGCCATGATCAGCATCGTTCGCTGATCGCAGCTTGCGCCCACAAAAAAGGCGTGTTCCTGTCAAACAGGAACACGCCTTTTTTCATAGCTATTCACGCTTTATGGAAAAGCGCCAGAGACATATCTGACTCAGGTCATGCAGCCACGGCCTGGGCCGAAGCCGGCAAGCCGAAGATGCGGTCAAAGGCCCAGTTGAAGGCAAAGGTGTAGACCATGAAGAACACCAGCAGACCGGCTTCCATCACTGCAGCTTCCCACAGCGAGATGCCGAACCACCAGGCCATCAGCGGGATCAGCATGGCGGCGATGCCGCCTTCGAAACCGATGGCGTGCACCACGCGGCGCATCAGGGAGCGGCCCTTGACGCTCTGGCGCGATTCCCATTTTTCGAACAGGTGGTTGAAGCTCAGATTCCAGCAGATCGCGATCACCGAGGCAGCCACGGCCATGACGCCGGAATCGCTGGCCTTCTGGCCGATGGCCATGAAGATCAGGCTGGAGACGATGATGGCAATGATTTCGTACAGACCCACATAGAGGATGCGACGTTTGGGACCTTGAAGGCCCTTGGCCTTGGCGGGGGTGGCAAAAGCGGCGGTATTTTTGAGAGAAACGGCAGAGGAAGAAGCGGATGCCATCGCTGAGGCTTGTTGAGACATGGGCTGCAGTGTATGTTCTATAAATTGAAGATAAAAGTCAGTTCCTTTCAATTTTTCTGACAGATCGACACCATGCCCTTTAGCGCCGACCAGGTTCCGCTGTTTCTTGCCGTGCTCGATGCAGGCTCTTTCTCAGCGGCTGCACGCAAGCTGGGGCGTGTGCCCTCGGCCGTCAGCATGGCCATTGCCCAGCTGGAGGCAGAGCTGGACCTGCAGCTGTTTGACCGCAGCGGACGCGAGCCCGTGCCCAGCGCCGCCGCCCGCGCGCTCGAGCCGCAGGCGCGCCTGCTGGCCGAGCAGTTGCAGTTGCTGAACTGGCAGGCTCAGGCACTGCATGCCGGGCTGGAGGAAAGGCTGACGCTGGCCATCGCCCCCGAACTGCTGGCCACGCACTGGAGCGAACCGCTGAACCGGCTGGTGCGCGAGTTTCCTGCGCTGCCCATTGAGGTGCTGGCAGCTCCCCAGGCAGATGCGCTGGAGCTTTTGCATGCGGGCCGCGCCCATCTGGCCCTGGTGTTCGAGCGGCCCGCCATTGACGGGCGCGAGGGTTTCCAGGAAATGGGCCGCGAGACGCTGGTAGCCGTGATGTCGCCGCAGTTCGAACTCTGGCAGCAGGCGCTGGCCGAGCATGAGCAGGGCCGCACCACACGGCCACAGCTCACGGTGGAGCAACTGGCTGCCACGCGTCAGGTACTGGTGGCCAGCCGCGACCCGCAGCAGACAGATCCGCGCTTTGTGTTTGCGCGACAGCTCTGGCGCACGGACAGCCACCAGGCAGCGCTTTCGCTGATAAGTGCAGGCCTGGCCTGGGGCTGGCTGCCCAAGGGCCTGGTGGAGTCGCATATCGGCAGCGGTGCGCTGATGGAAATTCCCGTGCTCAACATCAGCAACGGCACGACCTTGTTCGTGGACTGGGTCTGGTCCAAGGAGCGGGCCCAGGGTCTGGCGGCCAGGCGCTTTGTGCAACTGCTGCGCGAGCGCTGAACCGCCATGGGCTGGCCTCCAACATCTGGTCTTGAAGACAAAAAAGCTTAAGGAGCAGAATGTACAAGCGCCAGCCGCTAGTCATTCCATAGCGAATCAATTTGCACTGCACAGGAGTTTCAATACATGCCCCGTCAGCCCGCCAAAGCCGCCCCCGCTACCTCGTCTGCCGTGCAGGCCGAATCCGATCGCCAGCCAGCGCGCAAGCGCCTGCCGTTTCCGACCAGTGAATCGGTACAGGCCTCCAAGGCAGCCATGCCATCGCCCTCCCGGCCTGTGCCGCGCAAAAAGCCTGCCGCCAAAACCGTGAGCCGGACCGCTGCGCCCACGGCAAAAGCGCCCGCCTTGTCCTTGGTCTATCCTTTCGAGACCAAGGACAAGGCGCTGCGCAAGCTATGGCAGCCCTGGCAACCGGGCCAGCCACGGGACAGTCGTTCGACCACCGGACACCCTCGGCCCGCAGTGGAGTTGCAGAAGTTCGACCCGTCCGCCAAGCCCTTCTCCTCCGACAAGGGCAAGCAATATGACAAGGACAGCGTGAACCAGCTGGCCGAGGCTCTGGACGGGCTGCAGAATATTTTCTATGCCGACCGGCGTTTCAAGCTGCTGGTCATCCTGCAGGGCATGGATGCCGCAGGCAAGGACGGTACGCTGCGCGCGGTCTTCGGTCGCATGTCGCCACTGGGCGTGCGCACCGTGGGCTGGAAGGCGCCCACCGAAACCGAGAAGGCGCATGACTACCTGTGGCGCATTCACCAGCAGTTGCCAGGTGCGGGCGAGATCGTGCTCTTCAACCGCAGCCAGTATGAGGATGTGCTGGTGCCTGTGGTCAACGGCTGGCTCACGCCCGAGCAGCAGACCCAGCGCTATGCACAGATCAACGACTTCGAGCGCATGCTCAGCGAGACCGGCACGGTGATCGTCAAGTTCATGCTGCACATCAGCAAGGACGAACAGCGCGAGCGGCTGCAGCAGCGGCTGGACGACCCCTGCAAGCACTGGAAGTTCGACGAGAACGACCTCAAGGTACGCGCCCAGTGGGACGACTATCAGCAGGCCTACGGCCAGCTGCTGGGCGCCACGCACACACCCTGGGCACCCTGGACCATCGTGCCCGCCGACTCCAAGACCCACCGCAATCTGATGGTGGCCACGGTGTTGCGCGAGGTGCTGGGCAATCTGGAGCTCAAATATCCGCCCGGGGCACCGGCGCTGGATCACATCAAGGTCCGGTGACGCACACAGCTGCCGCCGCCATCAGAGCTCGCACATAGCTCTCAAAAAAAGAGCTGTTGGCGTTTGTGTTCAATGATTTCCAGATTGAAAAATATCTGAAGTCATTCATCAAAAGGCGCTAGCAGCTCCTGTTTTTGAAAACTACCGGGACAGATCAGAACTGCCAGCCCAGTGCGCCCAGGCCGTCGAACTCCATCTCGAAGCGATCGCCGGCTTGAAGCGGCATGCAGCCGCACCAGGTTCCCGTCGTCACCACTGTGCCGGCAGGCACGCTGCCGTATTCGCGCGCCACATGCTGCAGCCAGTCCACCAGCAGCCAGGCCGGATCACCCAGGCTGTGCGTTCCGGTGAAGCGCTGTGGCGGGCCGTCATTCACGGTCACCGTGCACAGCTGCCGGGCCCAGTCGCGGCCGGCAATGACGGAAGCGCTCTGCCACTCGCCCAGCGCCAGTCCGCCATGGCATTGGCCGTCGGCCAGCAAGGCCAGGGCCGGGGCCTTGAGGCCGTCGCGCCAGCGCACATCCACCCATTCCACGGCCACGCAGGCGGCATCCACCAGCGCCAGCGCGCTGTCGTAATCAAGGGCTGCGGCCTGATCGGCGCTCACATCCAGGCCTATGCGCAGGGCGATCTCGGCCTCGGCACAGCGCAGATTGAAGACGGTGTCGGGCGCAGGCACCGGATTCACGCCCTGGCGAATGCCGTCCTCGGGCAGCGGCACATGCAGCAGCGCGGCGTTGCGGCCCGGGCCGCCGGACTTCCAGTAGCGCGGCGCGCGATCGGCGGGCCACCAGTTCCAGGTGCGCGCCAGCGCGCTTTGCACGGCACGGGCATCGGCGGCATCGCGCATCAGCGCCGCCACGTCGGCGCCCTGGGCCTGAGCCGTGCCCAGTTTGCGCGACCACCACAGCGCATCGGCCGTGGCATAGCTGTCCTCGGGCAATTCGGGCCACAACGTCTTCCAGTCGGGCAGCACCTCGTCCTGCGTCTGCAACTCGGGAGCCAGACCTATGGGCGGGGTATTGGCAAACGGTGCCGGGCCGCACCAGCCGCTTTTGCAATCATTGTTTTCAGACATGACGGCAATGATGGCAAATTTCCGGTCTCCATGTCAGCAATTCAGTGCTTGGCCCACATCCAGAGCGGCTTTCGGATGGTTATGCACAAAATGCATAGCATCTCAAACAAGAAGCCTTGGACAGGAAAATTCGGCGCGCGCACACTGTGAATCCCGGACAGCAAGGGCTTACAACGACCTTGCTCCACTCAGTCAACCAGGCCTACATCATGCAAGCCAAAGACTCTTCAGCGCTGTCCACAGCGCATGCTCTGCCCTCCTACCTCAACTCCGATCATCTCGGTCCCTGGGGCATTTATCTGCAACAGGTCGACCGTGTCACCCCCTACCTGGGCTCGCTGGCCCGCTGGGTGGAAACGCTCAAGCGCCCCAAGCGCATCCTGATCGTCGATGTCCCCATCGAGATGGACGACGGCCGTATCGCCCACTTCGAGGGCTACCGCGTGCAGCACAACCTGAGCCGCGGCCCCGGCAAGGGCGGTGTGCGCTTCCACCAGGATGTGACGCTGTCTGAAGTGATGGCACTGTCGGCCTGGATGAGCATCAAGAATGCCGCCGTGAACGTGCCCTACGGTGGCGCCAAGGGCGGCATCCGTGTCGACCCGCGAAAGCTGTCCAAGGCCGAGCTGGAGCGCCTGACACGCCGCTATACCAGCGAAATCGGCCTGCTGATCGGCCCCACCAAGGACATTCCGGCACCTGACGTGAACACCAACGGCCAGGTCATGGCCTGGATGATGGACACCTACTCCATGAACACGGGCGCCACGGCCACCGGCGTGGTCACGGGCAAGCCCGTGGATCTGGGCGGTTCGCTGGGTCGCGTCGAGGCCACGGGCCGCGGCGTGTTCACCGTGGGCGTGGAAGCAGCCAAGCTCACCGGCCTGAATGTGCAGGGCGCACGCGTGGCCGTGCAGGGCTTCGGCAATGTGGGCGGCACTGCGGGCAAGCTGTTTGCCGATGCCGGTGCCAAGGTCGTGGCCGTGCAAGACCATACAGGCACCATTCAGAACGCCAATGGTCTGGATGTGACGGCATTGCTGGAGCATGTGGGCAATACCGGCGGCGTGGGTGGCTTTGCCGGTGGCGAGGCCATGGATGCAGCCGCCTTCTGGGGCGTGGATTGCGACATCCTGATCCCGGCGGCACTGGAAGGCCAGATCACCGAGGAAAACGCCGGCCAGATCAAGGCCAAGCTCGTGATCGAAGGTGCCAACGGCCCCACCACTCCTGAGGCCGACGACATCCTCAGCGAAAAAGGCGTGCTGGTTCTGCCCGACGTGATTGCGAATGCCGGCGGCGTGACCGTGAGCTACTTCGAGTGGGTGCAGGACTTCTCCAGCTTCTTCTGGACCGAAGACGAAATCAACGCCCGTCTGGTGCGCATCATGCAGGAAGCCTTTGCCGGCGTCTGGGCCGTGGCCCAGGAGCACAAGGTGACACTGCGCACCGCCACCTTCATCGTAGCCTGCAAGCGCATTCTCCATGCCCGCGAGGCGCGCGGCCTGTATCCATGATCTGCCTCTGAAGCGGCTTTGCCGCTTCCCCCTCTCCGGTATCAACCGGAAGGGGGATACCGGCTTCGCCATCGGTCCGGCCCTAGCTTGCCGTCTCTTGGAGAGGGCAAGCGGCTTTGAGGCCCAAACGAAAAAAGCCTTCTGTTTCCAGAAGGCTTTTTGTTTGGTTGCGCGAGAAGGATTTGAACCTCCGACCTTTGGGTTATGAGCCCAACGAGCTACCAGACTGCTCCATCGCGCGGTAATTTGTTTCTCAACAGCAGTCGCTGTGTCGATAGGCGCAATTGTAGCCTAAATCGGCCTGTCATGCGGAGCAGTTATATAAACACGCGCTTTTTATGGTTACTGGCTCTGAAATTTGTCGCCCGCTCCGCATTGGGGGCAGCAATTGCCACCCGGGCCAGTCGGTATAGTTGCCGCCCATGGCCAAAGAGAAAACCACTTTCACCTGCAACGCCTGTGGCGGCACCAGCCCGCGCTGGCTGGGCAAATGCCCGGGCTGCGGCGCCTGGAACACCCTGGTCGAGACCCTGGCCGACTCCGCCTCGGGCGGCAAGAATCGCCTGAGCCAGCCCCAAGGCTATGCAGGTCTGGCCAATGCCCAGCCCGTCACTCCGCTGTCGGCCATCGAGGCCCAGGATGTGGCGCGCACCCCCAGCGGTATCGAGGAGCTGGACCGCGTGCTGGGCGGCGGCGTGGTCGAAGGCGGCGTGGTGCTGATTGGCGGAGATCCTGGGATAGGTAAGTCCACACTTCTTCTGCAGGCCATGGATGCATTGCATCGTATCGGTCTGCCCACGCTCTATGTGACGGGCGAGGAAAGCGGCGCCCAGGTGGCGCTGCGCTCGCGCCGGCTGGGGCTGGACAACAGCCAGGTCAATGTGCTGGCCGAGATCCAGCTCGAGAAAATCCTGGCCACCGTGGAGGCCACCCAGCCCGCCGTGGTGGTCATCGACTCGATCCAGACCGTGTATTCGGACCAGCTTTCCTCGGCACCGGGATCCGTGGCCCAGGTGCGCGAATGCGCGGCCCATCTGACGCGCGCGGCCAAGACCACGGGCATCACCATCATTTTGGTGGGCCATGTGACCAAGGACGGCGCGCTGGCCGGCCCGCGCGTGCTCGAGCACATGGTGGACACGGTGCTCTATTTCGAAGGCGACACGCACAGCAACTTCCGTCTGGTGCGCGCCATCAAGAACCGCTTTGGCGCCGTCAACGAGATCGGCGTCTTCGCGATGACGGAAAAAGGCCTCAAGGGCGTGACCAACCCCAGCGCCATCTTTCTGAGCCAGCACAGCGAGCCCGTGCCCGGCAGCTGCGTGCTGGTGACACTGGAGGGCACGCGCCCCATGCTGGTGGAAATCCAGGCCCTGGTGGACCAGGGCGGCCCGGCCGCGCGCCGCCTCTCCGTCGGCCTGGACCGCGACCGGCTGGCCATGCTGCTGGCCGTGCTCAACCGCCATG
Organism: Comamonas sp. F1-6; assembly: GCF_039581415.1. Taxonomy (NCBI): domain Bacteria; kingdom Pseudomonadati; phylum Pseudomonadota; class Betaproteobacteria; order Burkholderiales; family Comamonadaceae; genus Comamonas; species Comamonas sp. F1-6. Next base: position 195,405 of record NZ_JBCPWN010000005.1, read on the forward strand.
CGGGCGTGGCCTGCGCCGACCAGGATGTCTTCGTCAATGCAGTGGGCGGCGTGCGCATCAATGAGCCTGCAGCCGACCTGGCGGTGATGTTAGCAATCACTTCCAGCCTGCGTGGCAAGTCACTGCCCAAGGGCTTTATCGCGTTTGGCGAGGTCGGTCTGGCCGGCGAGGTACGCCCCGCCCCTCGCGGTCAGGAGCGACTCAAGGAGGCGGCAAAGTTGGGATTCACTATCGCCGTAGTTCCCAAGGCCAATGCCCCCAAGAAGCCGATCGCCGGCCTGACCATCCATGCCGTGGAGCGCGTTGATGAAGCCATCAACATCGTGCGCGGCATTGGCTGATGTATTTTGATAGCTGCCTGCGCTTGTGAATCATCTACATCAGGTAGTAAATAATCTGAAGTCGTTTCTCTAAATACGCATACAGCTACTGTTTTTGAAAAACCCTTGATCACAGCAGCCTGTACGGGCATACGCACTGTCCGCACACTCAAACCCATACCCTCGTATGACAATAAGCCCATGAATTTGCGCAATATTTTGGTTCCCCTGGGCTTGATCGTGCTGGTGATCGCGGCCTACAACTCTGCGGGCTGGCCCGGCGTGGCGGCCGTGGCAGGCGGCATCATCATGTGGGTGCTGCTGCACTTCACGCGCCTGATGTCCATCATGAAGAAGGCGTCGGACCGGCCTATCGGCTATGTGGGCAGCGCCGTGATGCTCAATGCCAAGCTCAAGCCCAAGGCTCCTCTGGTCCATGTGGTGGCCATGACCCGCTCCCTGGGTCAGCGTCTGTCCGAAGAGGGCCAGAGCCCGGAAATCTACCGCTGGACTGACGGTACACAGTCCCATGTGACCTGCGAATTTGTCGCTGGCCGTCTCATGAAGTGGGAGCTGCAGCGTCCCGAGCAAAAGGAAGACTCTGCGGCGGCTGATGCGCAAGCAACAGACCGGACATCTGCCCCGACCTCCCCCTAAAATGGCAGCTTCAGGAGACAAGCGCTGCCGCCGACCCGGCAGCAGCGCCCGCCGAACACACAACCCATAGAGGATGGTTTTATGAGCCCTGTTGTTCCCTCGATGTCCGACCGCGACGGCAAGATCTGGATGGATGGTCAGCTGGTGGAGTGGCGCGATGCCAAGATCCACGTGCTGACCCATACGCTGCACTATGGCTGCGGCGCCTTTGAAGGCGTACGCGCCTATGAAACCGCACAGGGCACGGCCATCTTCCGCCTCGAAGAGCACACCAAGCGCCTGTTCAACAGCGCCAAGATCCTGCGCATGCAGATCCCATTCAGCCAGGAGCAGGTCAACCAGGCTCAGGTCGAGGTGGTCAAGGCCAACGGCCTCAAATCCTGCTATCTGCGCCCGCTGACCTGGATCGGCGACCGCAAGCTGGGTGTCTCGCCCAAGGGCAACACCATCCACCTGATGGTGGCGGCCTGGGCCTGGGGCGCCTATCTGGGCGAGGAAGGCATGCAGCGCGGCATCCGCACCAAGATTTCCAGCTTCACCCGCCACCATGTGAACATCACCATGAGCCAGGCCAAGGCGGTGAGCAACTACACCAACTCCATCCTGGCCAATACCGAGGCTCTGGACGACGGCTACGACGAGGCCATCCTGCTGGACGCATCGGGCTTTGTCTCCGAAGGATCGGGCGAGAACATCTTTGTGATCAAGGATGGCGTGATCTACACCCCTGACCTGTCCGCTGGCGCACTCAACGGCATCACGCGCAACACCGTGCTGCACATCTGCAAGGACCTGGGCCTGGAAGTGGTGCAAAAGCGCATCACCCGCGATGAGCTTTACATTTCGGACGAGCTGTTCTTCACCGGCACCGCCGCAGAAGTCACGCCCATCCGCGAAGTGGACCGCGTGCAGATCGGCGAAGGCCGCCGCGGCCCGATCACCGAGAAAATCCAGGCGGCCTACTTTGACATCGTCAACGGCCGCAATCCCAAGTACGCACACTGGCTGACCTTGGTATAAATCACCCCCTGGGCGGCTTTGCCGCTTCCCCCCCGGGGGACAGCACCGTCGCTGCGGGACGGCCCTTGCTTGGTGCTTCTGACCTCAATTGCGCCAGTATTTCCGGCCATGCTTCATTATTGAAAACACGAAAGACACGAGAAATGACCACGAATGCCGTCGTCGAACTGGCCGCCAAAGACCTCAACGCACAAGGTGGCGTGTTCTGCCCCAGCCCCAAGGCCGACATGAAGCTGTGGAACAGCCACCCCAAGGTCTATCTGGACGTGGCCAAGACCGGCGACGCCAAATGCCCTTATTGCGGCACGACCTACCGCCTCAAGGCCGGTGAGGTGTTTGCTGGCGGGCATTGAAGCAACCACCGTTCATGAAAGAGGCTCCCGATAGGAGCCTCTTTTTTATGCCTCGGGATTGAGAGCCCGATGCCAGGTGCTGCCTGGCACTGCCCCGCCGTGGGCTTTGAACATTTCCGTGAAATGCCGCCTCTCTCCGCCTCGGAGCTTGACGATGGGAGCACTGATCTTCGGCCCCTGAACCCGACACAACTGGGGATACAGCAAATACCATTTCCAGCGCAAGGCATGGTGATAGTAATAAGCCGAGTCCTCGGCCTTGAACAATGCCATGCGTGAATACTGTCTTTGGCGCAGCACCTGCTGTGCCGTGACATGGATCAGCAGGTAATGGGGATCGCCAATGTTCTGCCGGATCTCGACCCAATCGGGCTGTGCCTGGAGCCGCTGCAGATAGGCCTCGGTTCCCTCGACAATCAAGGCTTGGTGAAATTCCCGCTGCCAGGCGACGATGAAATCGGAGCCCGCCAAAGCGCCAAATGCCCAGCTTTCGATCACAGGCCTCTGCACCTGGGTGGTGAATTTCTCAAGATAGAAACCCACAAACTCAGTCCTGGAGTCGACGGCTGCCTGCATCCAGCCCAACGAGCGCGTCAGCAGGGTGCTGGCATCCAACCAGAAGCCTCCATGCAGGGCCACGAGGTACAGGCGCAGCCAGTCAGATTGTTTGGTGGGATGCAGCTCATGGAACCGGGCAGGCAAAGCTTCTTGTGCCACGTACTGGGCCAGGTTGCCAGGATGCACAAGGCATACTTCATAATCCGGACACTGCAAACGCCAGCTCTGGATGCATTCGCGCACAAACGAGTCGGGCTGAGCATGGTTCCAGTAGGTCCACAATTTCTTGGGAATCGCAGCGCCCGGCGACGCCGCTAATTGCGGTGCGGGAGCAGCTACCTTGCCTTCGACAATGACCGGTATTGCGTCGCAATAGCTTGCTGAGGATTTCAGCGTCCGGGGCTGAACCAGCTTCAATGCGCTTTTGAATAATTGGGCAGGAATCCGGGTCATGGTGCGGAGAACAAAAAGAAACAATAGACGCAAATGATCTGTGCAGATTGTCCATCAGAACAATGAACTCACACTCTTTCCCTGAGCCAAAAACTGACGCTACAACGCCGATCCGAATCCTGCACTTCGTGACCGGGGGATTTTCCGGTGCCACCCAGGTCGCGGTAGACCTGAGTCTGGCCGCACTACACACGCCAGGCTATGAAGTTCTGCTGGTGCTGCGCCGCAAGCCCAGCACGGATGAGCGCAAGATCGATGCCCTGCGCCAGCAAGGCCTGCAGGTCAAGGTGGTGTCCAACTGGCTGCATGCACTCACCGTCTGGGAGTTGCGCAAAGTCATTCGAGACTTCAAGCCCGATGCGATGTTCGCCCATGGTTTCAGCGACCATATCTGGGGCAGGCGCGCTGCTGCAGCCGAGGGTGTGGCGCATATCTTTCATGTGGAGCACAACTCGCGTGAGCGCTACACGCCGCGTCGTCTGCGCCAGGCCCTGGCGCTGGAGCCGTTCACCCAGGCCCATATCGGCGTCTCTGAAGGCGTCAGAACCAGTCTGGTCGAACGAGGCTTCCCGGCCGAAAAATGCATTGCCATCTGCAACGGCATCGACCTGACACGCTTTGCTCAAGACGCCATGCCCCAGCGCTGGCAGGAACGCGAGCCGGCCATTTACATGGCGTCGCGCTTTGCGCGCCAGAAAGATCACGACACGCTGATCAGGGCTCTGGCCGCGCTCAGGCAACGCGGCCTGACGCCCACACTCTATCTGGCCGGCGCAGGCAAGAGTTCGCTCAGGGCCAGAGCCGAGCGGCTGGTGGCTGAGCTGGGACTTGAGCAGCAGGTTCGCTTCCTGGGCAATGTCTCGGACCTGCCCCAGCGACTGTCCAGAACTCAGATCTTTGTTCTGGCTACGCACTGGGAAGGCATGCCTCTGGCGCTGGTGGAAGGCATGGCCGCAGGCTGTGCCTGTGTGGTGTCCGATGTCATCGGAGCCCGGGAAGTCGTCACCCCCGAGGTGAACGGCCTGCGGGTGCGGGAGTCAGACCCCGACTCCATGGCAGACGCATTGCAAAGACTGCTCCAGAATCCAGCACTGGCCCAGAGCCTGGGCACAGCGGCGCGTGTCCACGCACTAAGCCACTACGGACGAGAACAGATGTGGTGCCACTATCAAAGACTGCTGCCGGTCAGCGCTTGAGAACTGCCGTTACAAGAGGCTTTGAAGCCCGAAAGTTCCCCCAGCTCAAAGCCAGCTTCATCTTGAATTTGCGCATTTTTTGCAAACGATTCGCCGGTGCTTCTTTTTGGGCCCAGATGCTGCTGATCTCGCTGGTGTCATCCAGAGAAATGACCGAGGGGTAGACCCCGTACACACGCAGGTCGTTCTCAAACCAGAAGCGAATATCCACATCGACTGGTCTATCGAAGGGAACACGTGCCTCCAGCATCTTGCGGGCACCGGATCGACTGATGACATAGCCGGCAGCAAAGCTGGGCACCCGCTGATAGGAGATCAGTTGCAAAGATCCCTGAACCAACGGACCTTGATCCGCGATCTTTTCCGGCTCGCGCCCGTAGAGCTTGATCATGTCCCAGCTGCCATCGGCGGGCAGTGCTTCAATCGCGGCCAGCGCCTGGGGCAAATCCGGCAGAAGCCGCACATCATCTTCGAAAACAACCATGGCAGGAGCGTCGCTATCCATGAGTTGCTGCCATGACCTCAGATGACTGGCGTAACAGCCCTTCTCTCCGTTGCTCAGGGGTTTGAAGTAGCGGCCATGGCTTTGCGGCGCACAGAAGTAACGTTTTTGCTCGGCCTCGGACAGATCCGCCCACCACACTGCAGGCAAGCGCGACGCTGTCAACCCCATTTGCGAAAACTGGGCTGTCATCCGCTCGCGGCGCTTTGCATCCTTGGACAGATTGATAAAGACAATGGGTAATGACGACATACACTTCTGCACCGAATACAAGACCTGCAGTGTAGGTTGAAGCCAACTGCCTCGCAGGAGAACCTGATTGACAACTATGAATGTGCCTACACAAGTCACACCTCGAACCGGCAAGCGGGCGACTGCTCTTGCGCATGCCCTGGATGCCGCCTGCTTTGCATTCTTTGCGTTGAGTCTTTGCGTCCCCTCTGGCTACTCTTACGGATCCACGGCCCTGGCTCTTTTGACTCTCGCCGGTTGTATCGCGGCCCGCCCCCAAGGCCTTGCCAGGCGCGAGACTTTCGTGCTGGCGGGGCTTCTGCTGGTGCTGGGCCTGCTCTGGAGCCTGTCCTTCGACCACTGGTTCTCGGCGGCGGGCTGGGGTTATGGCGCGAAATACGCGCTGGCCGCTCTCTGCCTCTGGTATCTGAGCAAAACAGGTATCCGGCTCACGGCCATTGTCTGGGGCCTGGCTCTGGGGAGTGTGGGTGCTCTGGCGATTGCTGCGTATCAGGCCGGCGTGCTCAAGATGCTACGTGTCTCCGGCTTTACCAATGCCATCCAGTATGGTGGCATCGCCATGTATATGGGTTTTGCCACCTTGTCCCTGGCTTTGCTGGGCCGCTGGAGCAAGTCTCAAACAGCAGCTCTGGGGCTAATGGCTGCATGCGGTATTTATGCGTCCTTTCTTTCCGACTCCCGCGGCTCCTGGGTCGTGATACCGCTGCTGATCGCGGCCATCTGGCTGATGGCATGGCTCAATGGCTACAAGCGTCTGGCCAGCATGACGGCGGCAGCCATGCTGCTGCTCGGGCTGATCGTGGCAGTGCCGGCCTACCAGAAGCTGGAACAACGAAGCAGCGAAGCTGCTCGGGAAGTCTCACAGTATCTGCAAGACCCGCAGAAATATGCAGTGACCTCTGTCGGCCAGCGTCTGGAGCAATGGCGGCTTGCCATACATCTGATCGAACAGCGCCCCTTCAGCGGCTGGGGACTGGCTGGCTACCCTGCAGCCAAGCAGCAAATGGTCGATCAAGGCCTGGCCCACCCTTCGGTCATGGAATATGGGCATGCGCACAATGAAATCCTGGACATGTGGGTCAAGCGCGGGCTGCCGGGTCTGATCCTGCTGCTGGCGTTCTATGCCGTGCCTGCAGCCATTTTCTGGCCCACGCAGCGCCGTCTGGCGCATGCCGATGCGGCGCAGCGCTCCAAGCTGCTGGCTCTGCGCGCGGCCGCCACGCTGCTGCCGCTGGCCTACTTCGGCTTTGGCTGGACCCAGGTGTTCTTCGCGCACAACAGCGGAAACATGTTCTATATTTTCAGCCTTGCCGTGCTCTGGGGCGGTATTTGCAGAATGGAAACCCAGTCTGCAGTCGCCAAAACTCAGTCCTGAGACCTGCCCGGCAAACCCAGGGCCAGAGCTCCCAGAGCCCCCTGGCCCAGGGCAAAGACACCATACAAGAGCCCAACCCCAACCGCTAGTACCGCAGGGACTCCGAAGGGAGCCAGGGCTGCCACAGCAGCAGCTTCACGGGTGCCCCAGCCGCCCACACTGACAGGCAGTGCAGCCATCAAAAACACGGGGGCGATGACAAAGGCCCATACGGCCAGCGGCAAATGCAGGCCCAGAGCCATGGCGCCACAGGCCAGCGCACAAGCAGACAGCAATTGCACCAATGCCGAGGATGCGGCTTGCACCCACAGTTGCAGCAGGAAGTTCGGGCTGCTTGCCGCCAAGCGCACAGGCTCCATCCATGCACCAGGCAACTTGAGCCAGTTGCTGCGCAGGCCCTGCAGAACAGCCCAAGGCAGCAGCAACCACAGCATGATAACGACAAGCAGCAGAGCGATGAAAACCGTGGTGTTCATGTGTATCCAGGGGGCCAGTGTGGAAGCACAGGCCACCGCCCCCAGGCCACCGATCGCGCACAACATCCACAAACCGCTGACGCGATCCAGAATCACCGAAAGATTGCTTGCCGCCTTGGCCTGCCCGGTCTTCTGCAGCGCAATCGCACGATAGACATCACCGCCCACAACAGCGCCAGGCAGCAACACATTCAGGCCAATGGCCTGAAAGTACCAGCGTATGCCAGAGGCCAGCGACATCTCGGCCCCGAGCCACCGCGCCATGGCACGCCAGCGCCATGCCGACACCGCGTTCGAGGCAATGGAAATCCCCAAGCCCCCCAGCAACCACCAGGGGCTGGCCTGCTGCAGCCGGCCCCACAGTTGCACAGGGTTGGCGAGATAGACAACGGCTGCCAGCAAAGCGATGCCCATCAGGGCTCGGACAACCGCCTTACGCGCCTTGCTCACAGGACCGGAGTCTCGGTTTTCGCTGTTTTTTCTTCGGGCTTGTGCCTGGCTGCGCTGTAATCCTTGGCGTGGTACTGAAGGCCGCTGCCCGACTCGTAATAGATACGCGTCAGCAGCTCGCCGATCAGGCCCGCTGCGATGAACTGCATGCCCATCAGCACCAGCATGACTCCCGCCATCAAGAGGGGCCGGCCGCCAATCGATTCGCCCATGATCTTCTGTGCCAGCAGCCACAGCAGGATCAGCACGCCAGGCGTTGCCATCCACAGTCCCATGCCGCCAAAGGCATGCAGCGGACGCTGGCGAAAGCGCATGAAAAAGACAATGAAGATCAGATCCAGAATCACCCGGAAGGTGCGATCTATGCCGTATTTGGAAACACCGCGCGTGCGTGCATGGTGACGCACCGGAATCTCCGTGATACGCGCACCGGCATCACGCGCCAGTGAGGGAATGAAGCGGTGCATCTCGCCATAGAGGCGAATGCGGTCAATGATTTCGCGGCGATAGGCCTTCAATGCACAGCCATAGTCATGCAGCTGCACATTGGTGAATTTGGAAATCAGGCGGTTGGCCAGCACCGAGGGCAGGCGACGCGACAGGGCCTTGTCCTGGCGGTTCTTGCGCCAGCCCGAGATCATGTCCACATCGGGGTCGTTTTCCAGACGTTCCAGCAACAGCGGAATATCGCCGGGTTCGTTTTGCAGGTCGGCATCCAGCGTGACCACATACCGGCCGCGCACCCGGTCAAAACCGGCCTGCAAAGCACTGGACTGGCCGTAGTTGCGCACCAGACAGACGGCACGCACCCAGGGATGCTGTTCGGCCAGCTCGCGCAGACGTCTGGCACTGCCATCCGTCGACCCATCGTCCACCGCAATCAGTTCGTAGCTCAGTGACTGGGTGCGCATGGCCTCGTCAATGCGGGCCACCAGATCGGGCAGATTATCGAACTCGTTATAAACAGGAACAACGATGGAAACTTCGGGATTGGAATCGTGCACGGACGTCATGCTCAATGATTTTGGATAACAGTCACCTATACTAACTGAATACCCTAGGTGCCATTTGCGCCAGGCCCATTGTTTGGCCTGCAAAGCCAAGCGCAATCGTAAGTGCGCACTATCAAAACATGTGCACCCGCCAAATCCTATGGCATCAAACTCCTCGACTTCTATTCGCCCAGACTGGCAGCAGACCCTTTATGCCAAGCCATGGATATGGCTGGCTCTTTTAGTTTGTGCCCATATCGTTTCCCGTATCAGCATTTCAGCAGGCATGAAATGGGATGAATCCGAACAGATTCTCTGGGCCCAGCAATTGCAGCTGGGTTATGGCCCGCAGCCGCCTCTGTATACCTGGATGCAATGGGCGGTCTGTCAGCTTCTCGGCCCTTCGGTGCTGGCTCTGGCATTGCTCAAACATCTGCTGATTGCCCTGGCCTATTGCCTGGCATGGCTGGCTGGCCGGCAGTTGCTCAATCAAAAAGGTGCCTGGTGGGTTGCCGCAGGTCTGCTGCTGATGCCGCCCTTCGGCTGGGACTCGCTGCGCGACCAGACTCATACGGTGATGGTGACAGCCATGACCATGGGCTTGTGGTGGGCCGTGCTGCGCCAGGTTCAAAAGCCGCAGGCCGTCAATTTTGTTTTGATCGGCCTCTTCTGCGGTCTGGGCATGCTGTCCAAATACAGCTATGCCATGCTCATTGGGGCCTTGTTCGTGGCCTCCATGACGGTGGCACAGGTCCGCTCTGCCATCTTCGCCAGGGGCTGGTGGCTGGCTCCGCTGGTGGGCTTGCTGGTGTTTGCGCCCCATGCCTTCTGGCTGGCTTCGCACTGGGGCATGGCAACCACCGAGACCGTACAGAAGATGTCCATCTCCACCGAGGCCTCGCATCTGAAAGGCCTGGGCAATCTGCTCAAGGCCCTGCTTTCGACCTTGGGCCTGTGGCTGATTGCCGCCGTGCTCAGCTATCGCTCCAGACTCTGGAAGCCCGGCACCGACGCGTCTTTGCCCAGCCAGGAATGGGCCAGGCCTTTGCTGCGCAACTACCTGCTCATCATTGCCGTCTGCCTGCTGGGCATGGTGCTGGCAGCTGATGTCACGGACTTCAAGCAGCGCTGGATGCTGCCTCTGACGGCTGTTGCACCCTTGGCCCTCTATGTCTGGCGCCCGGCACTGCTGGAACAGGGCGTGGGCCGCATGTTCACCGTCTTCGTCATCGTCTTTGCCCTGATCTTTCTGATCATGGCCACGCTGCGCCCCTGGCAGGGCGGTCGCAAGAACGATCCCGACGAACTCAACCATCCGGTCAAGGCGCTGGCCCAGGAACTGAGCCAGGCCGGCTACAGCGGCAAGGGAGTCATCGTTGGCTCGGACCATATGCTGGCGGCCATGCTGCATTCGCAGTTCCCGCAAACCTACGCCCTGGGCTGCTCCGATGGCTCCCAGCTGAGGCAGTGCCTGTCTCAGGCCGGCGCCGATACCACAGGCGGCCTGCTGCTGATCACACGCGCCGACAAGCCCGTCGCGGGCTGGTGGGACGGCATCTTCACCACCCAGACAAAAACCGCGCTGCAGACACTGAGCATCCCTTTCGAGAAAATGCCTGCCAGCGCAACACCTGCGCAATACCAATATCTCTGGATTGCCCCATGAATCCTGTTCTGATCACCGGCTGTGCCGGCTTTATCGGCATGCATTGCGCCAAGCGACTGCTTGAGCAAGGTGTGGCCGTGGTTGGCATCGACAACCTCAACAACTACTACGACGTGGCGCTCAAGCATGCCCGCCTCGCCGAGTTGCGCCCACACGCCCACTTTCGCTTTGTGGAACTCGATCTGGCGGATCGGCAAGGCATGGCCGACCTGTTTGCCGAGGTAGCCCCCAGCAAAGTTCTGCACCTGGCCGCACAAGCCGGTGTACGCTACTCCATCGATCAGCCCGACGACTACACCGACTCGAATCTGCTGGGCTTTGGCAATGTCCTGCAAGGCTGCCGCAAGCACCAGGTCGAGCATCTGGTCTATGCCAGTAGCTCCAGCGTCTATGGCGGCAACACCAGGATGCCGTTTGCCGAAAGCGACGCGGTGGACCACCCCATCAGCTACTACGCGGCCACCAAGAAGGCCAATGAGCTGATGGCCCATAGCTATGCGCACCTGTACGGCATTCCCACCACAGGCCTTCGCTTCTTCACGGTGTACGGCCCCTGGGGCCGCCCCGACATGGCCTTGTTCAAGTTCACCAAGGCCATGCTGGCGGGCGAGAGCATTGATGTCTATGGCGAAGGCAAGCTGGTGCGCGACTTCACCTATATCGACGATATCGTCGAAGGCATCATGCGCGTGCTGGACAAGCCCGCCACGCCCGATGCCGGCTATGACAGCCGGAATCCCAATCCCGGCACCAGCACCGCGCCCTATCGCATCTTCAATATCGGCAACAACTCGCCCACCGTGCTGATGGACTACATCGCGGCACTGGAGGGCGCCCTGCAAATTACCGCCCGCAAGCAAATGCTCCCCATACAGCCCGGCGACATGCACAGCACCTCGGCCGACACACGTGCCCTGCAAGCCTGGGTCGGCTTCTCGCCAGCCATGCCCGTGGCCACGGGCGTGCAGCATTTTGTGGATTGGTATCGCTCTTTTTATCGCGTATGAAAGTTACTGTCTTTGGTACCGGCTATGTCGGTCTTGTGCAAGGTGCCGTGCTGGCCGATGTCGGCCACCAGGTGCTTTGCGTGGATGTGGATGAGAAGAAAGTCGCGGCACTCAAGGCCGGCCAGATTCCCATCCATGAACCAGGCCTCGACGCACTCGTCATCAACAACCAGCAACTGGGTCGTTTGCGGTTCACCACCAATGCCGCCGAAGGCGTGGCGCACAGCGAGCTGATCTTTCTGGCCGTGGGCACGCCGCCCGACGAAGACGGCAGCGCCGACCTGCAATATGTGCTGGCCGTGGCCCGCACCATCGCCCAGCACATGGACGGGCCGCGCATCGTCATCAACAAATCGACCGTGCCCGTGGGCACGGCGGACAAGGTCTCGACCGTGATTGCCGAAGGCCTTGCACAGCGCAATCTGCAGCACCCTTTCGATGTGGTGTCGAACCCCGAGTTTCTCAAGGAAGGCGCGGCAGTGGGCGATTGCCAGCGTCCGGACCGCATCATCATAGGCACCGGCAACCCGGCTTCCGAAGCCAAGCTGCGCGAGCTCTACGCTCCCTTCAACCGCAATCGCGACAAGATCGTGATGATGGATGTCCGAAGCGCCGAGCTGACCAAATATGCGGCCAATGCCATGCTGGCGACCAAGATCAGCTTCATGAACGAGATTGCCAACCTGGCGGAAAAGCTGGGTGCCAATGTGGAGGCCGTGCGCCGCGGCATTGGCAGCGACCCGCGCATCGGCTACCACTTCATCTACCCGGGCGTGGGCTATGGCGGCAGCTGCTTTCCCAAGGACGTGAAGGCGCTGATCCACACCGCCAGGGAGGTCGAGTTTGAGCCTCTGCTGCTCAATGCCGTAGAGGACCGCAACCATGCCCAGCGCAATGTGCTGTTCGAGCGCATCAGCGCCTTCTACAGCGGCCAGCTTGAGGGCAAGACCATCGCCGTCTGGGGCCTGGCTTTCAAGCCCAATACCGACGATATGCGCGAAGCGCCCAGCCGCAATCTTCTGGAGTCGCTCTGGGCCGCCGGTGCCAAGGTGAAAGCCTACGATCCCGTTGCCATGAAGGAAGCCCGTCGCATCTACGGCGAGCGTGCCGACCTGGAGCTGGTGGACAGCCCCCTGGCTGCCGTGCAGGATGCAGACAGTCTGGCCATCGTGACCGAATGGCAGATCTTCCGTGCGCCGGACTTCGACCTGCTGGCCACAACACTGAACGACAGAATGATTTTTGACGGCCGCAACCTCTACGAGCCTGCCCTGCCTGCCAGCCATGGCCTGGGCTATGTCTCCATAGGCCGCCCCGCCCAGCAGCCGCGCTGAAACAAAAAGCCCCGCAGGCCGAAACCTGCGGGGCTTTTCCTTGGACTGCTGCTCAGGCCAATGGCAAGCTGATCACGAAGCTCGCACCGCTACCGCCATCTTTGCGTGCCTCGCAGTGCACGGTGCCGCCATGCCGCTCGGCGATCGAACGCACCAGCGACAGGCCCAGGCCCACACCGCCGGAGCGCTCGCTGGCCCCGGGCAGGCGATAGAACTTCTCGAAGATACGCTCGCGCTGCGCCTTGGGAACCCCGGGGCCGTGATCCTCGACACGAATCAACGCCATGCCGTCCTGTTTGGACAGGGACAGAGTGATCTCGCCCTCGCTGTAGCGGCGCGCATTCTCCAGCAGATTGCGCACGGCACGGCGCAGCAGTTTCGCGATCCCCTGCACCTCAAGCGAACCATCGGTCTGCATCTCCAGATCGGCATCGATGCGCGCGCATTCCTCGGCCGCCAGACCGATCAGATCGACCGACTCCACCGTGCCCACATCGACCTCGCTGGAGTCCAGGCGGCTGGCCAGCAGGATCTCGTCGACCAGTTGGTCAAGCTCGCCAATATTGCGCTGGATCTCGGCCTTGGCGCGTGCACTGGCCGGGTCGTCACCCATGAACTCCAGGCCCATGCGGATGCGCGTCAACGGCGAGCGCAGTTCATGCGAGGCATTGGCCAACAGAGATTTGTGAGAGGTCATCAAGGTCTCTATGCGCGCTGCAGCAGCGTTGAACTGGTGCGCCAGATCCGCCACCTCGTCATGCCCATGCTCGGGCACGCGCACCGACAGATCACCCTCGCCAAAGCGCTTGACGCCGCGCTGCAGGTTTTCCAGACGCTTGAGCAGACGGCGAATGATGGGGAACACGCCCACAACCACTGCCACGCCGACCAGGCCCAGCATCCACAGAAAGCCGAATGGCGGCCGCAGCCAGAAGGCGACGGCTCCGTCACGCGGGGGAGGTCGGCCCTCACGCCACTCGCGTGGCGCCATCCATAGCTCATAGACCTGCCCGTCTCTGGCGGCAATTTCAAAACGCACGCCATCCACGGGCGAGCCGGAGATGCGGTTGCCACGCCCCTCCACCAGCACCTCGCCCTCAGGGCCCTTGAGCACCATCTCGCGCGAGGGAGGCGTGGTGCTGTTCTGGGCGCGCTGCTCTTCGGCAATATTCCAGGCCCAGGCCACGCACAGCGTGAGCACGGCCACGCCGACCACCACGGCCAGCCAGATGCGCAGATAGAGGCGCTGGGAGAAGATGTGCAGCAGCTTCATCAGTCTTGCTGCTTGGCAAAGACATAGCCCACGCCGCGCACCGTGAGAATGCGCTTGGGAGCCTTGGGGTCGGCCTCGATGGCGGCGCGGATGCGGCCCATGTGCACGTCGATGGAGCGGTCGAAGGCCTCCAGTTCGCGGCCGCGCACGGCTTCCATGATCTGGTCGCGCGTCAGAACGCGACCGGCGCGCTCGGCCAGTGCCACGAGCAGGTCGAACTGGTAGGAAGTGAGATCGGCCTGCTGCTCGCCCACCGACACGGTGCGGGCATCACGATCGATTTCCAGGCTGCCGAAGCGCATGACGGCATTGGCGGGGGCCGCCTGGCTCTCGCTGCCTTTACGGCGCAGGATGGCGCGAATGCGGGCCAGCAGCTCGCGCGGCTCGAAAGGCTTGGGCAGATAGTCGTCGGCGCCCAGCTCCAAGCCGATGATGCGGTCCATGGGATCACCCTTGGCGGTCAGCATCAGCACCGGAACCTGTGCGGGGGCACCAGGCATGGAACGTATGCGGCGGCAGACTTCAAGGCCGTCCATATCGGGCAGCATCAGGTCCAGGATCACCAGATCGGGCAGCTCGACCGAGCCGCCATCGCTGGGCTGCAGCTGTTCCAGGCCGCTTTTGCCGTCAGCCATATGGGTCACTTCCAGGCCGTTATTGCCCAGGTAATCGCTCACCATTTGCGCCAGGCGAACGTCGTCCTCAATCATCAGAAGTTGGTGCGTGCTCATAGGGGGCAGTGTAGTCATGCTCGCGCCTCGGTATTTCTTCAAGACGCCATGCTGCAGCACGCAGGTGACCTGCTCTTGTCTGGTGCGTAAAGTTGGGTAAACGCCGAGTCGCTCAAAAACAATAGCTGTCAGTGCTTGTTCATCAAGCGTCAGCGCCAATTTTTACTCTGGATGCCAGGAAAATCAGCAGCAGCACGGGGAAGCCCATCAACGCCGTGGTGTGGAAAAACGCCTCGTAACCATAAGCATCGACAAACGCCCCCGAGAAACCCGCCAGCCACTTGGGGGCCAGCAGCATCATCGAACTGAACAGCGCATATTGCGTGGCCGAGTACTGCACATTGGTCAGGCCCGAGAGATAGGCGATGAAGGCCGCCGAGGCGATTCCCCCGGCGAGATTGTCGGCGCTGACCACCCAGACCAGCGCCGAGACATCGTGGCCGCGCGTAGCCAGCCAGGCAAACAGAATATTGGTGCAGGCCGACAGCACCGCGCCCAGCATCAGCACGCGCATCACGCCCCAGCGCACCGCCATGGTGCCGCCCACAAAGCCACCCAGCAGCGTCATGATGACGCCGAACACCTTGGTCACGGCAGCCACCTCTTCCTTGGTATAGCCCATGTCCACATAGAACGGATTGGCCATGATGCCCATGACCACGTCGCTCACGCGATACAGACCAATCAGCGCCAGCAGCAGCAACGCCTGCCAGCGGTAGCGGCCTATGAAGTCGGCAAACGGAGCGATCAGCGCGCCCTTGATCCACTCGGCCGCATTGCGTGCCGGTGCCATGGGACGGGCTTCAGGCTCGGGCGATAGCAGCACCGTGATCATGCCCACCAGCATGCTCGCCGCCATGGCCGTGTAGGCCACATGCCAGGCCTGCACCATATAGCCCTGCACATCACCTTGGACCTGGGCCGCCACCCACAGCACGCCGGCGCCAGCCCAGATCATGGCCAGGCGATAGCCGGTCTGGTAGGTGGCCGCCAGAGCCGCCTGATCGTCGACCTTGGCGGACTCGATGCGATAGGCATCGAGCGCAATATCCTGCGTAGCCGAGCCGAAAGCCACCAGCACCGCGCACAACACCAGCGGCTGCAGGGATTGCTTGGGGTCCATGAAGGACATGCCGAGCAGGCCCGCCACGATCAGCAGCTGCGAAAACAACAGCCAACTGCGGCGACGCCCAAACATGCGCGTCAGTGCCGGCAAGGGCAAGCGGTCCACCAGCGGAGACCACACCCATTTGAAGGCATAGGCCAGACCCACCCAGCTCAGGAAGCCGATCGTCGTGCGATCGATATCGGCTTCGCGCAGCCAGAAGCTCAAGGTACCCAGTACCAGCAACAGCGGCAGGCCGGCCGAAAAACCCAAAGCCAGCATGCGCAGGCTGGTGGGCTGGGCATAGACCTTGAAGGCCTGGCTCCAGCTGCGCTTGGGCTTGATGACGACATCTGCGGAGGAGGGGTTGCGACTTGTTTGGGACGACTCGGTCATGGTCTGGTTCTCTGAGGCAGAGGGCATTATCGGTTGCCCACGCCAGTCGCCGGGCGCTACCATTGGCCGGATCACCGTCTCTTTCTGTAAGCAAGCAAGATTAGCCATGAGCCGTGACACCGCATCCCCGCACCCCGTGCTTGACCAGGCACAGGCATCGGTGCGCAGCTACAGCGGCGAGCATCAGGCCCATGCCCATGACCATGCCCAGATTCTGTTTGCGCTGCAGGGCCGCATGGAGCTGGAGGTGGGTGGCAGGCCCAGCTTTGTGGACAGCGCCTGCGGCATGGTCATACCCGCAGGTACCGGCCACGGCTATCTGGCAGCACCGCAAACCCAGGTGCTGGTGATCGATGCGCCCATGATCCAGGGGCTGGACAAGCTGCGCCGCTTTGCCGTGCCCCCGGCGTTGCGCTTTCCGCAATCAAGCCTGTCAGCCGCCGCGCAGATGGCGCTGGTGCTGCAGGCTCCCACCTTGCTGCAACGTCGCGGCATGGATCTGCTGTGGCTGCAGCGCCAAGTGCAGGCGGCTTTGCATGAAAGCTGGCCCACGGCCCGGCTGGCGGACCTGGTGCATCTGAGCGTGGCCCAGTTCCATGCCCGTTTCGTGGAGCTGACGGATCGCACGCCGCAGGACTGGCTTCGCGGCCTGCGTCTGGACGCTGCCGTGCTGCAGCTCAGAAAGGGGGCGGCACTCGAAGCGACCGCGCTGCGCTGCGGCTACGCATCGGCCAGCGCCCTGGCCTATGCATTGCGGCGCGAGCGCGGCCTGACATCGCGCCAGTTGCGTGAGCGCCGCTGAGCCGCCCCCTCACTTCAAGCGTTTCTCGACAGATGGGTGGCCCGGGCCCGCGCATGATGGCTCACTCATGTCTGTCACTTCCGCTATCTCTTCCCCATCACCCCGCAGCGCCTTGGGCCCTGTCGGCCTGGTGCTGGCCGCCGCCATGCTCTGGGGCACCACGGGCACGGCACAGCATTTCGCGCCTGCACAGCTCTCGCCCTACTGGGTGGGCGGCCTGCGCATGGTCATGGCCGCGCTGTTCTTTGGCGCGCTGGCGCTGCTGCTGGACCGAGGCCATGCGCGCCAGCCCATGCGCTGGGCGCGCATCGTGTTCTGCGGCCTCTGCATGGCCATCTACAACCTCAGCTTCTTTGCCGGCGTCAAGGCCAGCGGCGTAGCCCTGGGTACGGCGCTGGCCATAGGCAGCGGTCCCATCTGGGCCGGCCTGATGCAGGCCGTGGTGCAAAAGCGCATGCCCAGTCTCCAATGGTGGCTGGGTACCTGCACCGGCGTGGGCGGAGGCATTGTCATGGCGCTGGCCGCCACCGACAGACAGCATCTGCCATGGGCGGGCATGGCCCTGTGTCTGCTCGCCGGTCTGTCCTATGCCGCCTACGCGCTGGTCAACCAGGCACTGGTGCTGCAATCGCGCGTGGCCACGGTCAATGCCTGGGTGTTTGCCTGCGCGGCCCTGCTGTCACTGCCCGTTTCGGCCTGGCTGGGCGGGCCGCTGCAGATCAGCGCCAGCGGCTGGGCAGTGGTGATCTATCTGGGCATGTTCGCCACGGGCTTTGCCTATCTGCTGTTCTCCGTGGGCCTGCGCGGCATGTCTGCCGCGACCGGCGTGGCACTGAGCAAGGCCGAGCCGATCACCGCTTTTGCGCTGTCGCTGTTGGTGGTTGGCGAGCGCCCCGCCTGGTGGTCCGTGATCGGTCTGCTCGGCGTGATCGGCGGTCTGTGGCTGGTAGTACAGGCAGAGCGCAAGACTGCAGAAACCGTCTGACCCGAGGCAGACTACAGCTCGCATAGACTTGGCGCTTATGCACGCCCTCATCTCATCCCTGCGCCTGCCCGCCACCCGCAACTGCCTGCTGCCCGCACTGGTCTGTGCTGCGCTGATGCACGCGCCAGCGCATGCGCAGGTGGAGGTCGGCAAGGCATCGGTGATGCGCCAGCTGGTGCCGGCCGAGACGCTGGAAAACTCTGCGACCCAGCAATACCAGGAGCTGCTGCAAAAGGCCAAGGCCCAGGGCGCGCTGGCAGACGCCGGCAACCCGCAGCTGCAGCGCCTGCGCAGCATTGCCCAGCGCCTCATCCCTTATGCCGCGCAATGGAACCCGCGCGCCAGCCAATGGCGCTGGGAAGTCAACCTCATAGGCAGCAAGCAGATCAACGCGTTCTGCATGCCCGGCGGCAAGATCGCCTTCTACACAGGCATCATCGACCAGCTCAAGCTGACGGACGACGAGATCGCCATGATCATGGGCCACGAGATGGCCCATGCCCTGCGCGAGCATTCGCGCGAGCAACTGGCCAAGAACCAGGCCACCAGCATAGGCATATCGCTGGGCGCGCAATTGCTGGGTCTGGGCGATATCGGCAATGCCGCTGCACGCCTGGGCGGGCAATTGCTCAGCCTCAAGTTCAGCCGCAATGACGAAAGCGATGCCGACCTGGTCGGACTGGAACTGGCCGCACGCGCCGGCTACAACCCGCAGGCCGCCGTGAGTCTGTGGCGCAAGATGGGTCAGGCCACGGGCGAAGGCGGCATAGGCTTTCTCTCCACTCACCCTACAGGCCCCGATCGCATACGCCAGCTGGAGGGTAACGTGCCGCGCGTCATGGGCTTGTACGAGCAGGCACGCAGGCGCTGAACACCAGCGACAAGGCGGCTGAAAACCCGCTTTGCGTCAGCCATGCTGCGCTCTATATTGGCCTGTGACGAGCGCACAGCCACAGGAGTGATCGCATGCAGGCCCTGGACACCCATGACGTCTTCAACCAGTTCGATGAGCTGACCGGCATCAATCTGCTGCAGGCCGATGCGGCCTTGCAGGAAGTGCTGCAGCGCCAGCAGGCGCAGGGCTTTGTGCCGGCTCTGAACCGCTTTGCGCAACAGCTTGGCGAGAAGCACAACTGGGAGCATGCCGAACTCGCCAACCGCCATACGCCCGAGCTGCAGCGTTTTGACGCACGCGGGCGTGTGCTAGATGCCGTGGAATTCCACCCCAGCTGGCACCGCCTCATGGAGCTGTATCGCAAACAGGGCCTGATCTCCTTGCCCTTTGAGAGCCCAAGCCGCGGCCGCTGGAGCGCCTGGGCCGCCGGCTTTTACCTGCACGGCCAGGTGGAGCAAGGCACGCTATGCCCAGCCACCATGACCACCGCGGCCATCCCCGTGCTGCAAAAAGAGCCCCAGCTATGGAGCCAGTTGCAGGCTCGGTTGTTCAGCCACGAGTACGACGCACGCGATCTGCCCTTGAGCCAGAAAAAATCCATCTGGATAGGCATGGGCATGACAGAGAAACAGGGCGGCTCGGACGTGCGCGCCAACACCACGGTGGCTCGCCCCGTGCATGAGGGAGGTCGCGGCGGCGAGTATCTGCTGCGCGGCCACAAATGGTTTTTCTCGGCCCCCATGTGCGACGCCCATCTGGTGGTGGCTCGCATGGCCACGGCAAGCGGTGAGCTCGGCGGTCATGCCTGTTTTTTCGTGCCGCGCTGGCGCCCCGACGGAAGCAAGAATCCCGTGCGTGTGCAGCGCCTCAAGGACAAGGTAGGCAACCGCAGCAACTCCAGCTCGGAAGTGGAACTGCAGGACGCCTGGGGCATTCTCATGGGCGAGGAAGGCCGAGGCATTCCCACCATCATCGAAATGGCCAGCTACACGCGGCTGAACTGCGTGCTGGGCAGCGCGGCCATTTTGCGCAGCGCAACCGTGCAGTCGATTGCCTATGCGCGCCAGCGCTCGGCCTTTGGCAGACATCTCGCGGATCAGCCGCTGATGGCCACCGTGCTCGCGGACCTGGCCCTCGAAAGCGAAGCCTCCATGCAGCTCGCCATGCATCTGGCTCAGGCCTATGAGCTGGAGGCCGAAGGCGATCTGCTGGCTCGCGCCTGGAAGCGCATCATGACTCCGGCCGCCAAATTCTGGGTCTGCAAGCGCTCGGTGGAGATCACGGGCGAAGCCATGGAGGTCTTTGGCGGCAACGGTTATGTACAGGACAGCATAGTCGCGCGCCTGTTCCGCGAAGCGCCGGTCAACTCCATCTGGGAAGGCTCTGGAAATGTGATGTGTCTCGATGTGCTGCGCGCCATGGGCCGAGAGCCCGAGGCCACGCGCCTGCTGTTGCAGGATCTCGGCGATATGGCTGCCGGCCAGCCCCTGTTGACGTCCACGGCGCAATCGCTGGCCAAACGCCTGTCCGATTCCCCCGAGGCGCTGGAGCCGCAGGCCCGCCGACTGGTGCAGGACTTGTGTCTGCTGGCCCAGGCCTGCCTGCTGCACAGACATGCACCCGACCCCATGGCCGATGGCTTCATCCACACCCGCCTGGGCGCGCAGAACGGGGCCATGGTGGTCGGAGCATTCGACCCGGCTGGGCTCGACATTGCGGCCATACTTCAGCGCGCCCTGCCCGCCTGAATATAGTCAGGCTGCGACCAGCACTTTCAGCTGCTTGAGGCTTTGCGCCACGCTCTTTCCGCTGGTGTCCAGCACATGGTCGGCCTTGGAATAAAAGGCCGATCGGCCGTCCAGAATCCGGCGCAAATCATCCATGGCCTCGGGGTTGGCCGCCATGGGCCGCGTGTCGCCCTGGGCCACGACACGGCTCATATGCTCATCGGGCTGGGCCTGCAACCAGACCGTGGTGCAGTGGCTGAGCAACTCGTTGAAGGTCGCGGGGTCCGAGACAATGCCTCCCGGCGTGGCAATCACCACGTCGCTGTAGATCTGCACGGCCTCTTCCAGTGCGCGGCGCTCGTAACGACGATAGGCGCCAGCTCCATAGAGGTCATAAATCTCGCGCACGCTGCAACCGGCCACTCGCTCGATCTCCTGGTTCAGCTCGAGAAACGGCACATTCAGCTGCTCTGCCAGCATACGCCCCAGCGTGGACTTGCCCGCGCCACGCAGGCCTATCAGGGCAATGCGCGAAGCCCGGTGCGGATCGCCCATGGGCGCCGTTCCCAGAATCTCTCCGGCCGCCAGTCGCACGCGCTGCAAATCGGCCTCGCTGCGGCCTTCCAGCAATTCGCGCAGCAACAGCCATTCGGCACTGGCCGTCGTCACATCGCCCAGCAGCTCGGCCATGCTGCACTGAAGTGCATGCGCGATCTGCTGCAGCACCAGGATGGAGACATTGCCCGTGCCGTATTCGAGATTGGCCAGATGGCGCTCGGACACCACGGCCGCCGAAGCCAGCCCGCGGCGCGTGAGACCGCGACGCGCACGCAGATTGCGCACCCTCTCGCCCAAGGCCTGCAGCAGCGGGCTTTTGCCTGCTTCATCCCCTTCCGCAACCGACGCGGATGCCATGTCTAACTGATCCATAAAGCTCCTCAGAGGCCGTGAATGATAAACAGTCGGGGTTAACGCGAATCATGCAATATATTGCTTGACACTGCATTGTCACGTATTTATCTTTTGATTGCACGCACAATATTGCATGTTTCATCAAGGATTTGATGCTGATCAGAACAGCACTTCAGGAGACCCCCATGACCGAGTTACTGGCCAACCATGTGGCTGGCCGCTGGCAAACCGGCAGCGGCCCGGGCAGTTTGTTACGCGACCCGGTACTGGGAGCAGAGCTGGTGCGTGTCGATGCCACAGGGCTTGATCTGGGCTCTGCCTTTGCCTTTGCACGCGATACTGGCGGCAAGGCGCTGCGCGCGCTGAGCTATGCGGAGCGCGCCAGACTGCTGGTCGATATCGCGACCCTGCTGCAAAGCAGGCGCGATGCGTATTACGAGATTTCCACCTCCAACAGCGGCACCGTCAGAAACGATACTGCCGTCGATGTGGACGGCGGCATCTACACCCTGAACCAATACGCCAGATGGGGCGCGGCGCTCGGAGATGCGAGGCATCTGAGCGACGGCGAAGCCGTGGAGCTGGCCAAGGACGGCGCTTTTCTGTCCCGGCATATCCAGGTTCCGACACGCGGCGTGGCGCTGTTCATCAACGCCTTCAACTTCCCTGCCTGGGGGCTGTGGGAAAAAGCAGCTGCGGCCTTGCTCTCGGGCGTCCCCGTCATCGTCAAGCCGGCCACGGCCACCGCCTGGCTGACCCAGCGCATGGTCAAGGATGTGATCGATGCCGGCATATTGCCGCCGGGCGCTTTGTCCATCGTCTGCGGCAGTTCCGCCGGCTTGCTGGATCAGTTGCAGCCCATGGATGTGGTCTCGTTCACGGGGTCTGCGGAGACGGCTTCGGCCATACGTTCTCACGCGGCCATAGCCCGCCACTCGGTGCGCAGCAATATCGAGGCCGACAGCGTGAACTGTGCGCTGCTGCTGCCCGGCCATGGCCCGGACAGCGAAGCTGCCGCCTTGCTGGCGCGTGAGGTGGTGCGCGAAATGACGGTCAAATCTGGCCAGAAATGCACGGCCATACGCCGCGTGCTGGTACCGCAAGCTCTGTACGACGGTGTGGCCCAGGCCATCGGTGCACAACTGGCCAAAATCACCGTAGGCAACCCACGCAACGACGCTGTGCGCATGGGATCTCTGGTCAGCCGCGAGCAGTACGACAGCGTGCAGCAGGGCCTGGGCCGGTTGCTGGAGCACACGACGGCCCTGCATGACGGCCGGCGCAATGCGCTGATCGATGCCGACCCGGCGATTGCCGCCTGCGCCCAGCCCGTGCTGCTGGGAACACAGGACCCCGATGGCAGTGCACTCGTGCATGACATGGAAGTCTTTGGCCCCGTGGCCACTCTCATGCCCTACCGTGACCTGGCACATGGCCTGGCACTTGCACATCGCGGACAGGGCTCGCTGGTCTGCTCGATCTATGGCGATGACGACAAGGCACTGGCCGCAGCCGCCACCGATCTCGCAGCCAGCCATGGCCGCGTGCATGTAGTAACCCCCGCTGTCGCCAGGCTGCATACCGGCCACGGCAATGTCATGCCCCAGTCCCTGCATGGCGGTCCGGGCCGCGCCGGCGGCGGCTCCGAACTCGGCGGCCTGCGGGCACTGGACTTCTATCATCGCAAAAGCGCCATACAAGCCGCACCACAGGTTCTGAAGGCGCTGGCCGAAACGACGGGAGCATGAGCCATGACAGACTTCAGTCAGCCCTTCAACTTCGCCCAGCATCTGTTCGATCTCAACCAGCTGCGGGGAGACAAGAACGCCTACACCGATGACCAGGGCACGCTCAGCTATGCCCAGCTGCAGGAGCAGGCGCGCCGCCTGGCCCATGGCCTGCTCGCTGCCGGCATCCATCGCGAGGAGCGCGTGCTGCTGGTCATACACGATATGCGCGAGTGGGTGGTCTCGTTTCTCGGCGCCATGTACGCAGGCGTGGTGCCGGTGGCGGTGAATACCTTGCTCACGGCCGCCGACTATGCCTATATGCTCGAGCATTGCCGTGCTCAGGCGATCGTGACCAATGGCGCGCTGGTTGCCGTGGTGCAGCAGGCCCTGGAGCAGGCGCAGCATGAGGTCAACCATATCTGGGTCGCCAGGCCCGATGAAGCACCGCAAGGCCTGCCGCCGGCCTTCGAGCCGCTGCAGCCCTGGCTGCAGCAGCAAACGCCGCTCGCTCATGCCGCCAGAACCATGGGCGACGACCCCGGCTTCTGGCTGTATTCCTCGGGCTCCACCGGCAAACCCAAGGGCGCGGTGCATACCCACGCCAACCCCTACTGGACGGCCGAGCTGTATGGCAAGCCGGTGCTGGGCCTGAGCGAAGACGATGTCTGCTTTTCCGCCGCCAAGCTTTACTTCGCCTACGGTCTTGGCAACGCCCTGACATTCCCCTTGAGCGTGGGCGCCAGTGTGGTGCTGATGGCCGAGCGCCCCACGCCGGAAGCCACCTTCAGGCGCTGGACCGAACACCAGCCCACGGTGTTTTTCGGCGCGCCGACGGGCTTTGCGGGCATGCTGGCTCACCCCGCCCTGCCTGCACGCGAGCAGGTCAGCCTGCGCATGTGCTCCTCGGCGGGCGAGGCCCTGCCGGCCGAGATTGCCCAGCGCTTCAAGGCCCGCTTCGGCGCCGATATCGTGGACGGCATCGGCTCCACCGAAATGCTGCACATCTTCATCTCCAACCGCCCGGACGACATACGCTACGGCAGCACGGGAAAGCCTGTACCAGGCTATGTGGTGGAGTTGCGCGGCGAGGACGGTCAGCCCGTGGCCGACGGCGAGATCGGCGACCTCTACATCAAGGGCCCGAGCGCCGCCCTGATGTACTGGGCCAACCGTGACAAGACACGCGACACCTTCCAGGGCGTCTGGCTCAAGAGCGGCGACAAATATGTGCGCGATGCAGACGGCTACTACACCTATGCAGGCCGCAGCGACGACATGCTCAAGGTCAGCGGCATCTATGTCTCGCCCTTCGAGGTCGAATCCACGCTGCAGCAGCACCCTGCCGTACTGGAGGCGGCCGTGATCGGCGTGACCGACGAACAGGGCCTGACCAAGACCAAATCCTATGTGGTGTGCAAGCCCGGCCAGAGCGCCAGCGAGGCTGAACTCAAGGCCTTTGTGAAGAATCGGCTGGCCGCCTACAAATACCCGCGCTTCATTGAATTTGTCGATGAGCTGCCAAAGACCGCGACAGGAAAGATCCAGCGCTTTCGTTTGCGTGAGCTGGAATCCAAGCCGCGCTAATTGCTTATCGCAAGGTTGCAAGAAGCTATCAAAACAGTAGTCACAAACTAGGGCAATCGCTGGTATTGCTTTAAACCTAAAGTTGTTAGAGTGCGCTCGTGCATCAGTGCCAACCCCAGCACCACAGCCAGTCATAACCGTTGATCTGAGAGTAAGCCGGCATTCGTCCATCAACCAGCAGGAGACAAGCATGAGCAAGCAATGGGCAATATGGAGCGCAATCGCACTGGCTGCCGCCGCAAGCGGCAGCAGCGCCATCGCGCAGGAGAAGATCAAGGTCGGCTTCATGCTGCCTTTCAGCGGCACTTATGCAGCCCTGGGCGTGGCGATCGAGAACGGCTTTCGCATGCAGGTAGCCGAGCAAGGCGGCAAGCTGGGCGGGCGCGAGATCGAATACTTCAAGGTCGACGATGAGTCAGATCCCGCCAAGGCAACGGACAACGTCAACCGCCTCATCAAGCGCGACAAGGTCGATGTGATCGTCGGCACCGTGCACTCCGGCGTGGCCATGGCCATGGCCAAGGCCGCCAAGGAAAGCGGCACCGTGCTCATCGTGCCCAATGCGGGAGCCGATGCAGTCACCGGCCCCATGTGCGCTCCCAATATCTTCCGCAGCTCCTTCTCCAACTGGCAGACGGCCTACCCCATGGGCGTGGTCGCAGCCAAGGAAGGCAAGAAAAATGCCATGACCCTGACCTGGAAGTACGCTGCCGGTGAAGAGGCCGTCAACGGCTTCAAGGAAGGCTTCGAGAAAAGCGGCGGCAAGGTCAGCAAGCAGCTGACGCTGCCGTTTCCCAACGTCGAATTCCAGGCTCTGCTGACCGAGATCGCAGCGGCCAAGCCCGATGCCGTGTTCTCCTTCTTCGCGGGCGCAGGTGCCGTGAAATTCGTCAAGGACTATCACGCCTCTGGCCTGTCCAAAACCATTCCGCTCTACGGACCGGGCTTTCTGACCGACGGCACGCTGGACGCTCAGGGCGAGGCCGCCCAGGGCATGCTGACCACGCTGCACTATGCCGACGAACTGGGTACGGCGCGCGATCAGGCCTTCCGCACCAATTACGCCAAGAACTACAAGCTGCAGCCCGATGTCTATGCCGTGCAAGGCTATGACGCAGCACAGATGCTGGCCGTGGGCCTGAAGGCCGCCGGTGGCGACATCAGCAAGAAAGACGTCTTCCGTACAGCCATCGAGAAAGCCACTATTGCCAGCCCGCGCGGCGACTTCACCTTGAGCAAGGCACACAATCCCGTGCAGGACATCTATCTGCGCAAGGTTGACGGCAAGGAGAACAAGAAGATCAGCGTGGCAGTGAAGGCTCTGGCGGACCCAGCCCGCGGCTGCCGCATGTAATAGACGCGAGCCATACCGCCCTCGATACCTGGTTGCTCTGTCCTGCTGCACCTTCGGTGCCGCCTGCGACAGAGCGCCTCGTCTCCAGCGCGAATCGACGATTCGCCGGGCTGTATGCCCCGCTTTGCAGCCTCCTGCTTCAACAAGGATTGCCGTGGATCTCGCCACTTTTCTGGTGCAGTGTCTGAACTCTGTTCAGTACGGACTGCTTCTGTTTCTGCTGGCCTCTGGCCTGACGCTGATCTTCGGCATCATGGGGGTGATCAACCTCGCCCATGGCAGTTTCTACATGATCGGTGCCTATGTGGCGTTCTCGCTCGCACCGTACCTGGGCCAGCATTTCATCATCATGCTGCTGGCCGGGGTGGTGCTGGCCGTGGTGCTGGGCTATTTTCTCGAATGGGCATTCTTCAGTTTTCTCTACGAACGCGATCACCTGCAGCAGGTGCTGATGACCTATGGCCTGATTCTGGTGTTTGAAGGCCTGCGCGCCATCCTCGTGGGCAACGATGTGCATGGCGTGGAAAAGCCTGCCTGGCTGGCCGGCAGCTTCCCTTTGATGGGCATGATGCAGTACCCCTGGTACAACGTGTTTGCAGCCGCTGCCTGCCTGCTGGTGGCGCTGCTGATGTACTACACCGTCAACCGCACGCGTCTGGGCATGATGATTCGTGCCGGTGCCAGCAACCGCGACATGGTGCGCGGCTTGGGCATCAACATCAAGCGCCTGTACCGCATCGTCTTTGCCGTGGGCGTGGCCCTGGCGGCCCTGGCCGGAATGATCGCGGCGCCCATGAGTTCGGTCTACCCCAATATGGGCTCCAGCGTGCTCATCATCTGCTTTGTGGTGGTGGTCATCGGCGGCATAGGCTCGATCACCGGTGCGCTGATTGCCTCGCTGCTGGTGGGCTTTGTGGATACCTTCGGCAAGGTGTTCTTTCAGGAGCTCAGCGGCATGAGCATCTATCTGCTCATGGCCGTGATCCTTGTATGGCGCCCGGAAGGCCTGATGGGCAAGAGATGATGAAGTTCCCCCTGAGTCGCTTCGCGCCTTCCCCCTCGCTCGCCACGCGGGAGGAGGACAACACCTTCGCTGCGGGGCGGCCGGCCAGGCCCTTGCCCCATGTCCCCTGCTTGGCTCACGCCAGTTCTGCAAGCAGTGTCAAGGATCACTGATATGAGCGATACCTCCTATACGCCGCTGCCGCAATCCAATCAGGCCTATGCAGAAGCACCGGCCGTCACCAACCAGAGCCGCCCCATTCGCGCCAAAAGCGTGTGGGTAGCTGTGGTGCTGCCGCTTGCTGCTGCAGCGCTGCTGGCTGCTGCACAGCCCTTCTGGTCGGCCTATCTCTCCGATCTGGTGGTCAAGATCATGATCCTGTCCATCTTTGCGCTGAGCCTGCATATCCTGGTGGGCGGCGCAGGGCTGGTCAGCCTGGGCCATGCGGCCTACTTCGGGCTCGGTGCCTATGCGGCGGTGAAGGCAGCCGGCCAGGACGGCAGCAACTTTCTCGTCATGCTCGGCGCCGCCGCCGGTGTCTCGGGCCTGTATGCGCTGGTGGTGGGCGCCCTGAGTCTGCGCACCAAGGGCGTGTACTTCATCATGGTCACGCTGGCATTCGCGCAGCTGGCTTTCTTTGTCGTGCACGACGTGGGCTATTTCGGCGGCAGCGACGGCATCTACCTGATGCAGCGCCCGGCCATAGGCGCACTGGACATGGAAAGCAGCAGCACGCAGTACTTCGTGGTACTGGCCGCGCTGGTGCTGGTCTACGCCTTCATCGCCATGCTGCGCCACTCCCGCTTCGGCCATGCGCTGGCCGGCATTCGCGTCAACGAGCAGCGCATGCGCGCTGCCGGCTTTGCCACCTACGGCTACAAGCTCGCCGGCTTTGTGATTGCCGGTGCGCTGGCGGGTCTGGCGGGCTTTCTGCTGGCCGCACGCGATGCCGTGGTCAACCCAGAGCTGCTGGCCTGGCACCACTCCGGCGAGGTACTGCTGATGCTGATTCTGGGTGGCGTGGGCTCGCTGCGCGGTGCCGTGCTGGGCACCATCACCTTTGTGCTGCTCAAGGAGCTGCTGAGCACACATGCCATCGTTGGCAATGCAGCAGACCACTGGCAGCTGACGCTGAGCATCGCCATCATCGCGCTGGTCGCGCTGCTGCCCAAGGGTCTGGTGGGCATCAACGACAAATGGCAGAAGAAGGCTGCAGCGCAGAAGTCTCAGTCGACAAGCGCTGGCCAGCAAGGAGCAGATCATGGCTGATGCGGCAAATGCTCCCCAGATGTCGGTGCGCGGCCTGACGCGGCGCTTTGGCGGGCTGGTGGCCGTGAACAATGTGGACCTGGATCTGCACCAGGGCGAGGTCCATGCCGTCATCGGCACCAACGGCGCAGGCAAGTCCACGCTGATCAACATGCTCTCGGGCGAGATAGCGGCCAGCAGCGGCAGCATTGCGCTTGAAGGCCGGGACGTCACGCAGATGCCGCAGCCGCAGCGCGCCAAGGCCGGCATCGGGCGCAGCTATCAGCGCACCACCATCTTTCCCGAGTTCACGGTGCTGGAGAACTGTCGCCTCACGGCCCAGGCCCAGGCCCTACCAAGGCCCTGGCGCATCTGGGAATCGGCCCAGCATTGCGCAGCCAGCATGCAGCGGGCGCAATCTGCGCTGCAGCGCGCAGGTCTTGCCCAGCATGCCGAGCGCATCGCCGGCAGCCTCAGCCACGGCGCCAAGCGCCAGCTGGAGGTCGCCATGTGTCTGGCCACAGCACCCCGCGTGCTGCTGCTTGACGAACCTCTGGCAGGCATGGGCGCCGAAGAGACAGAACGCATGCTGGAGCTGCTGCAGGAGCTCAAATCCGCGCATGCCGTGCTGCTGGTGGAGCACGATATGGATGCCGTTTTTCGCATTGCCGATCGCATCACCGTCATGGTCAACGGCAGCGTGGTGGCCACGGGCACGCCCGATCAGATTCGCAACGACCCGGTCGTGCGCACCGCCTATCTGGGAGAAGAAGAGCATGCTTGAAACAAAGCCCCCCCTGAGCGGCTCTGCCGCTTCCCCCTCGGGGGACGGCACCATCGCTGCGGGGCAGCCCTTGCTTGCTGCCTCTGGCACAGGCACGCGCCCACTTTCCGGGGTTTCGAACCATGCCATGTTCAGCCTGCAGGAAGTGCACAGCTTTTACGGCGACAGCCATATCCTGCACGGCATCTCGCTGGATCTGCCCCAGGGCCAGGCCGTGGGCCTGCTGGGCCGCAACGGCATGGGCAAGACCACGCTGATCCGCACGCTGATGGGCTATGTGGCGGCACGTTCGGGCCGGGTGTTTGCCGACGGCAAGGAGGTGACGAATTCCGCCCCCGAAAAAATGGCTCGTCTCGGCATTGGCTATGTCCCCGAAGGGCGCGGCGTATTCCCCAATCTCTCCGTCAAGGAAAACCTCTTGATGAGCGCCAGAGCCGGCCTGGACGGCAGCCGGGGCTGGACCTACGAGCGCGTTCTGGAAACCTTTCCACGCCTCAAGGAGCGACTGTCCAACGGCGGCGATCAACTCTCGGGCGGCGAGCAGCAGATGGTCTCCATCGGCCGCGCACTGATGACCAATCCGCGCCTCATGATTCTGGACGAGGCCACCGAAGGGCTGGCTCCGCTGGTGGTGGCCGAAATCTGGCGCGTGATTGCTCAGATTCGGGAAACCGGCATCTCCACGCTGATCGTGGACCGAGACTACAAGAAGGTGCTGGCCCATACCGACAAAGCCGTGGTGATGGAAAAAGGCCGACTGGCCTTGCAGGCCGAGTCCGCGGATGTGCTGCAGCAGCCGGAGAGGTTGTCGGTGTTGTTGGGAGTTTGACTGTCGTCTTGTTTTGATAGCTGTTCACGCCTGATAGATAAGCTTTTGAGACCTCCTCTGTTTGATGTTTGGAGTGAAACTGGGTACCTGATTTATGGACAGAGGCCGGGACTCGCCCGGCGTATATCCTCAAAACAAAGCGGTCTCGCAAACCAAAACCTACTGAACCCCACCCAACGAAGCCGCATCCAGTCGCACATTCTTTGCGGCCTCGGGCGGCAGGATCGCCATCGTCAGACTGCAATTGCAGGTCAGCTTGCCCTCTTCATCACGCAGCTCCACCGCCCAGACATGCGTGGTGCGCCCCAGGTGCGTGGGCCGCGCCGTGGCGGTGATCCAGCTGCCCTTGCGGCCTGCTCGCACATGATTGGCAGTCACGCCCAGGCCCACGCAGCGGTAGCCTTCGGGAATGCTACAGGCCGCGGCCATCGACCCCAGCGTCTCGGCCAGCACCACGCTGACACCGCCGTGCAAAATGCCATAGGGCTGGCAGGTGCGTTCATCCACATGGATGCGTGCGCGCACATAGTCGTCGCCGTATTCGGTGAACTCAATGCCCAGGTGGGAAATTGCAGTGTTTGCGCTGCCTGCGTTCAGCGCTTTCAGCTCAAGCTCTCGGGTCCAGATCGCCATACCAGTCCTTGTGGTGCATGAAAAAAGGACGCTCCTTACAGAGCGTCCTTCGATGCTAAGGACTTGGAGCAGCAGACGCCAGCACCAAGCGGACTAGCTCGCAGCGGTCAGCCCACCCACACCCCGAGTCAGAGACACCAAGCAAGGGCCTAGGCGGCCCCGCCGCCCCGCAGCAAGGGTGTCGTCTCCCTGGGGGGAAGCCGCGGAGCCGCCCAGGTGCAGCGGCTCAGGGGGGTAGCTCAGCTACGCATATCGCCCTTGTCCATGAAGCGCTGATGCCAGGACAGTGCCTCGGTCAGGATATGCGGCGTGTGCTGTGCACCCTGCTGGCGCGAGCGGTCGAAATAATCCTGCAGCTGGGCGCGGTAGTCCGGATGGGCACACCTGTCGATGATGACTTGCGCACGCTGCTTGGGCGACAGGCCGCGCAGATCGGCCAGGCCTTGCTCGGTGACGATGATCTGGGTGTCATGCTCGGTGTGGTCCACATGCGAGCACATGGGCACGATGCAGCTGATCTTGCCGTCCTTGGCCACCGAAGGCGTGACAAAGAAGGACAGATAGCCGTTGCGAGCAAAGTCGCCCGAGCCGCCGATGCCGTTCATCATGCCTGTGCCCATGACATGGGTGGAGTTGATGTTGCCGTAGATGTCGGCCTCGATCATCGAGTTCATGGCGATGATGCCCAGGCGGCGCACCAGCTCGGGGTGGTTCGAGATTTCCTGCGGGCGCAGGATGATGCGCTCGCGGTAGAAGTCGATGTTGTCCTCGAAATCCTTGTAAGCCGCGGCAGACAGCGAGATGGAGGTGGCCGAGGCCTTGCTCATCTTGCCCGCGCGCAGCAGATCCAGCATGCCGTCCTGCAGCACTTCGGTAAAGCCCAGCAGGTTCTCGAACGGGCCGGTCAGCAAGCCTGCCAGCACGGCATTGGCCACATTGCCCACACCCGACTGGATGGGCAGCATTTCCTTTGGCAGGCGGCCCATCTTCATCTCGTGGGCCAGAAAGTCGATGATGTAGCCGGCTATTTTCTGGGAGTTCTCGTCCGGTGTGGCAAACACATTGTCGCGGTCGCCCTTGTGGGTCTCGACCACGGCCACGACCTTGGCGGGGTCCACCTTCAGGTAGGCATCGCCGATGCGGTCGTCGGCATGCGTCATGTTGATGGGCATGCGGCGCGGCGGGATGGCCGTGCCGTAGTAGATGTCGTGCATGCCCTCCATCCGGGCGGGTGGCTTGGTGTTGACTTCCAGAATCACCTTGTCGGCGATCTCCAGCCAGGTCTTGTTGTTGCCCACGGCAGTCGACGGTATCAGCAGGCCGTCGGCGGTCACGCCCAGCACCTCGATCACGGCGATGTTCATATGGCCCAGAAAGCCGAACCAGGCATGCTGCGCCACATGGGACAGGTGCATGTCGATGAAGTCGATCTCACCCGAGTTCACGGCCTTGCGCGCGATGGGATCGGTGTTGAAGGGCAGACGCTGACCCAGTGCGTGGGCTTCGGCCATCACGCCGTCGCATTCGGCGGCGGTGGACGCGCCGGTCCAGACATTGATCTTGTAGGGCTTGCCCTGGGCATGCTCGGCCTTGGCACGGGCCGCTATGGCCTGTGGCAACGCCTTGGGATAACCGGCTCCGGTAAAGCCGCTCATGCCGACATTGACACCGTGAGGAATCAGGGCGGCGGCCTCTTCGGCCGTCATGACGCGCGAGAGGAATTCTGGGTAACGTACGCGATCTGCGATGGACATTGCATGCTCCAAACTCAGAGGCCCCGGCCCGGCACGCGAGCCTGACCGGCGCCAACGCGCTGGCATTCTTGCGGCTCATGCTCGGCGCTCAGGCTGGCACCTCCAAAAAAAACCGCCCGGGTAGGGCGGCATATCTCCAGAGAGAAATGTTACCAGCGCGGAACATTAATACCGGGATTCTTGGCAAAGGCCCCGCGCTGCTGTCAGGGGAATGTTCCCCCGATTACATGTTGGCACTCACTTGGCCTGTACCTTGGTTTCAGATTTGCGCTCGCCCATGGTCAGCAGCGCATACAGGATGATGGCGCCAAAGGTGGCGCAGCCGATGCCGCCCAGCGCGAATTCGCCGAACCTCAGCGTGAATTCCCCGGTGCCCAGGATCAGGGTGATGGCAGCCACGATCAGATTCTTGGTGTCGGAGAAGTCCACCTTGTTGTCCACCCAGATCTTGGCGCCGGCAATGGCGATCAGGCCGAACACCACGATGGAGACACCGCCCATCACGGGCAGGGGAATGGCCTGGATCAGCGCACCGAACTTGGGCGAGAAGCCCAGCAGCACGGCCAGCAGGGCCGCCACAAAGAACACGGCCGTGGAGTAGATGCGGGTCGCCGCCATCACGCCGATGTTTTCGGCATAGGTGGTCACGCCCGTGCCGCCGGCTGCGCCGGAGACCATGGTGGCCACGCCGTCACCGATGAAGGCACGGCCCATGTACTGGTCCAGGTTCTTGCCCGTCATGGCGGTCACGGCCTTGATATGGCCCAGGTTCTCGGCCACCAGGATGATGACCACGGGCACGATCAGCAGCATGGCATTGCTGGTGAACACCGGCGCATGGAAGCTGGGAATGCCGAACCAGGCGGCATTGAGCACTCCGCTCAGGTCCACCGGCTTGCCCCAGCCCAGGCCGTTGGTGAAGACGGCGTAGAGCACGCTGGCAATGATCAGGCCGATCAGAATCAGCAGGCGCTGCAGCATGCCGCGCGTGAACACGGCCACCAGTGCCACGGAGACAAAGGTCAGCGCCTGCATCCAGGATTCGAAGTTGTTGGACGCCATGTTCTTGATGGGAATCGAGGCCAGGTTCAGGCCGATGATGGCCACCACGGCGCCCGTCACCACGGGCGGCATGAAGCGTTCGATCCAGGCCGTGCCCACCATCTGCACCAGCAGACCGACCAGCATGTAGACAAAGCCGCAGGCAATGATGCCGCCCAGCGCCACGCCGATATTGGCGTTGGCTGGGCCCTGGCTGGCCACGTAGCCGGTGGCGATGTTGACCACGCCGATGAAGGCAAAGGAAGAGCCCAGATAGCTGGGCACCTTGCCGCCGGTGATGAGAAAGAAGATCAGCGTGCCGATGCCGCTCATCAACACCGCCAGATTGGGATCGAACCCCATGAGGATGGGGGCCAGCACGGTGGAGCCGAACATGGCGATCACGTGCTGGATACCCATCAAACCGGTCTGCGTCCAGGGCAGTCGCTCATCGGGGCCGATGACGCCACCGCCCTGCAAGACATCGGACGATCGCTCCGTCCATTGAAACATTCCCATCCCATCGCTCCTTGGAGATATCAAAAACGGAGCAGATTATGGCAAGCAGTGCTTGCCCGCTGGGGTCGTGCAAGCACTGGTAAACCAGGGACTGTGGTCTCTTGCACACGCGGGAAAACGGCGGCAGAACGTCAGACTATCAAATACATAGCTTCCAGCGCCAACCTATCAATGATTTCATTGATAAATAGATATGAAGTGATTGATCAGCAAGCGCAAGAAGCTATCAAATTCATTGCTTCTGCTGCAGCGCACGCGCAATGCGATCGCGCTTGACCGTAGGCTTGGGCACCTTGAACGGGAACCACATGCGCACATCCTCCTCCAGCGCTATGCCGTGCATGAAGTTGTAGATGGCCTTCTTGAGCGCCGCGCCCAGTGCATCGTGATCGACGCCCGTGGGGTCGATGAAGGGACGGTCGTTCTTGGCAAAGTCGCCCTCGGGCAGCGGCGGCAGCTCGATGCCGTATTCCTCGGGGTTGAGGCCCACGGGCGAGTGCACGGTGCAGCTGAAGCGGTGAAAGAAGCCGCTTTGGATACAGCCGTTGAGGAACAGCTGGCGCACATACTCGAGCGCGTCCACCGTGTCCTGCACGGTCTGCGTCGGAAAGCCGTACATCAGATAGGCATGGACCAGGATACCGGCCTCCGAGAACGCCTTGGTCACGCGTGCCACCTGGTCCACGGTCACGCCTTTTTTCATCAGCGCCAGCAGCCGGTCGGACGCTACTTCCAGACCGCCGGAGATGGCGATGCAGCCGCTGTCGGCCATCAGCTCGGCCAGCTCGGGCGTGAAGGTCTTCTCAAAGCGCACATTGCCCCACCAGGAGATGCCGGCGTTGCGCGCAATCAGCTCCTGCGACAGCGCCTTGAGCGCCTTGGGCGGCGCGGCCTCGTCGACAAAGTGAAAACCGGTCTGACCGGTCTCGGCGACGATGGCCTCGATGCGGTCGGCCAGCACGGCGGCGCTGGCGCCTTCGTAGCGGCCGATATAGTCCAGGCTCACATCGCAGAAGCTGCACTTCTTCCAGTAGCAGCCATGGGCCACGGTGAGCTTGTTCCAGCGCCCGTCGCTCCAGAGCCGGTGCATGGGGTTGAGCATGTCCAGCAGCGACAGGTATCGGTCCAGCGGCAGGCCGTCCCAGGTGGGCGTTCCGACCTCGGCAAACGCGATGTCGGACTCCATCATGTTCACGTACTGCACCTTGCCGTCGTCGCCGCGCACAAAGCTGCGCACCAGACGCGATCTGCCGCGCTCGCCGCGCAGATGCTCGAGCAGCGCCAGCAGCGGGCGTTCGCCCGCATCCAGGGTCACGAAATCGAAGTAGTCGAACACGCGCGGCTCGGCCAGCTCGCGCAGCTCGGTGTTGACAAAGCCGCCGCCCAGCACGGTGGCGATCTGCGGGAAGCGCCGCTTGATGGTCTGGGCAATGCGAAACGCCGCATAGGCCGAGCCCGGAAAGGGCACGGACAGCAGCACCACCGTGGGCTGGTGGCGCTCCACAGCCTCCAGCGTCAGGCGCTCCAGCACCTCGTCCACCAGATTCGGCTCTGCCGCCAGTGCGCTGGCCAGCGGATCGAAGCTGGGCTGGCTGCCGGCCAGCGATTCGGCATAGCGCACGAACTCGAAGCGCTCGTCCACTGCATCGCGCAGCACATCGGCCAGATCGTTGAGGTACAGCGTGGCCAGATGCTTGGCCTTGTCTTGCAGGCCTAAAGCGCCGAAAGCCCATCCCAGCGGATCGCCGCCCTCTTCGTCCTCATACACATCGAGCGTGGCAAAGCGCGGGCCTTCGGGCAGAAAGTGGCGCCCCACGATGCGGTGGGCCAGCGTGGAGTCTCGCCCCTGCAAAAACGCAATCGTGGGCGCGATCGTGGCCAGATAGCGCTCCTGCTGCGCGACAAAGGACTGGACGGCAGGCGTGTGCTGCCTGGCAGGCAGACTCTGGATGCGCTCGGCCACAGCACGCAGGCCATCGGGCGAGAGCAGCTGCAGCACCAGGGCCAGTGCCAGGTCTTCCTGCATGGCGGTGATGCCGCGCGAGCGCAGAAAGCCGGTCAGATAGGCCGTGGAGGGGTAGGGAGTGTTGAGCTGCGTCATCGGCGGAATGACGGCCAGCACGCGGGTGGGCAAAGCGGACATGGGGTGCGGGTCGCCGGCATGCGCCGTTGACGGTGTAGACAGGCCCCGATTATCGGTTTGACCGCTCAGCTGTGCTCGTGTGCGCCCATACAGCCGACCGCGCTGCTGCACAGGTGACATCTGACGGGGCCACCACCAATGACTTGCAAGGGCTGCAGCGCTAGGCTGGACCCATGTCTTCCGCACCGCAACACCCCGCTCCCTATATCCCTCAGATCCGGCTGTACCAGAACTGGCTGCATGAAACGCGCGGCCTGAGCTTTGCCGACTATGACGCGCTGTGGCGCTGGTCGACCAGCGATCTCGACACCTTCTGGCAAAGCATCTGGGACTACTTCGATCTGCAGTCGCCCACGCCGCACAGCGCGGTGCTGGCCAGGAACACCATGCCCGGCGCGCAGTGGTTCCCGGGCGCGCAGGTGAACTATGTGCAGCAGGTGCTGCGCCATGTCCAGCCGGCCCATGCCGCCGGCATGCCGGCCGTCATCAGCCGCAACGAGCAGGGCCTGCAGCGCGAGCTGAGCTGGCCCGAGCTGCAGCGCCAGGTGGCGGCCCTGGCCCTGCATCTGCGTGCCCAGGGCGTTGCCAAGGGCGACCGCGTCGCGGCCTATCTGCCCAATATTCCCGAGGCCATCGTCGCCTTTCTGGCCTGCGCCAGTCTGGGCGCCATCTGGAGCATCTGCGCGCCCGACATGGGCACCCATGCCGTGCTCGACCGCTTCAAGCAGATAGCGCCCAAGGCGCTGATCGCCGTGGACGGGGTGCACTATGCAGGCAAGGACATAGACCGCTGCGAGGTCCTGCAGGAGCTGCGCCAGGGCCTGCCCAGCGTGCAGCACGTGGTGCTGGTGCCCAATCTGGATACCTCGATAAAGATAGCCGACACCGCAGACTACACAAGCGTTACAGCGAGAAATGACGCTGATACCGCTGCCTTTGAGCCCGAGTGGCTGGCGTTCGACCACCCGCTGTGGATCGTCTACTCCAGCGGCACCACGGGCCTGCCCAAGCCCATAGTCCACGGCCATGGCGGCATGGTGCTGGTGGCCTTGCAGCTCAAGGCCTTGCACAACGACATCGGCTGCAGCTACGAGCCCAATAGCTGGGGCGAGCGTTACCACTGGTACAGCTCCACGGGCTGGGTGATGTGGAATGCCCAGGTCTCGGGCCTGCTGGGCGGCACGAGCTGCGTGATCTTCGACGGCAGCCCTGGCGGCAGCAAGGACAAGCCCGACTGGGGCACGCTGTGGCGCTTCGCGGCCGAGACCGGCGTGACCAGCTTTGGCTCGGGCGCAGCCTTCTATGCCAACTGCATGAAAGCCGGTCTTGAGCTGTCCAGCTGCGGCGACCTGTCGCGCATACGCGGGCTGGGCAGCACGGGCTCGCCGCTGTCCGCCGAGGTACAGCAGTGGGGGACGGAGCAGTTTGCCAAGCTTGGGCGCCCTGACATTTGGTGGAACAACCTCTCGGGCGGCACCGACTTCGCGGGGGCCTTCATTGGCGGCAACCGCGATCTGCCCCTGGTGCCCGGCGTCATGCAGTGCCGCCAGCTGGGCGCCGCCGTCGAGGCCTGGAACGAGCAGGGCCAGCCCGTGATGGACGAGGTCGGCGAGCTGGTCTGCACCCAGCCCATTCCCTCCATGCCGCTGTTTCTCTGGGGCGATGCGGACGGCAAGCGCTATTTGTCGAGTTACTTCGATATGTACCCGGCCGGCCATGGCCGCCAACCGGGCGGCGGCGATGGTGACGCCGAAATGGGGCCGGTCTGGCGTCATGGCGACTGGATCAAGCTGCTTGGCGAGGGCGGCTGCATCATCTACGGCCGCAGCGACGCCACCATCAACCGCCATGGCCTGCGCATGGGCACCAGCGAGATCTACAGCGCCGTCGAGGCCCTGCCCGAGGTGCTGGACAGCATGGTGGTGGATCTCGAATATCTGGGCAAGGACAGCTATATGCCGCTGTTTGTGGCCCTGCGTCCGGGCGTGGAGCTCGATGCGGCGCTGCGCGAGCGCATCAACAAGGCCATCCGCTCGGCGCTGTCGCCCCGCTTTGTGCCCGACGATATCTTTGCCGTGGCCGAGATACCGCGCACGCTCAGCGGCAAAAAGCAGGAGCTGCCCATCAAGAAGCTGCTGCTGGGCCAGCCGCTGGCCAAGGTGGTCAACAAGGACGCCATGGCCAACCCAGGCTGCCTGGACTGGTACGAGGGCTTTGCCAGGGAATATCTGGCCCGGGCAGGAGCAGGCACAGTGTCCTGACACAGCAGGCGCGGTGCGAGGGCCTGAGTGGCCTCCGCCGCCTTGCAAAGGATTACCGTCCCTTCTTGGGGATCAGTGCCCCTGAAAGCGGGCAGTTCTCTTTTCGCGCCAGGCCGCGCCGCCTTCCTTCAGATCGGCTGAGGCGATGGTGGCCTGCACGGCGGCATCGACGCCCGCCTTGTCATGCACGCCACGGGCAATGGCGTTGAGATGTTTCTTCATTCCCAGCAAGGCCAGCGGCGCCATGCCGGCCAACGTGGTCTGCAGCTGCATCACGCGCTCGCCGATATCGGTGCCGTCCACCAGATCGGTCAGAAAGCCGCAGTCCTTCATGGCCTGGGCCTGCAGCTTCTCGCAGCTCAGGAACAGGCGCTTGGCCGTATCCACGCCCAGGCGGGTCACATAGCGCTCCAGGCCCGAGAGGTAGAAATGCAGGCCCAGCCGCGCGGCGGGCATGAACATCTGGCTGTTGGCCCCGCCCACGCGGAAGTCGCAGGCCAGTGCCATATCGGTGGCACCGCCGAACACGCCGCCCTGAATCGCGGCAATGGTGACGGGACGGCAGTTCTCGATGGCATCCACCATCTCGCCGAAGGAGCTGCCCTCGTTCTGGCTGTTGGCGATCTCGCCAATGTCATAACCGCTGCAGAAATGCCTGCCCACCGCCTGCAGCGTCAGCACCAGCACCGCGGGGCTGGCATTGACCTCGTCGATCTGACGGCGCAGCACGATCAGGTCTTCGGGCAGCAGTTTGTTGGCAACTTCGGGACGGCGCAAGGTGATGCTGGCACAGGCGCCCTGGATCAAAAGCTCTGGAGACATGACTGTATTTTCATCCAGACCTGCACAGACACAGGCCTCTGAGGTGCATCAAGTGTTGCAGTGCAAACACTCGGTGACCATATCTTTTGCCGGTAGGCAGGTACACTTTGTCGTCCTCATAGAGCACCTGATGTGCGCTGATCCCATCCATGTCTGTTGAATCGACCGGCGCCGAGCGCCCCAGCTTTGACCTCAAGAGCGCACAACTGCCGGTGCTTTCCGTGGTACTTCGCAGCACCGACATGCAGGCGCTGGCCCAGGATCTGGCCCGCCGTCTTGCCGACGACCCGGACTTCTTCGACAACGACCCTGTGCTGATCGACCTCAGCCAGGTGCGCGAAGCAGAGGAAGAAATCGACTTCCCGGCCCTGATCGAGGCCCTGCGCAACCACCGCACAGTGCCCGTTGCCGTGCGCAGCGGCAGCGAGGCCCAGATGGAAGCAGCCAAGGCCCTTGGTCTGAGCGCAGCCCCCGATGCCATGCCGACGCGCCGCACCGAGCCGGAAATCCACGAAATCATTCGCGAAGTGGAGGTCGAGGTGCCTGCTCCGCTGGCCGATGCCGTCATCGTGGACCGGCCGCTGCGCTCGGGACAGCGCGTCTATGCCAAAGGCACCGACATTGTGGTTCTGGACATGGTCAGCTATGGTGCCGAGGTGATTGCCGACGGCAACGTCCATGTCTATGCGCCGCTGCGCGGCCGCGCCGTGGCCGGGGCCAGCGGCAACACCAGCGCAAGAATTTTTAGCACTTGCATGGAGGCGCAACTGCTTTCCATCGCAGGTATCTACCGCACAATTGAAACCGATCTCCCCAAGGACGTCGCCGGCAAAGCTGCCAAGGTGCGCCTGGAGGGAGAAAGAATCGTTATCGAGCCGGTATGAGAGACACACCGGACACCCTATCAACCTGCCCCATTTGTCTTAAAGGAATCGTGCAAACATGGCCAAAATCGTCGTCGTGACCTCTGGCAAAGGCGGTGTCGGCAAGACCACCACCAGCGCCAGCTTCGCATCCGGCCTCGCACTGCGCGGCCACAAGACCGCAGTGATTGACTTCGATGTGGGTCTGCGCAATCTCGATCTGATCATGGGCTGCGAACGCCGCGTGGTCTATGACCTCATCAATGTCATCCAGGGCGAAGCCAATCTGAACCAGGCCCTGATCAAGGACAAGCAGTGCGAAAACCTGTTCGTGCTGGCCGCTTCGCAGACCCGAGACAAGGAAGCCCTCACGCAGGAAGGCGTGAAGAAGGTGCTGGACGATCTGTCCGCCATGGACTTCGAGTTCATCATCTGCGACTCGCCCGCCGGCATTGAAAGCGGCGCACTGATGGCCATGCACTATGCCGAAGAGGCCCTGGTGGTGACCAACCCCGAAGTCTCGTCGGTGCGAGACTCGGACCGTATCTTGGGCATGCTCAGCTCCAAGACGGAGCGTGCGGTCAAGGGCGAGCGTATCAAGGAGCATCTGCTGATCACGCGCTACAACCCCAATCGTGTGGAAGACGGCCAGATGCTGTCGCTGGAGGATATCCAGGACATTCTGCGCATCGAGCTGATCGGCGTGATCCCCGAATCCGAAACCGTGCTCCAGGCCTCCAACCAGGGCATTCCCGCCGTGCACATGCAAGGCACGGATGTGGCAGAGGCC
This sequence comes from Comamonas sp. F1-6, assembly GCF_039581415.1. Classification (NCBI taxonomy): domain Bacteria; kingdom Pseudomonadati; phylum Pseudomonadota; class Betaproteobacteria; order Burkholderiales; family Comamonadaceae; genus Comamonas; species Comamonas sp. F1-6. Next base: position 236,200 of record NZ_JBCPWN010000005.1, read on the forward strand.
TATCAGGACGTGGTGGCCCGATTCCTGGGCGAAGAAAAACCCATGCGCTTTACCGAAGCCGTCAAACCCGGTTTCTTCAAGCGCATGTTTGGCGGGAGGTAAGCCTGATGTCCATGTTGTCGTTTCTGCTCGGAGAGAAGAAGAAGTCCGCCTCGGTCGCCAAGGAGCGACTGCAGATCATTCTCGCGCGCGAGCGCGTGGGCGGCGAAAGTGGCAAGCCCGACTATCTGCCCGCCCTGCAAAAAGAGCTGATGGCCGTGATTTCCAAGTATGTGGACATCAACCCCAATGACATCAAGGTACAGCTGGAGCGCCAGGAAAACCTTGAGGTTCTGGAAGTCAAGATCGAGCTGCCGGACGCCGCGCGCGGCTGATACCAACTCATCTATCCATAGCGCTAGCGCTTGATGGACAAGGAAATGGGCCTGAAAAGGCCCATTTTTCATTGCGATGCCGCCGCGCGGCCCTGCCCCCTGCGAAAGCGCGGGGGGTCGTTTCTCATTCGCGCACCGGCTCGCGCATGGTCACCAGCTCCTCGGCCACGGTCGGGTGTATGCCGATGGTCGCATCGAACTGCTGCTTGGTCGCGCCGCATTGCAGTGCCACGGCAAAGCCCTGCATCAGTTCGCCCGCGCCCTCTCCCACCATATGCACGCCACGCACGCGCTGGTCGGCCTTGGAGACGATGAGCTTGAGGAAGACATTCTCGGGCTCGGCCCCCATGCGGTTGGTCAGCGGCCTGAAGCCGGACTGGAAAACCTGCACTGCGCCGAAGCGCTCGCGCGCCACTTCCTCCGACAGGCCCACGGTGCCCACCTGCGGATGGGAAAACACCGCCGTCGGCACCAGCTCATAGTCGGGAGCGCTCTTGCCGCCCTGGCCGAACAGATGATGGGCGAGCACTGTCCCCTCGGCCAGCGCCACGGGCGTCAGAGCCATGCGATCGACCACATCGCCCACGGCATGGATGGAGGGCACGTTGCTGCAGAAATACTGATCCACCTCGATGGCGCCCTTGTCGTTGACCTTGACACCCGCGGCCTCCAGCCCCAGGCCTTCGATCAGGGGCACACGACCCGTGGCATACATCACGCAGTCCACGACCAGCTGCTCGCCGCTCTTGAGCTGCAGGTGCAGGCCGTCCGCCTGCTTGTCGATGGCCTGTATTTCTTCGCCCCAGCGAAAGTTCACACCCAGCTGAGCCATCTCCTGGCCCAGATGCAGACCCAGGTCTGCATCAAAGCCGCGCAGCAACTGCTGGCGGCGGTGCAGCAGGGTCGTCTCGGCGCCCAGACCGTTGAAGATGGAGGCGAACTCCACGGCGATATAGCCTCCGCCCACGACCACCACCCGCCTGGGCAGGTGCGGCAGATGGAAGGCCTCGTCAGAGCTGATGGCATGCTCCACGCCAGGAATATCGGGCAGGCTGGGCGTTCCGCCCGTTGCAATCAGGATATGGCGGGCATGGATGGTCTGGCCGTTCACCAGCACGCTATGCGGCCCCGAGAGCGCCGCACGGCCATGGATAAGGGTAATGCCTGCCCCGGCCAGCATGCGGCCGTAGACACCGTTCAGGCGCTCGATTTCGCGGTCCTTGTTGGCAATCAGCGTGGGCCAGTCGAAGCGCGGTCGCTCCAGCTGCCAGCCAAAGCCCCGGGCCTCCTCGGCCAGTTGGCTGAAGTGCGCGGCATGGCTGAGCAGCTTCTTGGGGATGCAGCCCACGTTGACGCAGGTACCGCCCAATTGGGCAGCTTCCACCACAGCCACACGGGCCCCCAGACCGGCAGCCACACGGCTGGCGCGCACGCCGCCCGAGCCACCGCCTATGACCAGAAAATCGTAATCAAAGTCTTGTTGCTGCATGTTCTGTCTCGCTGTTTGGGAGGGTCAAAGCAGATGCTTGCTGCTTTGAACTCTACAAGACAAGACTGCCGCAGGTGGTTTAACGCAGCGTTAAACCACCTGCACGACCCAGTTTGATTGGCGGGCGGCTCAGAACGGTTTGTCGCCCACGACCGTGGCGCGATGCATGCGGCGCACGGCCGGGAAATAGTCCTGAATCGCGTAATGCTGGGTAGAGCGGTTGTCCCACATGGCAATGGTGTTGGGCTCCCAGTGCAGACGCATCTGGTATTCCAGAATCGCAGGCTGGCGCAGCAGATAGTTCATCAGCTCCTGTTGCTGGGCATGAATTTCGTTGGCCGAGCGGAAGCTGTCGAAGTTCGAGCTGAAGTTGGCGAAATGCGTGACGAAGGCCTCGTTGACGTAGAGAATCTTTTGGCTGCTTTCGGGGTGGGTGCGCACCACCGGGTGCACCACGGGCGGGTATTTGCCGCGGGCTTGGGCCTGCTGTGCGGGCGTCATGCGCGCGCCGAACGAAGGCAGGATGTCATGCACGGCATACAGGCCGGCGATCTGCTGCTTGCGCGTCTCGGGCAGCTGCTCGTAGGCCTGCTCCATATTGATCCAGACCGTGTCGCCGCCGACCTCGGGGCATTCCACGCAGCGCAGCACCGAGGCCATGGAAGGCGTCTCGCGCCAGGAGACATCGGTGTGATAGACGTTCTCGGTGCCTGGAATCTTGCTGTTGCCACCCAGCAGCACCAGTTCGGCATGATCGGGGTGATGGGGAAATACCGGATGCAGCTCCAGCTCGCCGAAGCGGCGCGCAAACGCCACATGTTGGGCAGGCGTGATGTTCTGCTCGCGAAACACCAGCACCTTGTGCGCCACCAGCGCCTGACGCAGTTCGCGCGCCTGCTCCTCGCTCATGGGCTGGCGCAGGTCTATGCCCGAAACCTCCACGCCGATGGCGGGTGAGATGCGCTTGAACTCGATCCCCGTCCTGCTTGCCGCGGCCACCTTGCGCTGGGTATGGGTCGGCCTGTCTTCGCAATCGATCATCATGTGTCTCCAAAGCGTTGCAACCACTGTCCTCGGGCCTGACACAGCAGGCCTGGGGGCAATCTAGGGCGGGCCTTGGAGATCGGTATCGTTCAAGCCGACTAGGTAGGGTTCCCAGTCGGCAGCCGGCTTTACCTGACGAAGCCGTGGGCGTGCATATGGCCCGAGTGGTAGAGCAGCGGCGCGCGGTCGGCATGGTGCTCGCAGCGTTCCACCTCGCCGATGAAGAGCAGATGGTCGCCCTCCTCATGCTGGCGCAGATTGCGGCACTCGAAGACCGCGCTGCAGCCCTCGAGCAGCGGCACGCCATGCTCGGAGTCATGATGCTGGGTATGGCTGAAACGGTCCGCACCCTTGCGTGCAAACAGCTCGGCCAGCGGCTTTTGCGAAGCCGCCAGCACATGAATCGCGTAATGCGTGCAGTGGCGGAACACGGGCAGTGAGTTGGCCTTCAGACCCAGGCTCCAAAGCACCAGCGAGGGCGCCAGCGACAGTGCGTTGAAGGAGCTGACCGTGGAGCCCACCGCATGGCCCTCTGCACTGCGCGCCGTGATGATGGTCACGCCGGTGGCAAATTGCCCCAGCGCATCGCGAAATTCGCGCTGCGAGAAAGGCAAGGCCGAACGCAAGACGGAGGTAGGCAAGGCGGAGTTCACGAAATTCAGAGCTCAGGTCAGCGACCACAACGGTGCGCCACGGTTCAAGATCAGCAGACCCAAAGAGCATCTGCAGGACTTGATCAATTATCAACTTGAACCTTGCCGGTCACAATCCGTAAGGGCTTAAGGCCAAAATCATCAATTTTGATAGCTTCTCACTCAGTAATACACAGGCCTGCAGGCCTAAAGCTTCATCAATCCTGGGTCTGAGCTGCCAGCAGCCCTTGGCCGGCCTGCTGCGCCAGCCAGCCGCCGACCTTGGCTTTGCTGCAGCGTTGCAGCTGCATCAGCAGCTCATGCTCGGGCCAGGGCAAGGCATGGCGATCGCACAGATCCTGCTGCATGCGGGCCAGCAGGGCCGCCGCCATCTCGGCATCCGCCAGCGCCCGGTGGGCGCGGCCCGTGGAAGGCAGGTGCAGGTAGCGCGCCAGATTGCCCAGACTGTGACTGGGCGCCTGCGGGTAGATGCGGCGCGACAGCAGCACGGTGCAGGCAAACAGCTGGGGGGCCGCCTCGCCCGCCAGCGCCAGCTCGGCCTGCCAGAACTTGCTGTCGAACGATGCGTTGTGGGCCACCATGGGCGCAGCGCCCACAAAGCGGGCCGCATCGCGCATCACCTCGGCGGCGGGCGCCGCCGTGCGCAGCATGGCATTGGTGATGCCGGTGAGTTCGGTGATGAAGGGCGAGACCCAGGCCCCGGTCTGCATCAGGCTCTGGAAACGGTCCACCACTCGGCCCTGCTCCAGCAGCACGATGGCTACCTCGGTGGCCCTGGCACCCTGGGCGGGCGTCATGCCCGTGGTTTCGAAGTCGATGACGGCAATCGCAGCACTCATCACTGCATTGTGCCGTGGCCGGCGCCTCAGTCCTGGCCCAGCTCGTCTTCGCCGGGCAGACCCAGGCTCTGCACCACATGCTCGAGGATGCGGAACAGCTGCTCGCTCTCGGCGCTGCCCAGTTGCTCCTCGATCTCGGTGTAGATGGTCTCGAAATGCGGCACGATCTGGGCCACCATCTCCTGGCCGGCTGGCGTGAGGGCGAACTCGGAACCCCGCAGATCGGCTACATGGCGGCCGCGCTTGATGAGCAGGCGTCCTTCCAGCGTCTTGAGCAGGCGCGAGAGGCTGGGCATGCTGATGAAGGTCAGCTGCGACAGCTCCATGGGACGCAAACGCTTGTCGGCCACCCACATGATGCGCAGCACGCGCCATTGCTGCTCGGTCAGGCCGTGCGCACGCAGCGAGGGACGAAAGCGCACCATGACCGCCTCGCGGGCCTTGAGCAAAGCCATGGGCAATGAGCGCGCAAAGGAACGTGAGGTTTCAAGGGCAGGAGTGATGTCGTGCTGGATCATGGCATGGACGAGTTGCTGGCGTAATTGTATGTAAGAGCCCCAAGCAGCGATACCGTCAATCCGGGCAAAAGAGTCAGCCGGCCCGTACTCGTCCTGCAGTCCTATGCCCTGTCTCAGGCCGACGCAATCCGCGCGCCGCGAGCGACCTCGGGTGCCGGCTCATCCCAGAACCGGAAATCCAGCGCCGGGCGCTCACCGCTCATCAGCGCCGCCATGGCCTTGCCCGAGCCTGCTCCATGCGTCCAGCCCAGGGTGCCATGCCCGGCATTGACCCAGATGCCTCTTGCCTGCGTGGCCCCGATGCAGGGAATATTGCTGGGCGTGGCGGGCCGCAGACCGCACCAGAACTGCGGATCGCCACCCTGCTCGGGCAGGCGCGTGTCGCAGACGCCGGGCATCAGCTCCTCCACGCGCCTGACCAGCATCTCGCAGCGCGCCCTGGCCGTAGGCGTGTCCAGACTCAGATCGAAGCCTCCCAGCTCTATGGTGCCGGCTACCCGCAGTCGGTTGCCCAAACGGCTCATGGCGACCTTGCGGCTGTCGTCGATGGTGGAGACCATGGGGGCTTTTTCGGGCCGCAGCAGCGGCAAGGTGGCGCTATAGCCCTTGCCCGGATAGATGGGAACCTTCACGCCCAGAGGCCTGAGCAGCAGCGGCGTGTAGGAGCCGCAGGCGACCACCACTGCATCCGCGCTCAGCATGCGCGGGGCGCCATCGCTGCCGTCGCGAATCTGCACCTGGGCAGGCCTGCCCCTGCGCGCCGGCTGCAGGCTCAGGATGTCGTGGCCGTAGAGGAACTGCACACCAGCCTGGGCACAGAGACCGGCCAGCTTTTCGGTGAACAGACGCGCATCACCGGACTCATCGGTGGCAGTGAAGGTGCCGCCCGCAATCTGCGCGGCATAGGGCGTGAATGCAGGCTCGATGGCAAGCAGCTCTTCGCGGCTGACCAGACGACGCTGCACGCCGTATTGCCGCATCAGCTCCACGCCTTCGGCGGCCTCGGCAAACGCCTGCGGGCTGCTGTAGAAATGGGCAATGCCGCGCTCCAGCCGCTCGAACTCGACACCGGTCTTCTGGACCATGTCCTTGAGCGCCAGATGGCTGTAGGCGCCCAGCGCCACGATCTGCTGCACATTGCGCGCAAAGGCGCGGTCATTGCACTGGGCCAGGAACTGCAGGCACCAGCGCCATTGCGCGCTGTCGGCCTGGGGCCGCAGCAGCAGAGGAGCCTCTTTGTCGAACATCCATTTGAGCGCCTTCCAGGGTGCCTGGCGATTCGCCCAGGGCTCGCAATAACTGACCGAGATCTGGCCGCCATTGGCATAGCTGGTCTCCAGGGCCGGACCGCTCTGGCGGTCCACCACGGTGACTTGATGACCGCGCTCGCGCAGATGCCAGGCGGTGCTGATGCCGATGATGCCGGCACCCAGGACGATGATGTTCATGCGGCCAGTGTCTGCACTCTTGCGGGCAAACAAAAGCAGCATTAAATTTTCAGCAGTTTCATCAGAAATGCTAATGAAGTTGCCATGAGCTCCTGGGACCCTGTTGCGCTGGAATGCCTGGCCGCCATCGTGGAAGAAGGCGGCTTCGAGCGCGCGGCGCAAAGGCTGCACATCACCCAGTCGGCCGTGTCCCAGCGCCTGCGTGCACTGGAGGCTCAGGTGGGCTCGGTACTGGTGGAGCGCACGCGTCCCGTCAAGCCCACCAGCGCCGGGCGTCTGCTGCTCAAGCATGCCAAGCAGCTGCGCCTGCTGCGCGCCGATCTCGCTCATGAGTTGCAGGAACTGGCACCGCAGACCGGGCAGAGTCTGGCCGGAGAAATCGTCTCCATCGCCATCAATGCCGACAGCATTGCCACCTGGGCCATGACGGCTCTGGACGAGCTGGTGAAGAGCGGCCTGCCGCTGGAGGTGGTGGTCGACGATCAGGACTTCACGCAGGAGCTGCTGCGCTCGGGCCAGGTCATGGGCTGCGTCACCACACTGAGTCAGGCCATGCGCGGCTGCACCGTGCAGCCTCTGGGCGCCATGCGCTATGTGGCCGTGGCCTCTAGCGAATTTGCGCAGCAAAGATTGCCGCAGGGGCTGACGCGCAAGAACTTCAACCAGCTGCCCTATCTGTCCTTCAACCGCAAGGACGATATGCAGGCCGAATTTGTGGCGCGTTGCCTGGGTCTGCGCAATGTGTCGCTGCAGCATCAGATTCTGCTGCCCAGCTGCGAGGCGCAGGTGCGCGCCGTGCGTGCCGGCTGGGGCGTGGGCGTGCTGCCGCAGTTGCTGGTGCAGCCCGCGCTGGATGCCGGTGAACTGATCGACGTGGCAACAGGCCATGCGCTGTCCATCGCGCTGTTCTGGCATTGCTGGAATCTGGAGTCACGCGTGCTGGCCCGTGTCAGCCAGGCCTTGCTGGGCAAGGCCCGCCAAGTGCTGCAAGCGGTTTGATGCAGACAAGAAAAAAGGCCGTGCTTTGCAGCGCGGCCTTGAGAGCTTGATGTCAAACGGAGGTACTTTGGTTTTTGTAGCTGTGGACGCTCATCTAACCTTGATTTGAAGCTGATTTACGCCTGATACGTATGTAAATCAAGCGCAAGCAGCTATGAAAATCAGCGAATTAGCAGCACGGGGATGGTGCAGCCCGCCAGCACCTGCGAGCTGACCGAACCCATGACCAGACGGCCCAGCGCGCCGTGGCCGTGCGTGCCCATGGCGATCAGGTCGAACTTGCCGTCCTGGGCGGCATGGATGATGGTGTCGGCAATGGGGCCGACCTTGGCGATGCTTTGCGCCTCGACGCCACGCCCCTTCAGGAACTCCAGCACGGGCTGCAGGATCTTGGCGGATTCTTCGTCGTAGTACTGCTCCACCACCTCCTTGCCCAGCGCGGCGCGTGCACGAGGCGGCAGCAGCGGCTGCACGGTGATGATGGTGTACTCATGGCCCGTGCCCAGCATCTCCTGATGCGAGGTCAGATAGGCCAGCATTTTCTGGGTATAGGCACTGCCGTCCACGGCGAGCAAGATCTTCATACCAATTTCTCCTTGTTGATGTCTCAAGCCTAAGGGCTGGGGACAGTCAGCATCTTGACTTGGCTCAAGTTAATTGTCGATGCCGGCAGAAAGTCATCCTGCTCTCCCTTGCGGGCATAGCCCAGGGGATTGGCCACCACACGGCATTGCCATTCGCTGCCGTCCTCGCGCTGGCCGCATGCGATGTAGTCGCTGGCGCAATGCAGATGGCCGTGCAGCCAGAGCTGGGCATGGGGCAGAAAGTCGTCCATCACATTGCAGAAACCGGCCGTGCCGGGTACCAGGCCGTAGCGCGGATCGGCACTGCGCAGGCTGGGCGCAAAGTGGGTCACGGCCACCGTGGGTCCGTCAAAAGGCTGCTGCAGCGCAGCGCGCAGCCAGTCCTGGCAGAGCAGGCTTTCCTCGCGCATGGGCGCGGCCAGAAACGGCTCGCCCTGGCGACTGCCACCTGTCTTTTGCAGATAGAAATTGGCGGCGCGAAAGGCCTTCTCGCGCAGCTTGTGCAAGCGCGTGGCATCACTCACGCCTTCATGCATGGCCATGGCGTCGAAGTCGCTCCACAGCGTGGTGCCGATGAAACGCACCCCGTCCATGACCACGGTTTCACGATCGAGCCAGATCAGACCCAGCCTGTCGCACACACGCTGCAGGCGCAGCCTTGCCTCGTCGAAGTCCTGCATGTCGTATTCGTGATTGCCGGGCACGAACAGCACGGGTGTGGGCCAGTTGGCGTATTGCGGCAGCGGCGAGAAACGCTCCAGCCCGAAGTTCTCGCCGTCGACCTGGGTACTGCTCTGGTAGGAGCCGATGTCGCCGGCCAGCACCAGCACATCGGCGCCCGCGGCTGGCTGGGCCACGAATTGGGGGTGGACTTCGAGGTGCAGGTCGGACAGCAGCTGGATCTTCATGTGGCTAGTTTAGTCAACCATGGTGAGTGACCTGGGCCGAACCGTTGGCAAAGGTGATCTCGGCCGAGCGCGTCAGCGTTTTCAGCAGCCAGTCATAGGCCTGCGGGTGCGGGCCGCGCCGACGCCACAGTGCATCCACATGCACGGGCGTGACATCGAAGGGCAGATCGCGCAGCTCCAGCTGGTCGCTCATGCCGGTCACGGGCACAAAATGGCGCGGCAAGATGGTCAGCAGATCGGAGTTGAGCACCACGCGCGCCGCGGTGAAGAACTGGTTGACGGTGAGCACCACTTCGCGCGAACGCCCCAGCGAGGCCAGGGCCTCGTCGATGAAACCGAAGGAGCGGCCCGAAAAGCTGACCAGCATATGGCGTGCCGCGCAATAGTTGTCCAGCGTCAGCGGAACATGCGCCAGCGGATGGCCTTTGCGCATCACGCACAGGTACTCGCCCTCATACAGACGGCGGCTGTCAAACGCCACCAGACCGCCAGCCTGGGCACGCGCCGTCAGATCGGCCAGTACGGCGGGGAAATAGCCCACGGCCATATCGGCCTCGCCATCATCGAGCAAGGGCCTTGGATCGCGCGTGGTCAGCGGCAGCAGGCGTATGCCCAGGCCCGGTGCCTCGCGCGCCAGAATCGGGTACAGCGGCGGAATCAGCGTGGCTGCCGTGGCATCGGCCATGGCGATCACGAACGTGGTGGCGGCCGTCTCGGGATCGAACTCATCGGGTGCGAGTGCACCCTCCAGATGCTGCAAGGCCTCGCGTATCACCGGCCACAGGGCCTGGGCACGCGGCGTGGGCTCCACGCCCTGTCCCTGGCGCACCAGCAGCTCGTCGCCCAGAACCTCGCGCAGCCGGCGCATTGCATTGCTGACCGCCGGCTGGGTGATGCTGAGCTTGTGCGCCGCACGCGTGAGACTGCGCTCGGACATGACCTCGTCGAAGACGCGCAGCAGATTGAGATCCAGAGAACGAAAGTTCAAAGACATGGCATCACCCAATGCATCACTGCCGTGAATGCTACAGATTCAAAATATAAATTTGAACACACCTAGGGTAATCCCTATAGTTACACCTATTCCCCGGGCAATTCGCCAAAAGCGTGGGTCAAAGGGTTAACTGCCATGAGCAACTTTATTTACAACTCCTACTGTGTCGAGCACCCTGGTGTGGTGCGTATCTATCAAGCCAGCGATGAACGCATGGCCGCCATTGCCGCCGAGCACGAGGCGCAATCCCAGTCCAGGTCGTACTGGATGGTGCTGGCTGTGGTGCTGGCCGCCCTGGCCGCCGGCGTCTTCCAGGCCACCGAAACCTGGAGCGACGGTCATATGATGGCTGCCTGGATGGTTCTGTGGGCCATGGCCTTTGCCAGCATTGCCCTCTTCTCCACTCCCGCACGCCGTGCCATCAATCTGGTGCGCACCGGCTACCGCGCCTGGGTCAAGAGCCGCCAGCAAGCTGCTGCCGATGAACGCGTCTGGAACGCCGCGCTGCAAGATGCCCGCCTGATGGCCGATCTGGCCCGCGCGATGGATCGCCAGAGCCGCTAAGCTCCGCGCCTCTCCGAAGAAAGCCGCTGCCCACAAGGCCAGCGGCTTTTTCATGCCCGCTCAGCGTCTCATGAAATCGGCGTCAACCCCTTGTCCGACAGGCGCCAACAGCTATCAACACAACGGTTCAAAAACAAAAAGCCCTGCGGCCAACGGCCTGCAGGGCTTTTTTATTCTGTCAAAGGCTTAGGCGGACAGACGCTCTTCGAGCTTGGCCTTGGTATCCAGCATGGCCTTGGGCAGGTTGTAGGCCAGCTTGTCGAAGTGCTCGCCGTGCAGCTTCATTTCCTCGGCCCAAGCCGCCTTGTCGATATTGGTCACGCTGTCGAACTGGGCAGCATCGAAGTCCAGACCGCTCCAGTTGATTTCGGCGTACTGGGGAGCAATGCCAAAGGCGGTTTCCTGACCCTGAGCCTGGCCTTCCAGACGGTCGATCATCCACTTCAGAACGCGCATGTTCTCACCGTAGCCGGGCCAGACGAACTTGCCTTCGGCGTTCTTGCGGAACCAGTTGGTGGTGAAGATCTTGGGCAGGGTTGCGCCCTGGCCTTCGATCTTGGCGCCCAGATCCAGCCAGTGCTGGAAATAGTCGCTCATGTTGTAGCCGGCAAAAGGCAGCATGGCGAAGGGATCACGGCGCACCACGCCTTGCGCGCCAAAGGCGGCGGCCGTGGTTTCGGAGCCCATGGTCGCTGCCATGTACACGCCCTCGGTCCAGTCACGGGCTTCGGTCACCAGAGGCACGGTGGTGGAGCGGCGGCCGCCGAAGATCATGGCATCGATCTTCACGCCGGCGGGATCGTCCCAGGCTTCGTCCAGCGCAGGGTTGTTGGTGGCAGCCACGGTGAAGCGGGCATTGGGGTGGGCGGCCTTGGCGCCGGTTTCCTTGGCGATCTGGGGCGTCCAGTCCTTGCCTTGCCAGTCGATCAGGTGATCGGGCAGCTTGCCCTGGTCCTTTTCCATGCCTTCCCACCACACGTCGCCGTCATCGGTCAGGGCCACATTGGTGAAGATCACGTTCTTGTCCAGGCTCAACATGCAGTTCGGGTTCGTGAGCATATTGGTGCCGGGAGCCACGCCGAAGTAACCGGCCTCGGGGTTGATGGCGCGCAGCGAGCCGTCGGCCTGGGGCTTGATCCAGGCGATGTCGTCGCCGATGGTCGTGACCTTCCAGCCGTCGAAGGCCTTGGGCGGCACCAGCATGGAGAAATTGGTCTTGCCGCAGGCCGAGGGGAAGGCCGCAGCCACGTGGTACTTCTTGCCTTCGGGGTTGGTAACGCCCAGGATCAGCATGTGCTCGGCCAGCCAGCCCTGGTCACGGCCCATGGTGGAGGCGATACGCAGCGCAAAGCACTTCTTGCCCAGCAGCGCATTGCCGCCGTAGCCCGAGCCGTAAGACCAGATTTCGCGGGTTTCAGGATAGTGAACGATGTACTTGGTCTTGCTGCAAGGCCAGGTGGTCTCGTCCTTCTGACCTGCGGCCAGAGGTGCGCCGATGGTGTGCACGCAGGGCACGAACTCGCCGTTGGTGCCGATCACGTCATACACGGCCTTGCCCATGCGGGTCATGATCTTCATGTTGACGGCCACATAGGGGCTGTCGGACAGCTCGATACCCACGTGGGCGATGGGCGAACCCAGCGGGCCCATGGAGAAAGGCACCACGTACATGGTGCGGCCAGCCATGCAGCCGTCGAACAGCGGGTTCAGCGTGGCGCGCATTTCCGCAGGTTCCATCCAGTTGTTGGTGGGACCTGCGTCTTCCTTTTTGGCGGAGCAGATATAGGTGCGGTCTTCCACGCGAGCCACGTCCGAAGGATCGGTCCAGGCCAGGAAGGAGCCGGGGCGCTTGGCCAGGGGCTTGAAGGTGCCGGCATCCACCAGTTGCTGGCACAGCGCGTCATATTCGGCTTGCGAGCCGTCGCACCAGTGGATCTGGGCAGGCTTGCACAGCGCGGCCATTTCGGCGACCCAGGCAATGAGCTTGGGGTTCTTGACGTAGTCGGGAGCCTGGATGTTCAGGCTTTGCACAGCGGCGTTCATGGGGGAAGTCCTTCAATTAAAAAACCAGTTTTTCAAAGAAGCATCCTCGGCTGCGTCTTTGAAAAAAGGCTTTTGAAGGTGTCTCGCCTGCTTTCCCTAGCGCTTGTTGGCGCCTGAAATCCGTCTGAAATAGTCAAAACAACCTTGTTTTGAATAGCAGCGGGAGATCGATTTTAGGTAGGGGCCTTGAATTTGTCAGCAAATCACGGGCAATATCTATGCATCTTATGCATCAGAATATGCATGCCACATTCATTCATAACCTGCACAGACGTAAAAAAACCCCGCGTCGCGGGGTTGGGCTCGAGAAGGTTGGAATGCCTAGGCCATGTTCACGGCAATAAAGGCCAGCAGGAACATCATCACGGCGCCAGCGGCGGGAATGATGATGGGAATATAGGGCACAACGGCTTCGGCCGCGTCCTGTGCCTCGTGGTTCACTGCGGAATCATCTGACATGTGATCAATGCTCCTCCTGAAAGCAGGCGGTGAAACAAGCAAGCTCTGCAGCCATTCTAGGCACAGCCCTGGCGACATGGCTCAGGGAAAGCCATAGCCGCTCTTGGCGCTCTTGGCGCTCAGACCCGCATCCCATGTCCGCCAATGGCGAACAGCACTTCTTCGATGTCGACCATGCGCAGATAAGTTCGCACTCGGAGTGCAACAGCATATGCTGGGCTTGCGGACGACCCGGCGCCGATTAAGAAATCGATGTGCACCGTCCAACGTCAGATCGCAGCGCCGAAGTCCCTCGCTGAAAGGATGGCTTCTATGGTTAGCGCTTCTTTCCTGTTCTGGCTGATCCTGCTGATGCTGGTGATTGGCCTGGGGACGGCGTCGATCCGGATTTTTCGCGAGTATGAGCGCGGCGTGGTCTTCACGCTGGGGCGCTTCTGGAAGGTCAAGGGGCCGGGACTGATCTTCATCATTCCTGCCATCCAGCAGGTGGTACGGGTGGATCTTCGCACCGTGGTCCTGGAGGTCCCCGCGCAGGATGTGATCTCGCGCGACAACGTCTCGGTCAAGGTCAATGCCGTGATCTATCTGCGCGTGGTGGATGCGGAAAAGGCGGTGATCCAGGTGGTCAATTATCTGGAGGCCACCAGTCAGCTCGCGCAAACCATGCTGCGCTCCGTACTGGGCAAGCATCAGCTCGACGAAATGCTGGCAGAGCGCGAATCGCTGAACCTGGATATCCAGCAGGCGCTGGATGCGCAAACCGACACCTGGGGCATCAAGGTCTCGAACGTGGAGATCAAGCAGGTCGATCTGACCGAATCCATGATCCGGGCGATCGCACGTCAGGCAGAGGCCGAGCGAGAACGCCGTGCCAAGGTGATTCACGCCGAAGGCGAGTTGCAGGCTTCGGAAAAACTGTCTCAGGCAGCGAAAGTTCTGGCGCAGGAGCCTCAGGCCATCTTGCTGCGCTACCTGGAGACGCTGACCGTGATCGGCGCGGACAGGAACACCACCGTGGTGTTCCCATTGCCCATGGACCTGGTGACCCCGCTGATCAAGAAGATCACGCCCCTGCAGGCCTGAGCAAGGCCTGCGGCTCAAGCCTCACACCAGGGCCGCCTCCATGCCTGCGCGGCGCAGTTGCTCCAGCACCTCGCTCACATGGGCGTGGCCGCGTGTCTGCAGCACGAACTCGATCTCCACATTCTGCGCGGCCAGCATGGTGAAGGCACGCTGGTGATGGACTTCCTCGATATTCGCGCCGGCTCCGGCCACCGTGGCCGTGATCTGGGCCAGCACGCCGGGTACGTCGCGCGCGCTGACACGCACACGCGCCAGACGACCGGAGCGCACCATGCCGCGCTCGATGATGGCAGCCAGCAGCATGGGGTCGATATTGCCGCCCGACAGCACCAGACCTATTTTCCGGCCCTTGAAGCGAGCGGGATAGCGCAGCAAGGCCGCCAGGCCCGCCGCCCCTGCGCCTTCGACCAAGGTCTTCTCGATCTCCAGCAGCATGAGCACGGCCTGCTCTATATCTCCTTCGTCCACCAGCAACAAATCGTCCACGCAGCGCTGCACCACCTCCTGGGTGATGATGCCTGGCTGGGTCACCGCAATGCCCTCGGCGATCGTCGAAGTCCCCATGGGAAGATCTGTGTGGCGCAGCGCATTGACCATGGAGGGAAAGCGCTGAGTCTGCACCCCCACGATCTCCATCTCGGGCTTGATGGCCTTGGCTGCCGTGGCAATGCCCGCAATCAGACCGCCGCCGCCAATGGCAATGATCAGCGCATCCAGATCGGGCTGTGCCTGCAGGATTTCCAGCGCCAGCGTGCCCTGGCCCGCAGCAATCGCTTCGTCGTCATAGGGATGGACAAAGGTCAGCTGCTGCTCCTGCGCCAGCTGATAGGCATGGGCTCGCGCCTCGGCCAATGTGTCGCCATGCAGCACCACCTCGGCACCGAAGCCGCGCGTGCGCTCCACCTTCACACCGGGAGTGAAGCGCGGCATGACGATGACAGCACGCAGACCCAGCCTTTGAGCGTGATAGGCCACGCCCTGGGCATGGTTGCCCGCACTCATGGCGACCACGCCGCGTGCGCGCTCGGCATCGCTGAGCATGAGCAGCTTGTTCAGCGCGCCACGCTCCTTGAAGGATGCAGTGAACTGCAGGTTCTCGAACTTGAGATAGACCTGCGCCCCCGTGATCTGCGAGAGCGTGCGTGATTCCACAAAAGGGGTTTGAAGGACGGCGCCATTCAGGCGCGCAGCGGCGGCTTGGATATCTGCAAAGGTCAGCATGGTGGATCCATTTTGCAAGCAGCTCATCACCCCGCGCCAGTGCTGGGTTTGCGAATCAAAGCCATCCGGCTCGGATGCTCAGTAATTGCTAGCTACTCGCCCTTTCCTAGCAAGGGAATAGCCGCCAAAACACTTCAAATCCGGCGCCGTTCCGCGAACTATGAGCACCTAAGGATTTCCCTTGGTTTCAGCGAAACATGCAACATAGTGCCTAAATTGACGTGCTTTTTTTCAATGCATCTGCATAATTGTGCCAACACCGAGTCAGTAACTGCACTATCTTTCATCTCAGCAGGAGCCGAGCATGCAGCAGCAAACCAACGTCGATTACCGCACAGAGCCCAGCCAGTACCGGCACTGGTCGTTTGAAGTGGATGCCAATATCGCCCGGCTCAAGCTGGACATCGCCGAGGACGCAGGCATACGCCCCGGCTACAAGCTCAAGCTCAACAGCTATGACCTGGGCGTGGATGTGGAGCTGCACGATGCGCTCAACCGCATCCGTTTTGAGCACCCGCAGGTGCGCTCCGTGATCGTGACCAGCGGCAAGGAACGCATCTTCTGCTCAGGTGCGAATATCTTCATGCTCGGTGTCTCGTCTCACGCCTGGAAGGTGAACTTCTGCAAGTTCACCAACGAGACGCGCAACGGCATGGAAGACAGCTCCAGGCACGACGGACTCAAGTTCGTCGCCGCTGTCAACGGTGCCTGCGCAGGCGGCGGCTACGAGCTGGCTCTGGCCTGCGATGACATCGTGCTGATCGACGACCGCTCTTCTTCCGTGTCACTGCCCGAGGTTCCGCTGCTGGGCGTGCTGCCT
This sequence comes from Comamonas sp. F1-6, assembly GCF_039581415.1. Lineage (NCBI taxonomy): Bacteria > Pseudomonadati > Pseudomonadota > Betaproteobacteria > Burkholderiales > Comamonadaceae > Comamonas > Comamonas sp. F1-6. The sequence goes on from NZ_JBCPWN010000005.1 coordinate 252,240, forward strand.
GGCACGGGCGGGCTGACGCGCGTGACCGACAAGCGCCATGTGCGTCACGACCTGGCCGACATCTTCTGCACCAGCGTGGAAGGCGTGCGCGGCCAGCGCGCCGTGGACTGGCGGCTGGTGGACGCGATTGCCAAGCCCGCACAATTTGCCGAAGTGGTGCAGCAACGTGCCACGGCCCTGGGCGAAAGCAGCCCGCGCCCGGCTTCCGCCAAAGGCGTACAGCTTGCCAGGCTGCAGCGCGAGCAAAGCCCGGACGGCCTGCACTATCGCCACGTCAGCGTGCAAATCGATCGCAGCAAGCGCAGTGCCACCATCACGGTCAAGGCTCCCCGTGGCGAACAGCCCGGCAGCATTGAAGCCATAGAAAGCGCAGGCGCCGCCTGGTGGCCGCTGGCCATGGGCCGCGAGCTCGACGACGCCATACTGCATCTGCGCACCAACGAGCTCGATGTGGGCACCTGGATTCTCAAGACCGAGGGCGATGCGCGCGCCGTGCTGGCGGCGGACCAGTCTTTGATTGCGCACAAGGATCACTGGCTGGTGCAGCAAACCACAGGCCTGCTGCGCCGTACCTTTGCACGCCTCGATGTGTCGTCGCGCTCGCTGTTCGCCCTGATCGAGCCCGGCTCCTGCTTTGTCGGCATGCTGGCCGAGTTGGTCTTCTGCGCCGATCGCGCCTACATGCTGGTGCTGCCCGACGAGCCCGAGCGCGAGCCCGTCATCGAGCTCGATGCCTTCAACTTCGGCCTGCTGCCGCTGGTCAACGATCAAAGCCGTCTGCAGCGTCGCTTCTATGAGGAGTCCGGGCCTCTGGAAGCCGCTCGCGCAGCGGTGGGCAAGCCGCTCAACGGCGATGCCGCGCAACAGCTTGGACTGGTCACCGCCGCGCTTGACGATATCGACTGGGAAGACGAGATCCGCATCGCCATGGAAGAGCGCGCCGCGATGTCGCCCGATGCGCTCACGGGTCTGGAAGCGAACCTGCGTTTTGCCAGCCAGGAAAACATGGTCACGCGCATCTTCGGGCGTCTGTCGGCCTGGCAGAACTGGATCTTCAACCGCCCCAACGCGGTGGGCGAAAAAGGGGCGCTGAAGCTCTACGGCACCGGACAGAAAGCCGGCTTCGATTTCAACAGGGTATGAGCCAACGGCCCTGAATCGGCAAAACATCACAGGAGACACCCCATGAGCAGCATCGACTACAGCCAGAAGATTCCCAACAACGTGGACCTCAGCGGCGACCGCACGTTGCAGCGTGCCCTGGAGAGCTGGCAGCCTAATTTCATCCGCTGGTGGGACGACGTGGGCCCCGAAGGATCGACCAACTACGATGTCTATCTGCGCACCGCGGTGAGCGTGGATCCGCAGGGCTGGGCGCAGTTCGGCTACGTCAAGATGCGTGACTATCGCTGGGGCATCTTCCTGAACCCGGCGGATCAGGAACGCAGCATTCACTTTGGCGATCACAAGGGCGAGAAAGCCTGGCAGGACGTGCCCGGTGAGCACCGCGCCAACCTGCGTCGCATCATCGTCACGCAAGGCGATACCGAGCCCGCATCGGTGGAGCAGCAGCGCCACCTTGGCCTGACCGCACCGTCCATGTACGACCTGCGCAATCTGTTCCAGGTCAATGTGGAAGAAGGCCGCCATCTCTGGGCCATGGTCTACCTGCTGCACAAGCATTTCGGACGTGACGGACGCGAGGAAGCCGAGGCACTGCTGGAGCGCCAGAGCGGCGATGAAAACAACCCTCGCATTCTGGGCGCCTTCAACGAAAAAACGCCGGACTGGCTGGCGTTCTTCATGTTCACCTACTTCACCGACAGAGACGGAAAATTCCAGCTCGCAGCGCTGGCCGAATCCGCGTTCGACCCTCTGGCACGCACCACCAAATTCATGCTGACCGAAGAGGCGCACCACATGTTTGTCGGCGAGTCCGGCGTCTCGCGCGTGCTGGCCCGAACCTGCCAAGTCATGAACGAACTCAAGACCGACGATGTGAACAAGCTGCGCAGCGCGGGCGTCATCGACCTGCCCACGATTCAGCGCTATCTGAACTTTCACTACAGCGTGACCATCGACCTGTTTGGTGCCGACCAGTCGAGCAATGCCGCCACCTTCTACAGCTCGGGCCTCAAGGGCCGTTACGAAGAGGGAAAGCGCGAGGACGACCACAGGTTGCACGACCAGAACTACAAGGTTCTGGAGGTGGTGGACGGCAAGTTGCAGGAGAAGGAAGTGCCCATGCTCAACGCCTTGAACGAGGTGCTGCGCGACGACTACATCAAGGACAGCAATGCCGGTGTGGGCCGCTGGAACAAGGTGATGGAAAAGGCCGGAATCGACTTCCGCCTGACGGTGCCGCACAAGGCCTTCAACCGGCAGATCGGCGCGCTGGCAGGCGTGCGCATCAGCCCCGACGGCCGTCCCGTCAGCGAGCCGGAATGGCTGGCCAGGAAGAACGAGTGGCTGGCCAGCGACGACGACCGCAACTTTGTCGCATCACTGATGAAGCCATGCCTGGAGCCCGGCAAGTTTGCCGGCTGGATTGCCCCGCCGGTCATGGGTATCAATCGCCAGCCCGTGGACTTCGAGTATGTGAAATTTTGATCCCCCCTGAGCGGCTGAGCCGCTTCCCCCAAGGGGGACGACATCCTCGCGGCGGGGCGGCCCTTGCTCGATGTCACTGAGTTGGGTTGCCACGGTTTGGAGAACGAAATGAGCACCATCACGCTGATTGAAAACGGCATCCTGAAGCAGCATCTGATCGACCCCGAAATCTGCATTCGCTGCAATACCTGCGAGGCGACCTGCCCCGTGAACGCCATCACGCATGACGACAACAACTATGTGGTCATGGCGGACAAGTGCAACGGCTGCATGGACTGCATCTCGCCCTGCCCGACCGGCTCCATCGACAACTGGCGGCTGGTGTCGGCAAGCAAGCCCTACAGCGTGGCCGAACAACTGGGCTGGGAGAGCCTGCCCGAAGAGCTTTCCGCCGATGTGCTGGCCGCCGCGCAGACGGCCGAGAATGTCGGCGATGTGCAGGATCTGAGCCAGGCCCAGGCCGTGATCGCGGCCGCAGCCGGTCTGGCCGAAAGCGGCGCTGCGGAAGTCTTTCGCGCAGCCAGCTATGGCGCCACCACACCGCCCTGGTCTGCCGCCCATGCCTACACCAATCTGCATGGTCCCAAGGCTGCGGTGACGGCCACGGTGGTGGGCAATCTGAACTGCACGGAGGCCGGCTTCGACAACGAGACCCACCATATCGTGCTGGACTTCGGCGCCATGCCTTTTCCGGTGCTCGAAGGCCAGTCGCTGGGCATTGTCCCGCCCGGTGTGGATGCCGGCGGCAAGCCCCATGTGGCGCGCCAGTACTCGATTGCCAGCGCCCGCAACGGCGAGCGCCCCGGCTACAACAATCTGGCATTGACCGTGAAACGCGTGGTCGAGGATCACCAGGGCCAGCCCGTGCGCGGCGTGGCCAGCAACTATCTCTGCGATCTGCAGGTGGGTGACAAGGTGCAGGTCATCGGTCCGTTCGGCAGCAGCTTTCTCATGCCCAACCACCCGCGCTCGCACATCGTGATGATCTGCACCGGCACGGGCAGCGCGCCCATGCGCGCCATGACGGAATGGCGCCGCCGCCTGCGCAAGAGCGGCAAGTTCGACAGCGGCAAACTGCTGCTGTTCTTCGGTGCGCGCACGCCTCAGGAGCTGCCCTATTTCGGCCCCCTGCAAAACCTGCCCAAGGATTTCATCGACATCAACTTCGCCTTCTCTCGCGTGGCCGGCCAGCCCAGGCGCTATGTGCAGGACGCCATGCGCGAGCGCTCGGCCGATCTCATGGAATTGCTGCGCGACGACAACACGCACATCTATGTCTGCGGTCTCAAAAGCATGGAGGACGGCGTCGTGCTGGCCCTGCGCGACGTGGCCCAGCAAGCAGGCCTGGGCTGGGAGGAACTGGGAGCCAGACTCAAGCGCGAAGGACGTCTGCACCTGGAAACCTATTGAGGCCTCGAGCCCGCGCGAATCCTGTGGACGGCAAACAGGATTCGCGCATCAACGCTGCGGCTGCATGTCATGCCCTTGACAGCGCAGCCCCTGCCAGCGCCCTACAGTGCAACGACCATAACCCACGAAAGACATGGCATGAATGCACGGGCGAACTTTCTGCGCATGCAAGACAGCACGCGTGAAGACTGGCAGTTGATCGGCGGCGAATTTGCACAGTTCACCCAGGGTCTGCCCGAGCGGGTGATGGCCCATCTGAAGCTGCTGGAGGGCGACTATGGCGGCTTTCCGGTGGACCGCTACACCCACTCGCTGCAAACCGCTACGCGCGCGCTGCGCGATGGCCGTGACGAGGAGTATGTGGTGTGCGCGCTGCTGCACGACATTGGCGATACCCTCGGGTCCTTCAACCACCCCGACATAGCCGCCGCGATTCTCCAGCCCTTTGTGAGCGAGGCCAATCACTGGATGGTCCAGCATCACGGCATCTTCCAGGGCCATTACTTCTTCCATCACATCGGCCTGGACAGGGACATGCGCGAGCAGTTCCGGGAACATCCGCACTACCAGCGCACGGCCGAGTTCTGCGAACTCTATGACAACCCGGCCTTCGATCCCCGGGCCGAGACCCTGCCCCTGAGTGAATTCGAGCCCATGCTGCGCCGCCTGATGCAGCGGCCCCGGCAAAGCATCTACAAGGCCGCCATGGACTCGGAGATGCGGGACGCCCGGAAGTCCTAGCACGCGCCGGCAAACCACCATTAAAAGATGAGCTGGCACCGCACACCCATCAACAGATCTGGCCATTATTCGATACCTATCTGTTGTGTGGCAGGCGATTGCAGCTCATCTTTTTACAGGGCTCTGGCCCTCCCTCGCCGCGACTAATGCGCGTAGGCGTCCTGCGCCAGCGCGCAGGCCAGTATCCAGGCCGGGTCCACCAGCTCGGCGCCACAGGCCTGCGGCGCCTGCGGCAGGGCCAGCGGAATCTCGGTGCAGCCCATGATCACGGGCACGGCGCCGTGGTGCTGCAGCAGCGGCGCCAGCACCTCGCCGAAGCATTGCACGGCCAGCGGCATGTCACCTTGTTTCACGCCCTCGTAGATGCCTTGCATAAGCCGGTCCCGGCCCGCCTGTCCGGGACGCAGCGCGGCAATGCCGCAATCGGCCAGCGCCGCGTCGTAGAGCCCGCTGTCATAGGTTCCGTCCGTGGCCAGCACCAGGGCTTGGCGCGCGCCGCCTGCCTTCAGGTACAGCGCCGTCTGCTGCGCGATGTGCAGCACGCGCAGCTGCGGGAAAAACGCCTGTATCTGCCCATGCCAGGCATGGGCCGTGTTGCAGGCCAGGGCCACGCTGCGCACACCCAGGGCCGCGAGCCGGCCCGCGCCCTGCAGCAGATGCGCAGCCGGGCCCGCAGGTGACTGCGGATCGCGGCGCAGCGCCTGTGTGCGATCGGGCATGGGCAGTTGCACCAGCCAGTGCTCGGGATAGGCCTGGTCATGCACGGGCAGGCCCTGGTCCTGCAGGTGCCGGGTGCAGGCCTGCACGAACAGGCGCACGAAATCCGCGCCCGCTGCAGGCCCCATGCCGCCGAGAATGCCCACTGCCCGCATCTCAGAACGCCGGCTTGTCGCCGCGCTCCTGCAGGTTGCGCTGCAGCTGCTCGCTCATGGGCAGACCCAGTGCCGCGTTCTTGGGCGGAATGGGCTGCATGAACCATCTGTCGTAGAGCCTGGCGAAAGCGCCCGACTTCATCATGTCGCCGATCACGCCATCCACCAGCTGCTTGAACTGCGGGTCGTCCTTGCGCAGCATGCAGGCATAGGGCTCGACCTGCAGCGCATCGGCCACGACGTGGAAATCCTTGGGATTCTTGGCGTTGGCGATCAGGCCATAGAGCAGGATGTCGTCCATGCCAAAGGCTGCGGCGCGGTCGTTCTCGACCAGCAGAAAGCCGTCGGCATGGTCCTTGGCCATGACGATGTTCATGCCCCAGCCCTGCTCGGCATTGGCCTTGCGCAGCACCTGCAGATTGGTGGTGCCGGTGGTGATGGCCGCGGTCTTGCCCTTGAGGTCGGCATAGTTCTGGATGCCCGAGCTCTTCTTCACCAGCAGCCGCGTGCCGGTGTAGAAGTGGTTGATGGCAAAACCCACCTCCTTGGCCCGCACCGTGTTGTTGGTGGTCGATCCGCACTCCAGGTCTATGGTGCCGTTGGCCAGCAGCGGCATGCGGTTTTGCGAGGTCACGGCCTGCCAGCGCACCTCCAGCGCGGGCAGGTTCAACTGCTTCTTCACGGCTTCGGCCACCGTCTGCGAAAGCTCCACGGTCATGCCTATGGGCTTGCCGTTGTCCAGGTAGCTGAAGGGCACGGAGGACTCGCGGTAGGCCAGCGTGATGCGCCCGCTGTCGCGCACCTTGGCCAGGGTATCGGCATGGGCAGCGCCCAGAAAACCCAGGCCCAGTGCCGCACAAAGCACGGTGGAGTGAAGTTGCATGCGGTGTCTCCTCTTCGGTGGTGGATGTGCCGCCAGTGTAGAAAGCGCGCCAGGCTTCGGGGGATGACAATATCGGGCTGGTCCATGTCCCTGGTTTATGGGTGGCAGCGCAGGCACTGCCATGCTCCGGTAAACACCGCGACCGAGGGCCGCCCGGCCGCACGCATACATCGACATCGCGTGGGCAGACCATAACCTGGGTGCATACCCTGCATGTCAAATGCCATGGCTGCGCAGCCCCGTACGGGCCTACAGTGCGGCAGCATGGAGAAACGATCAATGCATGTCTGCATCGTGGGCGCCGGCATCGTCGGCCTGGCCACCGCCTATGCGCTGCAGCGCGCGGGCTGCCGCGTCACGATCCTGGAGCGCGGGCCCGGCCCGGCAACGGGCGCCAGCGGCGGCAACGGCGCGCAGCTCAGCTATTCCTATGTGCAGCCGCTGGCCGATCCCGGTATCTGGAAGATGCTGCCGCAGCTGCTGCTGGAAAAGGACTCGCCGCTGGCCCTGCGTCTGCGCGCCGATCCCGCCCAATGGGCCTGGGGGCTGCGCTTTCTGGGCGCCTGCAATGCACGCGCCTCCATGGCCGGCACGCAGGCGCTGCTGAGGCTGGCCGCCGAAAGCCGGCAGGCCTTCGAGAGCCTGCAGGCGCAGGAGTCCCTGAGTTGCGCATTGCACACGCCGGGCAAGCTGGTGCTGTACGACACGCAGCAGGGCCTGGATGCCGCAGCCCGGCAGGTGGCCCTGCAATCGCGCCTTGGCGGCGCCAGCCAGCAGGTGGTGGATGCCACCGCCGCCGTGCGCCTGGAGCCCGCGCTGGCCGGCTACAGGGGCCGCATGGCGGGCGCTGTTCACACCCCCAGCGAAAGCGCCGCCGACTGCCGCCAGCTGTGCGAGCAGCTGGCGGCGCTGCTGGCCGTGCGCGGCGCCGAGCTGCGCTACGACACCGAGGTGCTGGGCTTCGAGCGCCAGGGCGACGCTGTCACCGGCCTGCGCACCGCCGCAGGCCTGCTGCAGGCCGAGCATTACGTGCTGGCCAGCGGCTGGGAAAGCCCGGCCCACGCGCGTCAGCTGGGCCTGCGCCTTCCCGTCTATCCGCTCAAGGGCTATAGCATCACCGTGGACATAGCATCCGACCACAGTCAGGCCGCGCCGCGCGTGAGCGTGACCGACACCGCGCGCAAGGTGGTGTTCGCGCGCCTGGGCGAGCGCCTGCGCGTGGCCGGCATGGTGGAGATCATCGGCCGCGACACACGTATCGATCCGGCCCGCATCGACAGCCTGCGCCGCTCCACGCAGCAGGTCTTTGCCCAGCTGCCGCTGCAGGGCTCGCTGCATCCCTGGAGCGGCATGCGCCCGGCCACCCCCACGGGCTTGCCCATCACCGGCCGCCAGCGCGGCGGCCCACGCAATCTGTGGCTGCAGACCGGCCATGGCGCGCTGGGCCTGACGCTGGCCTTCGGCTCGGCACAGCGGCTGGTCGCGCAGATGCACGCTGCCTGAGCGCGGGCCTGCCGCTCAGGAGGCGCTCAGAAGCTCCTGCAGGGCCTTGCGCATTTCCTGGGTCATGGCGCGCGCCAGCACCGAGCCCGGGCGTTGAGGCAGGCTCAGCGCATTCACTCCCACGGTGATGCGCGGCAGCAGCGGCACCACATGCACTCGGCGCCGGTCGGCCGCCAGGGCCGTGCAACCATCCATGATGGCCGCGCCCAGCCCGTATTCGGCCATGGACAGCGCCGCATGGTAGGTCTGCACCGTCACCACAGGCGACAGCCCCACGCCATGCTCGCGGCAGGCCTGACCCAGGCGCATGCCCAGCGGGTCGCGCGCATCGAGCGCGACCAGGGGCAGATCGGCCAGATCCATGAGTTCCATGCCTTCGGCGCGCACGCGCGAAGGCGGCAGCAGTCCCTTGGGCAAGACGCAGAACATGTCCACTTCGGCCAGCAGCTCGTGCTCCAGCGCGGGCTGACCCACGGAGCTGATCACAAAGCCCACATCGGCCTCCTGCAGCAGCAGGGCCGACACCACCTGCGGCGTGTGCAGCGCCTGCACGTGCACCTGGACCTGCGGATGGCGACGCCTGAAGCCCGCCACGGCGCGCGGCAACACCTCGCGGCTGAGCGCGAACACCGTCAGCACATTGAGCCGGTCGGCCGACTGACCATGACGCAGATTGGCGGCCAGGCGCTGCACCTCGTCGAGCTGCTCGAACAGCTTCTCGATATGCGGAAACAGGGCCAGCGCTTCATTGGTCGGCGTCAGCCGCCCCCGCGCGCGTTGGAACAGCGCAAAGCCCATCTGCAACTCGGCATGCTGCAGCGTGCGGCTGACCGCGGGCTGGGTGACGTTGATGAGGCGCGCGGCCGCGCTGACGCTGCCGGTCTGCATCACGGCATTGAAGACCTCGATATGTCGCAGACGCATGCCCGGCCTCCTGCCACCGCCTCACTCGGACTGCGCGCGCGCCAGGCGTTCGCTCTTCCAGTACACATCGTCGCCGCCGTCGAGGCGGTTGAGCACGCGGGCCAGCACGAACAGCAGATCGGACAGGCGGTTCAGATACTGGCGCGGCGCGGCTCGCATGGCCTCGGCCTGCTCCAGTGCCACCACCTGGCGCTCGGCACGGCGCGCCACGGTGCGGCATACATGGGCCTGGGCGGCAGCACGTGTGCCGGCCGGCAGTATGAACTCCTGAAGACGCGGCAGCTGCGCGTTGTAGTGGGCCAGCGCGTTGTCGAGCTGCAGCAGTGCATCGTCCTTGAGCAGCTCATAGCCCGGCATGGACAGCTCGCCGCCCAGGTTGAACAACTGGTGCTGGATGTCGATCAGCAGGTCGCGCACCTCCTGGGGCATTGGCTCGCACAGCAGCAGGCCGATATGCGAGTTCAGTTCATCCACATCGCCCATGGCATGCGGGCGGCCGCTGTTCTTGGAAACGCGGGTGTTGTCTCCGAGGCCGGTGGTTCCGTCATCTCCGGTGCGGGTGGCGATTTGCGTGAGGCGGTTGCCCATGGGTCATCCCTTGTCAAAGCTGCGAGTTTTCAGGGCCGGAGCGGCCCTCAGATACTGCCGCCATTGTGCGTTACAGCCCGCAGGCAAATGTAGTCTGAGGCAACAGCAGGCAAAAGTGCTGGCCCTTTGCCGCCTCACAGGGTGCAATGCACTCCTGTTATCGCATAGAGAAGGAATGCCATTCATGAACAAGAAGAATCTGCTCAATTGCAAGGTCTCGTCATTCGAAGTCGTCAGCGTGGTGCTGTTTTCTGCGCTCACCCTGGGCGGGGGCATGGCTTTTGCGCAAACCGGCGGCGGCAACGCCGGCAACAACAAGGAGCCTGCGCGCATCGTGCAGTCGGGTTCCGCCACCGGCGTGCAGCAGGCGCCGACTGCAAAAAGCAGCGTGCAAGCGGCCTTCGAGCGTGCCGACGCCAATCGCGACGGTCAGCTCAGTGCGCAGGAAGCACGCCAGCTGCCTGTCATCTCCCAGCGCTTCGAAGAGATCGACAGCGACCGCAACGGCCAGCTGTCACGCGCCGAATTCGACAAGGGTGCTCAGCAGTACTGAGGCCCTGCCGCGGCGCTTTCCTGGTCACGCCGCAGCGCCGAGCTCCTCCTGCGGCAAGGCGAACTCGGCCCCGGCATAGTCCAGGTGAATCTCGAACTCGCGGCGCAGCAGGCGCTGCGCCCAGTCTTCGACCAGGCTGCGCTGCGCAGCACTCACCCCGGCCCCCATTTCCAGCCGAACCAGACTCGGCTCCTCAAGGCCAAAGGCACGAAAGCCACCCAGCGGCAGCAGACCCCGGGCATGGTCCTCGACGGCGCGAAACAAGGCCTCGCCGGAATCGCAGATCGCCGAGGCCACAAACACTTCGGGGTCACGTTCCACCCAGTTCAGCACATTGCCGATCTGCGCCACGCCATGCGCCCGGCAGGCCTGCGTGACGCCGGGGCGGCCGCCATCCAGCATGGCAAACACAATGTCCAGGCCCGTCTGCTCGACCATTGCCGAGACACAGGTCCGGGCCCAGCCCGGGCGATGCTGGTGACCGCAGAACTGGGTGACCAGCTGCCCCTCAAAACCGGCGCGCCTGAGACCGTCCGCATAGGCCGCGCGGCCACGCAGACCTGGCGGCACTTTCTCGCCCGAGAAATGCCCCACCTTGCCCGTCTTGCTCCACTGGCTGGCCAGCACGCCGGCGAGGAATGCCGATTGCTCCTGCAGCACCTCGTAACGCGCCACATTGGGTGCAGCCCAACTGCCTTGCGTCACCGCAAAGGCCTGCTCGGGCCAGCGCTCGGCCAGGATCTGCACCGGACCGTCACCCTGACCGCCATGCGCAAGAATCAGCGCATAGCGGCCGCCGCACAATGCGGACATTTCGGCGGCGCGCTGCTGCGCCGACTGGCCGGCCACCCAGAGCACATCGACCTCATGGCCGGCATTTCTGGCCTTGTGGGCTCCACGCAGTCCCGACTCGTTGAAACTGCCCTGCCCTTCGGGGCCAAACAGCACCACGGCATAGCGTGGCTTACGGGGTGAATACAGTTTCTCGCTGCTCATTGTTGTCTCTTCTGCTTAAAGTTTTGCACCTGTCTTTTTCGCGATATCTCCCCAGGCCAGATGCTGGTCCGCAATCAGCTGGGTGAAGGCTTTGGATTCCATATCCCGGGTCACGAATCCCTGGGCTTCGAGCGTCTGTGCAAACTCAGGACGCGCGCTGATCTGCCGCACCGCGCTGGCGATTCTTTCGGCCAGCGCCCTGGGCAAGCCGGCGGGAGCCGAAATGCCGACGAAGTTTTCGGAGACCAGTTGCGCCAGCCCCAGCTCGGCCACACTGGGCACCGCCGGTGCCTGCGCCACGCGGCGTGGCGATGTCAGCGCCAGCAGCTTGAGCCGGCCCTGCTTGTGCAGCGCGATGTTCTGCGGCAGCGCATCGATGGCCAGCTTGATATGGCCGCTGAGCAGATCCGCACGCATGGGACCGGCACCGCGATAAGGCACATGCTCCATGGACAGCTTGAGCGTCTGCGCAAACTGCTCGCCCACCAGATGCCCCACCGAGGCAGCGCCGCCGCTGCCAAAGGCCACGGGGGCAGGCTGCTCCTTGATCCAGCTCACCAGCTCGCTCAGGCTGTTGGCGGGCACCGAGGGATGCACGGCAAACACCGTGGGCACCGCGCCGATATAGGCCAGGTGTTCGAAGCTGCGCAAGGGGTCGTAGCCAGGGCTTTGCAGCAGCGATGGTGCTATCGACAGCGCCGCCGAATTCGATACCAGCAGCGTGTAGCCGTCGTTGGCGCTGTGCGCCACGATCTGCGCGCCAATCGACGAGCCCGCGCCGGGCTTGTTGTCTATGACCACGCTCTGGCCCAGCTTCTCGGCCAGCGCGGGAGCCAGCACCCGCGCCACGATATCGCTGGAGCCGCCGGGCGGGAATGTCACGACCAGTTTGATGGGCCGCACCGGCCAGGCCTGGGTCTGCGCCGCACGCACATGCCATGCCGCGCCCAGCATGCCTGCCGCCGACACCCCGGCCAGCCCCTGTATGAATGATCTGCGATCCCTATCGCGCATAGCTCCGCCCTCCGAACTGCTTTTGGTTTGAAGCGAGCTCTGCAGCGCACGCCATGAGGCTTGCCAATATAGGCACACCCGGCACAAACCCTAAACACTGATTTCTCATTAGCTAGGGCGGAACTTATCTATGTGCCCGCGCCAGACGGCTGCGCCACGACGAAACCGCGATCTCTGCCAGCTCCAATGGGCATGCGCCATGCGTAGCGATTGCGACCTTGAGCGGCATGGCCTAGTACCCAATACGTACACGCCCGGACCGGGCCTGGTGGTATTCTTTTTCTCCTCTGGAGACCCCGATGAACGCACCTGTTGCCCATACCTCGCTGCAGCCCGATTTCGTGCAGCGCCCCATCCCCGAAGAATTTCTGCAGGCTCTGCAAACACGTTTCGGCGGCCAGTGCTCCACGGCCTTGGCCGTGCGCGAGCAACATGGCCGCGACGAAGGCGCGATTTCCGCGCCCCCTCCGGCAGCCGTGGTGTTTGCCGAATCCACCCAGGACGTGCAGGATGCCGTCAAGCTCTGCGACCAGTACGGCGTGCCCGTGATTGCCTATGGCGCCGGATCGTCGCTGGAAGGTCATCTTCTGGCCGTGCAAGGCGGCATCACCATCGACGTCAGCCGCATGAGTCGCGTGCTCTCGGTCAACACCGAAGACCTGACCATCACCGTGCAACCCGGCATCACGCGCAAGGCGTTGAACGAGGCCATCAAGGACACCGGCTTCTTCTTTCCCATCGACCCCGGTGCCGACGCTTCGATTGGCGGCATGACCTCGACCCGCGCCAGCGGCACCAATGCCGTGCGCTACGGCACCATGCGCGAGAACGTGCTGGCCCTGGAGGTAGTGACGGCCAGCGGCGAAGTGGTGCGCACAGGCAACCGCGCCAAGAAGAGCGCCGCCGGCTACGACCTGACCCGCCTGCTGGTGGGCAGCGAAGGCACGCTGGGCATCTTCACCGAGATCACGCTGCGCATCTACCCGCTTCCCGAAGCGGTGAGCGCAGCCATCTGCTCTTTCTCCAGCATCGAGAACGCCGTGCACACGGTGATCCAGACCATCCAGATGGGCATTCCCATCGCCCGCGTGGAACTGGTCGATGTGAACTCCGTGCGCATGGTCAATGCCTACAGCAAGCTGTCCCTGCGTGAAGAGCCCATGCTGCTGATGGAGTTCCACGGCTCCCCCACCGGCGTGAAGGAGCAGGCCGAGATGGTTCAGGACATTGCCCATGAATTCGGCGGCAATGCCTTTGAATGGGCCGAACGCCCCGAAGACCGTACGCGTCTGTTCACCGCGCGCCACAACGCCTATTTCGCGGCCGTCTCCAGCGTGCCCGGATGCCGCTGCATCACCACCGATGCCTGCGTGCCCATCAGCCGCCTGGCCGATGCGCTGCTGGAGTGCGTGACCGAGGCCGATGCCAGCGGCATCCCCTACTTCCTGGTCGGCCACGTGGGCGACGGCAACTTCCACTTCGGCTATCTGATCGACCCCGACAACGATGCCCAGCGTCAGCAGGCCGAGCAACTCAACCACACGCTGGTGGCGCGCGCGATTGCGCTGGGCGGCACCTGCACGGGCGAGCACGGCATCGGCATCCACAAGCAGGGCTTTTTGCTCGAAGAGGCGGGAGCCGGTGCGGTGCAGATGATGCGTGCCATCAAGCAGGCTCTGGACCCCAAGAACATCCTGAACCCGGGCAAGATCTTTCAGCTGCAGTGAGCCTCGCTCGCGCTTGCTGAAGACGCGCAAACCATGAAAAAGGGCCTGCAGTTGCAGGCCCTTTTCTGTTCTCGGATCGGCGCTTTACTTGCCGACCTTGAGCTGACCGCCACGACCCAGGCCGCCCTTGACTTCCTGTGCCTTGTAGTTGCGCAGCGAGATCACCATGTTGTTGTAGGCATCCATGAAGGCGGCGACCGTGGCCTTGCCTTCGGGTGAGCGCGAGAAGCCGCCCAGACCACCGCCCACGCCACCACCGAACGCGCCCATGGCTGCGCCGAAGTTGGTGGCTGTGGAGTTGCCTTCGGAGATGGAGATCTGCACGCCAGAACGGATGTCGAACATGCTCAGCGTCACCACCGAAGCCTTGCTCTGCATGGCACCGCCGATCAGCGTACCCACATTGCCGAACAGACCGCCCACGCCCGCTGCCAGCTGACCGGTTGCATCGTTGTCGATGATGATGGAAGGCTCCATGTAGTAATCGGCTGCCACGCGCTGGCCCTTTTGCTGCTTGGAGCCGGCGCGGAATTCACCGGAGTTGCGCTGCTTGTCGGTGATCGCCGACATCTTGCTTTCGGTGCGGTTGTTGCCGATGGAGGTGATCACAAAGCAGTTGGACTGCTGCACGGCCAGACGGATCAGGGGCTCGATGGTCGTGATCTTGGTGGCGGCGCCAAAGCTCGCATACCACTCCTTGCCGCGACCGTCGTCCACGGCCAGCGTACCCAAAGGAGCATCGCAACGCTCGAGCGTAGAGTTCGCATTCACGCTGGTTGCGCCGCCCGCTGCGCCAGTGGCAGCCGTGGGAGCCGTACCCGTGGAAATGGTGCCGCCGCCGGGGGTCACGCAACCGCCCAGTGCCAGGGCCGATGCGATAGCTGCCAGACGCAGCGTTGTCTTCTTGGACATAGTGATGCTTTCAAAAAAATAGAAAATGCTGCAGCGCTCACAGCGCCTCAGCGGTAATACCAACCCGACGAACCCCACACCATGTAGTAGGGCGCGCCCACATACCAGCCATTCCAGGACTTGCGCTCGTCCTCGATGGCCTGATAGCGTGCATGAGCATTCTGTTTGGCGGCCTGCGCCTGGGGCAGCAGGCGCTTGGCTTCCTTGAAGCCCTTGGCGGCAGCACGCGACAGCCAGGCCTCGGCTTCGGCGGGGTCCGGGCCCATCTCTTCAAAGCCCAGCAGATACAGACGGCCCAATGCAAACTGGGCCTGACCGTTACCGGCATCGCCGGCCTTGCGCATCCATTCGATGGCCTGATAGCTGTTGCGCTCCACGCCATCGCCGCGCAGATAGCGCAGTCCCAGGTCATAGGCTGCGCGAGGATCGGCCTCGGCTTTTTGCACCAGTGCCGCCAGGCGGCGCTCCGCCTCGGGATTGACGGGCTCGCCACGGAAAGTCGCGACATTGCGCGGCAGCTCGGAACAGTTATTGCCTTCGCACAGGCGCACGGTGGGCGAAGCAGGTGCCAACTGCTCCTGCGGTGTCTGTACCGCGCATGCTGTCAATGCAAGAGCCGCCAATGAAAAGGTGGGGGCGAGCAGGCGCATGGATGTCTCCTCTGAATTCTCGGCCGCTGAAAGCCGAAAAGTATACATAAGCAAAAATCAGTAATTTTTACGACGAGTTGACAACACGCATACCCCACCAAAGAGGGGTATGCCGCACAAAATGCAAAATCCCGACAAGGCCTTGCCTGCACTTCGGTGTCGTGGAGCCTGTGTATGACGGATACATTTCAAAACTCATGACAAAAAAATGGCTTGCCTCGACCTGGCCTCTGCCTGCACTGCTCGTCTGGCTGCTGGCCTGGGTGATCTTTGCGGGTCTGGCGCGCCTGCTGCCCTGGTGGCTGGCCCTGCTGGTCGGCGGCGGCTTCAGCACGGCGGCCAGTCTCTGCGGACCCAACTGGTGGCGCAGGCTCATCATTGCGGCCGGGTTTCCGCTGTCGTTTCTGGTGCTCAGCGCCAGCCAGTTGCCCGCCTGGGGCTGGCTGCTGCCTCTGGCCTTGCTGCTGCTGATCTACCCGCTCAATGCCTGGCGTGATGCCCCGGTCTTTCCAACGCCGTTAAATGCACTCAAAGGGCTGGCAGAGGTCGTGCAATTGCCGGTGCAGGCGCTGGTGCTGGACGCCGGATGCGGCATGGGCGATGGCTTGCGCGCGCTGCGCAGCGCGCTGCCGCAGGCCCGCCTCAATGGTCTGGAATGGAGCTGGCCACTGGCGATTGCCAGCGCCCTGCGCTGCCCCTGGGCACGCGTGCGGCGTGGCGATATCTGGCTGGCCGACTGGAGCGGCTATCAGCTGGTCTATCTGTTCCAGCGGCCCGAAAGCATGGGCCGCGCCGCTGTCAAGGCTGCCACCGAGATGCAGCCCGGCAGTTGGCTGGTGAGCCTGGATTTCCAGCTGCCCGGCGTGGAAGCGACGGCATGCCTGCAAGGCAATAGTCGCCACAAGGTATGGATCTACGCCATTCCGCTGGATGGCGCAAAACGCAGCTGAGACGCTTTATTTGGCTGCGCCGCTGGCCTTGCTCACGTAGAGAGCAACGGCAGCGATATCGGCTTCGCTCATTGTGGCCTTGAAGGAGGGCATGGAGCCGATGCCGTCCTTCAGAGCACGCGCCACGCGGGCCGCATCGGGCTGCAACTCGTCCAGCACCGGGCCTATGGCACCTTCCGCACCGGCGTCCTTGAGGGTATGGCACACCGCGCAGGCAGGGACTGCAGCAGTGGTGAACAGCTCTTTGCCGCGCGCCATCTGGGCAGCCTGATCGGCATGGGCTGCAGTGCCAGCAAGGGCGGTCAAGAGCAGGGCGGCGAGGGTGTGGTTTGTCTTCATCATTGTTCTTGGAGAAATGCGATGCATCGGGGTTGGATCCCATGCCCTGCTTCCCTTCTTCCGGCACAGGGCATGGGCAGTGATTGCGACACTCAGGCCACGGTGACAGTCACGGCGTGGTCGGCCCAGCTGGTGTTGTTGTAGCCGCTCTGGTTTTCACCACGCGTTTCAGGCTGCACATTGCCCTTGACGTCGGTAGCGCGGCTAGCCAGGGTGTAGGTACCCTTGGGCAGCTGTGCCTGCAGCACGAACTGGCGCCAGGCGTACTTGCCCATATCGGGGCCAATCAGGCGAGCCTGCTTCCAGGTCTTGCCGCCGTCGATGGAGACTTCCACCCCCTTGACGGCGTTCATGCCGCCGAAGGCCACGCCCTGAATCTGCACCAGGCCAGAGGCCTGGTTGCCGTCTTCGGGGATGGGGCTGTTGATCCAGGACTTGACGCTCATTTCCTGCACCGAAGGCTGGCTGGGGTCGCCCTTGCTGCCGGGGGGCGAGATGCGGTAGCCGTGGGACATGATGTGCGCTTCGCTTTCCTTGACGGTAAAGGCCAGCTGCTTGATGTACTTGATGTTGTTCACGCCGGTGTAGCCGGGCACGATCAGACGCAGCGGGCCGCCATGGGCCAGAGGCACGGGCTCGCCGTTCATCTCCCAGGCCAGCAGCGCGTCCTCCATGGCCGACAGAGGCACGGAACGCTCCACCAGCACGCTCTTGGGATCGAGGCCTGCGGGCAGCACCTCTCCGCCCGTTCCCGTCATGTAGACCATGCCGTCGGCCACGCCGCCCAGGGCCTTGACCACCTCGCGCACTGGCACGCCGCTCCAGACCACGCAGCCTGCAGCGCCTACGGTCCATTGCGTGCCGCTGGGCTTGGTGGGGAAGAAGGCGCGGCCATTGCCCGAGCATTGCAGCACCATGGTCACAGTTTCCAGGCCCAGCTTCTTGAGCTCGCCAACGGTCAGCTTGGCGGGCTTCTTCACGCCATCAATCTGCACCGCCCATGCATCGCGATCGGCCACGATGGACTCGGAAGGCGTGGGCAGGTTGTTGCGCACATAGAGCTGGTTGGTGGGCGTGACCACGCTGGAGCCAAACGCGCTGCGCTTGGTCTCAATGGTGGTGGAGCTGTGCACGATCACGGCATCGGCATTCTTGAAGCCGGCATAGCCGGGTAGAGGCTTGGCTGCGGGTGCAGCGGCCTGTGCCATGGCCTGGCTCTGGAAGCTTGCCAGACCGGCTGCAGCCAGCGCGCTGGCGCTACCGGCGAGCAGGCGGCGACGTGGCAGAGAGGTGGGTTGTTGCATGAGGTCTCCTCGGTAATTTTGGTGAATGATCAGAGCGAAAAATCCGGTTCAGCCATCGACTTTCTCAGGGGCACCCAGAGCGCGCGATGCCACGGCCAGAGCCTGTTTCTTCTGTGCGATCAGCACCAGCGGACGGCCTTCTCTCGAACGCACCACCTTCCAGTAGCTGTTGGCCCACCAGCCCTGGCCGTCGGCCATCCGCTGGGGCTGCTCGAAGGCCAGCACGGTAACGATGCCGCCTTTTTCAAAGAAAGTGGTCAGGTGATAGGCGCGACTGCCATCGATGTCGCAGGGCCGCATGAGCTGGGTATAGCCAGGCAGCTTCTGGTCGACAGGCCAGTCCATATGCCTGGCAATCTCGGCCTCCGGGATGAACTGACCACGCAGCGTGCGCTCGTAATACTCATGCTCGATGGCCGAGCGCACCATCTGCGGCGGGCGCAGGCTCAGCACGCTGCCCGCAGCGACGCTGCCGACGATCACTGCGGCACACAGCGCCTGCAGGCCACGACGGGCATGCCATGGCGTGTGGCGCAGCAAATAGGCCGGCGGCTCGCCGGGCTCGAAAGCCAGCGCCAGCTCGGCACGGGCACGCAGGTCGAAATCGGTGTCTTCGGGGCGGTCTTGGTGTTTCATGGTGCGCGCTTTCTCAGCGGTATCACGCTGGCAGCTGCGGAAGATTCAGTGGCGGCACCGG
Source organism: Comamonas sp. F1-6 (assembly GCF_039581415.1). NCBI lineage: Bacteria > Pseudomonadati > Pseudomonadota > Betaproteobacteria > Burkholderiales > Comamonadaceae > Comamonas > Comamonas sp. F1-6. The sequence continues at coordinate 270,913 of NZ_JBCPWN010000005.1, forward strand.
CGGGATGGCGCGCCGGCTCCTGCAGTGCCGTCTTGAGCGCTTCACGTGCCCGCGCCAGGCGAGAGAGCACGGTGCCCGGTGCAATATCCAGCGCCTCGGCCATCTGGGCCGTGGGCATGTCGTCAAAGTAGTAAAGCACCAGCACTTCACGATGGATGGGGGCAATGCGGCTCAGCGCCTTGACCACGTCCAGCTGCGCATCGAGTGCATCGTGATGATTCACGCCCTGCTCGCAGGCTTCATCCAGAGACTCGGTCTGCGATTGCACAGGATCGAAGTGCCTGAAGGCATGGCGGCGCATGATCTGGAACAGCCAGGCCCTGGCCATGCTCTGGTCGCGCAGCTGGTGGCGAAAGCGCCAGGCGCTGGTGAAGCAATCCTGCACCACATCCTCGGCCGTGGCGCGAGAGCCCGTCAGCGCCCAGGCGCTGCGCAGCAAAAAGCGGTAGTGCTCGCGCACCCACTGGTTGTAGCGCGACTCGGCGGAGAAGATCATGGTGCTAAAGAGCGCAGGTTTGCAGCTTTCATTCCATGCCGCTGCAAATATTGTTTGAGGCTCCGCCCCTCAAAATAACAAAAACAGCCTCAAACCCTTTTGTACAAAGCGCTAGCAGCTATACATTTTGTGCATGCATGCCGAAAAATTGTGCCGGAGGCATACCCACCGTGCGGCGCACCATGGCGCTGAAGGCGCTGGGACTGTAGTCCAGCTCGGCCGCAATGCGCTGAATCGGCCAGTTGCGCGCTGCCAAGCTGACGGCATGGGCCAGCACCACCTGCTGGCGCCACTGGGTAAAACTGCATTCCAGTTGCTGGCGAAACAGTCGCGCCACCGTGCGCGGACTGGCCCCGGTATCGCGCGCCCAGTCCTCCAGCGTCTCGTAGCGCGTGGGATCGGCCAGCACGGCCTCGCAGAGCTGGCGCAAGCGCTTGTCCTGGGGCAGGTTCACGCCCAGCTGCACGGCACTGGCACGGCGCAGCTCGTCGAGCAGCAGCTGGCTCAGATGGTGCTCGCGTGCCCTGTCCTGCTCGCACAGTTGCTGGCTGTCATCGGGCAGCGTGGGCAGCTCGCGCACCACGGCGCGCAGCAGATCCGAGGCATTGAGCACCCGGCACTGGCGCCAGGCAGCCTCTTCGCCGGGGGCCACATCGGGGCCGCAACGCCCCTGGGTCTGAAAGAAGTACAAGGTGCGCAGATCGGCGCTTTCCACCATGGTCACGGCATGCTCCATGCCCGGCGGCACCCACAGCACGCGCGAGGGCGGCACGATATAGGTGCCCTGCGCTACCGTCAGGCGTATGGTGCCCGTGGTGGAGATGGCCAGCTGCCCCCAGGGATGACGGTGCGGCTTGACCTGGGTGTCGGCCTCCAGCCAGCGGCATTTGGCACGCACCGGACGCTGTGCCGTGGGTATGTAGAGATGGGGTGTCAGCGTCTCCACATAGGCGCTGGCCTTGCCTGCGCGCAGGGGCTCGGGGTCGTGGAGGCTGGACATGATGGTTTGGCTGGCTTGCGATAGCAATTGGCAGACTATCGCATACAAGACGCGAGCAGTCTGCCTAAGATGCGACATATGAACCGCCCTGCCTCCACAACACCTCAAAACCAGGCGCCAGAGACACTGCGCAGTGACGCGCGCACCATCAGCCTCATCGGTCTGGCCCATGGCTCGTCGCATTTCTTCCATCTGCTGCTGCCGCCGTTGTTTCCCTGGCTGATCAAGGACTTCGGCTACAGCTATGCCGAGCTCAGCGTCATGGTCTCGCTGTTCTTCATTGTTTCCGGCACCGGCCAGGCACTGGCCGGCTTTGCGGTGGACCGCTTTGGCGCACGCCCGATTCTGTTTGCCGCCCTCGGCAGCTTTGTGGTGGCTGGCCTGATTGCCAGCACGGCCCAAGGCTACAGCATGCTGCTGGCTGCCTCCTTTTTTGCGGGCCTGGGCAATGCGCCCTTCCACCCCGTGGACTTCACCATCCTCAACAAGCGCGTGTCGCAGCAGCGCATAGGCCATGCATTCTCGGTACATGGCCTGTCCGGCAATCTAGGCTGGGCGCTGGCGCCGCTGTTCATGGCGGGCATCACCACGGCCACGGGCTCCTGGCGCCTGGCCTGCCTGGGCGGAGCCCTCTGCGCAGCCGTGGTGCTGGCCATCATGGTCTTCAACCGCGACGCGCTCGATGATCGCGCCGAATCCGCCGGAGCTGCCGCCAAGCCGGCCGCCGGAGCCATTGCCGCACCTCAGGAACACCCCATGGCCTTCATGAAGCTGCCATCGGTGTGGCTGTGCTTTTCCTTCTTTTTCTGGAGCACCTGCGCGCTCAGTGCCATCCAGAGCTTTGCCAGCCCGGCCCTGCAATCCATGTACGGCCTGCCGCTTTCCGTGACGGCGCTGATCGTCACCGGCTATATGCTGTGCGGCGCTGCCGGCATGGTCGTGGGCGGCTTTCTGGTCGGCCGCGTGCAGCGGCTGGAGAAGGTGATCTCCATCTGCATGCTGGGCTCGGGCCTGTTGCTGTTTGTCGTCGGAACGGGCTGGCTGCCCGGCATGGTGGCGGTGGTCGTGGCCTCAGTCGCCGGTCTGGGCACGGGCTTGGCCGGCCCCTCGCGCGACATGCTGATCAAACGCGCAGCGCCCCCCGGCGCCACGGGCCGCGTCTACGGTACGGTGTATTCGGGCCTGGATCTGGGCTTCTGCCTGGCGGCGCCGGTCTTCGGCTACATGCTGGACCACCAGATGACCAACGCCGTGTTCTACGGCTCGGCGATTGCGCTTGTACTGTCTGTGGTCTCGGCCGTCATCGTCGGCGACGGTGTGAGCAAAAAGACCAAATCCCGTCTGGCGGCTGCCTGAGCAAACGACGCAACCCACCAAGCCCTGCCGCGCAAGCTGCAGGGCTTTTTTGTCGGCGCGAGAGATCAAGTTACCCTGGTATTTATCCCTAGGTCGGCAGCCCGGAGGCCGCAAACACGGCTGCTAAGCTGAATTCCCTCAGCGGCGCATCACGCCGCTTTCCTGCCGCAGCCCTATCCGGGAGCGGCCCGCCCCCCAAGGAGAATTTCTATGCGTTGGAACACGCCCTCTGCCCCTTTGCTGCGCGCCCTGCCCCTGGCCCTGGTGCTGGCCTTCGGCTCTGCCCAGGCTGCCCCTCAGGCCGAATGGCTGGAGCATGCGAAAAAGGAGCAGCAGCCCTATCTGGATACGCTGCGCGATCTGGTGCACATCGAGTCCGGCAGCAAGGATGTGGCGGGCGTGAAGAAGATCGCCGAGTACATCGCCGGCAAGCTGCGCGCGCAGGGCGGCAAGGTCGAGGTGATCGAGCCCAGCGATATCTACCGTCTCGATGACACGCCCGAGAAAGTCGGCCCCATGGTGCATGCCGAATTCAAGGGCAAGGGCAGCAGCCGCATCATGCTGATTGCGCATATGGACACCGTCTATCTGCCCGGCATGATCAAGGACCAGCCCTTTCGCATCGACGGCGACAAGGCCTATGGCCTGGGCATTGCCGACGACAAGCAGGGCGTGGCCCTGATCATGCATATCGTGCCCCTGCTCAAGAAGCTGGGCATCGAGGACTACGGTACGCTGACCGTGCTGATCAACGGCGACGAGGAAATCAGCTCGCCCGGAGCACGCAGCACCATCACCCGCCTGGGGGCCGAGCAGGACGCCGTGTTCAGCTTTGAAGGCGGCGGCACCGACGGCAGCCTGCGCCTGGCCACCAGCGGCATCGGCGCCGCCTACCTCAAGGTCACGGGCAAGGCATCGCATGCGGGCGCCAAGCCCGAGGACGGCGTGAATGCGCTGTACGAGATGTCGCACCAGCTGCTGCAGATGAAGGATCTGTCCCAGCCCCAGGACGGCCTCAAACTCAACTGGACGGTGTCCAAGGCCGGCACCAACCGCAATGTGGTTCCCGCCGAAGCCACGGCCCAGGCCGATGCCCGCGCGCTGCGCGTGGCCGACTTCACGGCGCTGGAAAAAGCCATGCAGGACAAGATCGGCAACAAGCTGCTCCCCGCCAGCAAGGTGGAACTGAAATTCGAAGTGCGCCGCCCGCCGCTGGAAGCCAATGCCACGGCACGCAAGCTGGCCGCCCATGCCCAGGGCATTTATGAGCAGGAGCTGAAGCTGCCCATGAAGGTCATGGACAAGGCCACGGGCGGCGGCACGGATGCGGCTTTCGCGGCCCTCAAGGCCAAGGGCGGCGTGATCGAGGGCTTCGGCCTGTCGGGCTATGGCGCGCATTCCAACGATGCCGAATACGTGCAGATCAACACCATCGCACCGCGCCTGTATCTGGCCGCCCGCATGATCCAGGACCTGTCGCGCGGCCAGATCAAGTAAGCGCTTTTGATAGCGGCTTTCGCCTGATCTGCTTCAGTTTTCGTACAGAAGCGATCTGAAAATCAACAGGAGCTTGCGCTGCAAGCTCCTGTTTTTTTATTTCTCGAACGCTGGGCAACAGCTGCCACGGGCATTGCCAAAGCACCTGATCCGAATTGGCCTCGCCCATGTTTCCAGGGTTCTGTCGCCTAGCCAACAGACCGCTGCCGCGCGAGTCTCTACATTCATCTCATCAACGATGAAGGAGAGTCGCCCGTGAGCCAAGAGCCCTTGAACATCCCCAGCGTGCAGCATCTGGTCAGCCCCGAAGAGTGGCAGCTGCGCGTGGATCTGGCCGCCTGCTACCGGCTGGTGGCGCTGTACGGCTGGAGCGATCTGGTCTTCACCCACATCAGCGCACGGCTGCCGGGCCCCGGGCATCACTTCCTCATCAACCCCTACGGGCTGATGTTCGACGAGATCACGGCCTCCTCGCTGATCAAGGTGGACCTGGGCTGCAACAAGCTCATGGACTCGCCCTTCCCCGTGAACCCGGCCGGCTTCGTCATCCACAGCGCCGTGCACGAGGCTCGCGCCGATGCGCAATGCGTGATCCACACCCACACGCGTGCCGGCGTGGCCGTTGCGGCCCAGAAGCAAGGTCTGCTGCCCATCAGCCAGCAAAGCACGTTTGTACTGGGGTCCCTGGCCTATCACGTCTACGAAGGCGTGGCCTTTCGCGAGGACGAGAAGCCGCGCCTGCTGGCCGACATGGGCGAGGCCAACTTCCTCATGCTGCGCAACCACGGTCTGCTGACCTGCGGCCCCACGATTGCCGACGCCTTTCTGTCCATGTACGTCTTCGAGTCCGCCTGCCAGATCCAGATCTCTGCCCAATCCGGCGGCGCCGAACTCACCGAGGTCGACCCGCAGATTCTGCAAGGCATCGCCCATGCCATGAAGGTACAGACCGGCGGCATGGGCGGCCAGTTTGCCTGGCCCGCCCTGCTGCGCAAGCTCGACAGAATCGACCCCGGCTACCGCAGTTAGAACACCGCTCCGGAATCAAAAAAGGGCATCCAGATGGATGCCCTTTTTTGCAGCATCAGCTGCGGCGAATACGGTAGAGACAGTGCTCAGCAAGCGCGTGGCCGGAGGGCAGATCAGGGTGCATGAATGTCTGCGCATCGGGCTGCATTCCCAGGCGCTGCATTACGGCCTGTGAGGGTTTGTTCGGCACCGCCGTGAACGCCACAACTTCATCCAGCTGCAGCTCATCCCACGCAAAATCCAGCGCGGCTCTTGCGCCCTCTGTCGCCAGACCTTTGCCCCAGTATGGCCGGGCCAGCCGCCAGCCCACTTCCACGCAGGGTGAAAACGGTAGCTCTGCTGCGGGAGTGTGCAAGCCAATCATTCCTGCCAAGTGCCCGGTGGCTCTATCTTGCGCAACCCAGAATCCCCAGCCACGCTCGGCAATCAGAGCCTCGGCCTTGGCGGCCAGGGCATCGCTGGCCTGTCTGTCCAGCACGTTGGGGAAGTAGCGCATGACTTGCGTGTCCGCATTGAGCGCGGCAAACTCCGGCAGATCCTGCGGCGTCCATTGCCGCAGAATCAGCCTTGGCGTGGTAAGGCACTCAGACTTCGCCACGCAGCTTTTCGATGATGCCGTTGAGCTCCTCCAGAGAACCGAACTGGATGGCGATCTCGCCCATTTCCTGCTGCTTGCCGTGGCGACGCACGGTCTTCTTGATGCGCACCTCTACATCGGCCGTGAGCAGGTCGGACAGCTCTTCCTCGATGCGTTTCACGTCGCGCGACTTGCCATCCTTCTTGGCTTTCTGGCGCGTCAGATTGAACTCGGCACCGATTTTCTTGACCAGCGACTCGGCCTCGCGCACCGACATCTTCTTGGCCGCGATCTGGTTGCCTGCCGTGATCTGGGTGGCTCGGTCCAGCGTCAGCAGTGCTCGTGCATGGCCCATGTCGATATCGCCGGCCATCAGCATGGTCTGCACGGGCTCGGCCAGATTCAGCAGACGCAGCAGATTGCTGGCGGCGCTGCGCGAGCGGCCCACGGCCTGCGCGGTCTGCTCGTGGGTCAGGCCGAACTCCTTGACCAGGCGGGCCAGCCCCTGCGCCTCTTCGAGCGGATTCAGGTCTTCGCGCTGAATGTTCTCGATCAGCGCCATGGCCGCAGCGGCCTCGTCGGGCACTTCGCGCACCAGCACCGGTACCTCGGACAGACCCGCGATATGCGCGGCACGGAAGCGTCGCTCGCCGGCAATGATTTCGTACTTGCCAGCGTTGTCGCCCCTGGAGAGCTGGCGCACCAGAATCGGCTGCATGATGCCCTGGGCCTTGATGCTCTCGGCCAGCTCATACAAGGCACCTTCGTCCATACGGGTGCGCGGCTGGTACTGGCCGGCCACCATCACATTGAGCGCCAGGCTGCTCGGCAGATTGGCCTGCTGCCCGCTCGCAGCGGCCTGCTCTGCTTCACTGACCTTGGGGCCCAGCAGGGCTTCCAGACCTCGTCCCAGGCCCTTGGGTTTCTTAGTCACCATTGCTGAATTCTTTCTTTAAAGGGAGAGCAGCAGCTCATGCCCGGCTTCCCACAGTCCCAGTCCGCTGGCCGTGTTGATATGGCCTGCGGCACCCGCATTCACAAAACGGCTGCCCCAGCCCTGTGCCATGGCCTGCGCGCGCGCTACAGAGCAATTGGGGTCGTTCTCGCTGCCCACCAGTATCGACGGGAAGGGCAGCTTTTGCAGCAGCACGGGCGACCAGCCCGGCAGGACGCCGCGCAGACTCTCCTGCTCGGTGTCGCCGGGTGCCACCAGCAACGCACCACGCACCTTGCTCCTGGCAACCTGAGAATGTGCCGCCCACCAGGACACCAGCACGCAGCCCAGGCTGTGCGCCACCAGGGTGACGGGAGCCGGAGCGTCGAGCACGGTTTCCTGCAGGCGAATGCTCCAGTCGCCGCGCAGCGGATGCTGCCAGCTATGCTGCTCCAGCCGCTGGTAGCCATACCGGTCCTGCCACAGACTCTGCCAATGGCCGGGATCGGAGTTCTGCCAGCCGGGCAGCAGCCAGACATGCTGCGGGTTCAGTGCTTCAGAGGTCATGGCGGTTGGCGATGGCTGGATGGGAGACTGGGAGCTGTTTCACGTGAAACACTCACATTTTCTTGATGCGGCGCACCATCTCTTCGGCGAACTCGACAAAGGCCTTGCTGCCCTTGGCCGAGGCATCGAACACCACGCCGGGCAGGCCGTAGCTGGGGGCTTCGGCCAGGCGCACATTGCGCGGAATCACGGTATCGAACACCTTGTCGCCGAAATGCTCCTTGAGCTGGTCGCTGACCTGCTGCTGCAGCGTAGTGCGCGGATCGAACATCACGCGCAGCAGACCGATGATCTGCAAGTCGGGATTCATATTGGCATGCACCTGCTTGATGGTATTGACCAGATCGGTCAGGCCTTCCAGTGCAAAGTATTCACACTGCATGGGCACGATCACGCCATGCGCCGAGCACAGACCGTTCAGGGTCAGCATGGATAGCGAAGGCGGGCAGTCGATCAGCACGAAGTCGTAGTCGGCGGCCACGGCCTGCAGAGCGGTCTTGAGGCGCTCGTTGCGGCGCTCCAGCGAGACCAGCTCGATCTCGGCTCCCGACAGCTCGCGGTTGGCGCCCAGCACGTCATAGCCGACTTGCTCGGACTTCTGGGCCACTTCCTTGACGCTGGCGTTTTCCAGCAGCACATCGTAGACCGTCAACTCCAGCGCGCGCTTGTCCACGCCGGAGCCCATGGTGGCATTGCCCTGCGGGTCCAGGTCGATCAGCAACACACGCTGGCCGACCTTGGCCAGACCGGCTGCAAGATTGACCGTGGTCGTGGTCTTGCCCACTCCACCCTTTTGATTGGCAACGCAGAAAATTTTGGCCATTGAACTTCTCTTTTAGTTGGCGGCCAGCTTGAGGCCAAAACCGATCAGAAACACACCGGCTGTTTTTTCCAGCCACTTCACCACGGCCGGGTTGGCACGCAAGCGCTCGGCCAGCACCGTGGTCAGCGTCACCACGATGACGCTGTAGATAAAGGTAATTGCTGCCACCGTGGCTGCCATCACACCAAAGGTGATGACGCCCTGATGCCGGGCCGGGTCCACGAACATGGGAAAGAAGGCCATGTAGAACACGATGGCCTTGGGGTTCATCAGGGTGATCAAAGCACCCTGGCGGAAATACTGGCGCGGCTGGATTTCAATGGCCGGCGCATCGCCAGGCTTGGCCGTGAGCAGCTTGTAGCCCAGCCAGGCCAGATAGGCCGCCCCCACCCATTGCACGGCATGGAAGGCCGCCGGATAGGCTGCCAGCACCGCAGCCACGCCGGCTACAGCCAGCCACATCAGCACCTGGTCTGCAGCCATCACACCCAGGCAGCAGGCGACACCGGCCCTCCATCCGCCCTTGCCCGTGGAAGTAATCAAGGCCAGATTGCCTGGTCCAGGGATCAGCAAGAAGACGGTAACGGCGGCTGCAAAAGCGCCGTAATCAGAGATGCCAAACATTCAAACCCTGCGCGATGGAAAACAGCAAGTTTATGCGAGGGCCGTGACCGACGCATCTGCATTGCACAGATGTTGCCTGACACAGTATGTAAAAAGGCACTTTGCTCCCCTTGGAAACAAAGTGCCCGACCAAGCTTTACCGCTCAAGAAGCCAGTTTCAACCAGATCACGCAGCGCTCGGCATCCAGGCCGGGAACCTGTAATGGTTCCACGTGAAACACTTTCACATCGGCAGGCAGCGCAGCAATTTCCTCATCAGGGTGCTTGCCCTTCATGGCAAACCAGATGCCGTCCTCGGCCAGAGCCTTGCGCGACCAGGTGGTGAAGTCCACCAAGGACGCAAAGGCGCGGCAGCTAATGACCGGATACCGGGTCTTGAGGTTTTCCACCCGGTCATGAATGCCGCGCAGATTGGGCAGGCGCAAGGATGCAGCCACCTGCTGGATGAAAGCGGCCTTCTTGCCCACGGTATCCACGCAGTTCACATCGATCTGCGGGCAGCAGATGGCAAACACCACACCGGGCAGACCACCGCCTGAGCCCACGTCCAGCAGAGGCAGGCGCTTGCCTTCTTCCAGCGGCAGGCGGTTCACATGCCGCAGCAAGGCGGGCACGGCGGCCAGGCTGTCGAGCAGGTGATGCGTCAGCATCTCCTGGGGATCACGCACCGACGTCAGGTTGTAGACCTTGTTCCATTTCTGCAGCAGATCCATGAAGGACATCAGCAGATCGATCTGCGCCGGAGCCAGTTCCAGCTTCAGTGCCTGAACGCCCTGCTCCAGTTGGGTACGCAAAACCTGACTCATGCGGAAGCCTCTTCGTTCTGATTGGCAAAGCCCTTGAAGCCGCCTTTTTTCAGATGCACCATGAGCAGCGAGATGGCGGCAGGCGTCACTCCCGAAATACGCGAGGCCTGACCCAGGGTTTCGGGCCTGTGCTTTTGCAGCTTCTGGCGCACCTCGAAGGACAGCGCCGCCACCTGCATGTAGTCGAAGTCCAGCGGCAGACGCAGGCGCTCGAAATGTGCAGCGCGTTCGACTTCATCCTTCTGGCGGTCGATATAGCCAGAGTACTTGGCGGCAATCTCCACCTGCTCGATCACTGGAGCGCTGAGCTCGCCCAGAGCCTCGGGCTGCACATCGGCAGATGCATACCGGCCCTGGTTCATGCCCATGAGCTTGTCGTAGTCCACACCGGGGCGACGCAGCAGATCGAACAGGTTGTATTCGCGCTCCATGGCCTTGCCCAGCACGCGCTCTGACTCTTCCGCTGCCACGACACGCGGGTTCACCCAGGTGGACTTGAGGCGCTCTGTTTCACGTGAAACAGCATCGCGCTTGCGGCTGAAGGAATCCCAGCGCGCATCGTCGACCAGCCCCATCTGGCGGCCCGCTTCGGTCAGGCGCATATCGGCATTGTCTTCACGCAGTTGCAGGCGGAACTCGGCGCGGCTGGTGAACATGCGATAGGGCTCGGTCACGCCCTTGGTGATCAGATCGTCGACCAGCACGCCCAGATAGGCTTCGTCACGACGCGGCATCCAGGGGCCTTCGCCACGGCACTGCAGCGCTGCGTTCAAGCCGGCGAACAGGCCCTGGGCGGCCGCCTCTTCATAGCCGGTCGTGCCATTGATCTGGCCCGCAAAGAACAGACCTTGAATTTGCTTGGTCTCGAAACTGCTCTTGAGCGAGCGGGGATCGAAATAGTCGTACTCGATGGCATAGCCGGGACGCAGGATATGCGCGTTCTCCAGACCCTTCATGCTGCGCACCAGTTCGTACTGAATGTCGAACGGCAAGCTGGTGGAGATTCCGTTGGGGTAGAACTCGTGCGTGGTCAGGCCTTCGGGCTCCAGAAAGATCTGATGGCTTTCCTTGTCCGCAAAACGGTTGATCTTGTCTTCCACGCTGGGACAGTAACGCGGACCTACACCCTCGATCTTGCCGGTGAACATGGGACTGCGGTCAAAGCCGCTGCGGATGATCTCGTGCGTGCGCGCATTGGTGTGCGTGATCCAGCAAGGCATCTGCCGGGGATGCATGGCACGGTTGCCCATGAAACTGAATACAGGCACTTCACCCTCGTTCACGCCGCCAGGCATGCCGTCGCCGGGCTGTTCCTCGCACTGGCTGAAATCGATGCTGCGGCCGTCGATGCGCGGCGGCGTGCCGGTCTTCAGGCGCCCCTGTGGCAGCTTGAGTTCCTTCAGGCGTGCCGACAGGCTCACGGCCGGAGGATCGCCGGCACGGCCTGCTGCATAGTTGTTCAGGCCCACGTGAATCTTGCCATCGAGGAAGGTGCCCGCCGTCAGCACCACTGTGCGGCTGCGGAACTTGAGACCCACCTGGGTGACGGCACCGACCACGCGGTCGCCCTCCACCATCAGGTCATCCACGGCCTGCTGGAAGAGCCAGAGATTGGGCTGGTTTTCCAGCATCTCGCGAATCGCGGCCTTGTACAGAATGCGGTCGGCCTGGGCACGCGTGGCGCGTACGGCCGGGCCCTTGGAGCTGTTCAGGATGCGGAACTGGATGCCGCCCTTGTCTGTCGCCAGGGCCATGGCGCCGCCCAGGGCATCGACCTCCTTGACCAGATGGCCCTTGCCGATACCGCCGATGCTGGGGTTGCAGCTCATCTGCCCCAGGGTTTCGATATTGTGGGTCAGCAGCAATGTCTTGCTGCCCATGCGCGCAGCGGCCAACGCAGCCTCGGTGCCGGCGTGGCCGCCACCGACCACGATCACATCAAATTCCTGTGGGTACAACATATTCCTGCTCCGGGCCAAGCCCGGCCCTTGCCCCTGCACGAAGCAACCATGCCTCGGCTCTCACGGCAGGCGGACATGTTCTCGCGCCATGTCCAGCCCTGCGGGGAACCTGCAATTTTCCCACCATTGGCGCAACAATGCCTTGCCAGGGGGGTTTCACGTGAAACATGGCGGCCTGAAGCCCAGCCTAGATGTTTGCCCTGATAGTCCCGTCTATGCATGAAAAATGCAATTGCTCTGTGCTGCAATCACTGCATGCAAATTCTCATTTTTGCGGGCAGTACCCGCCAGGACTCATACAACCGCAAGCTGGCCAAGGTGGCCGCCTCCATCGCGGAACAACAGGGCGCACAACCCAGCCTGCTGGAATTGTCGGACTACGACATTCCGCTCTACAACGCCGACCTCGAAGCGCAGGGCACTCCAGCCGATGTCATTCGCCTCAAGCAGGCCATGCACAGCCATGCAGCCTGGATTGTCTGCAGCCCCGAGTACAACGGCAGCTACCCTGCCCTGCTCAAGAACGCGATTGACTGGGCCTCCAGCCCGGTCAAGGGCGATGCACAGTGGTCTGATGGCGTCCTGCCCTTTCGCAACAAGGTCGTCGGCATGGCCAGTGCCTCGCCTGGAGGTCTAGGCGGCCTGAGAGCCCAGTCTCACCTCGCAGCGCTGCTATTGAATCTGGAATGCTGGGTAGCACCGCGCAGCCATGCCGTGAGCCATGCTGCAGAGGCTTTCGATGCCCAGGGTCATCTGCTGCGTACACAGAACCAGCAAGGCATGGAGGCTCTTGTGCAGCAGGTGCTGTGGGCTGCAGGGCGCCTGGGCTGAGCAATCTCCTCTCCGATCCGGACTTCTGCCGGCTGCGCATGCATATGAAGTGCAACCGGTTTAGCATGGGCGCTTGTCTTTTCATTGCATAGAGAGCCACTCACCATGAAGCTTTACTACAGCCCCGGCGCTTGCTCCATGTCTCCGCACATCGTGCTGCATGAAGCAGGCCTGCCGCATGAAACCGTGATGGTCAGCACCAAGAGCCACAAGCTCCAGGACGGAACGGATTACTACGGCATCAATCCGCTGGGTTATGTGCCCTTTCTGGTGCTGGACAACGGCGACACCTTGCACGAAGGTCCGGCCATTGTTCAGTACCTCGCCGACCTGGCCCCCGAAAAGAACCTGGCGCCGGCCAACGGCACCGTGGCACGCTACCACCTTCAGGAATGGCTGAACTTCATCAGTACCGAGGTGCACAAGGGCTTCAGCCCCTTGTTCAGCCCCGCAACGCCCGAAGACTTCAAGCCTGTGCTGCTCGGCAATCTGTTCAAGCGCCTGAGCTGGGTCAACGAGCAGCTCGCCAACAAGTCCTATCTGATGGGCGATCAGTTCACCGTGGCCGATGCCTACTTTTTCACGGTCACAGGCTGGGCCCAATTTGTGGGCCTGGACATCTCGGAACTCCAGCACCTTCAGGCTTATCGCGAGCGCATTCTGGCGCGCCCCGCAGTGCAGGCTGCCATGAAGGCAGAGGGCTTGCTCAAGTAAGTTTTTCGACACCCATGCAAACTCAAAAGCTCGGTACCCACCGAGCTTTTTTCATCTGGAGTTCTGCATGACCTCATTGTTCGAACCGATTGAAGCAGGCAGCCTGCGTCTGCCCAACCGCATTGCCATGGCACCGCTGACGCGCAACCGCGCCCCCGACGCGATACCCACGCCACTGATGCAAACCTACTACGTCCAGCGCGCCTCCGCCGGTCTGCTGATCAGCGAAGGCACGGCCATCAGCCACCAGGGACAAGGCTATGCCGATGTGCCCGGTCTTTATGACGAAGAGCAACTGCGGGCCTGGAAAAAAGTCACCGATGCCGTGCATGCCAAGGGTGGCCGCATGGTCACCCAGCTCTGGCATGTGGGTCGCATCTCCCACAACGTGCTGCAGCCAGACAGCCAGTCCCCGGTCGCGCCCTCCGCGCTGACGGCCCGCTCCAAGACCTATGTGATCGACAAGCAGACGGGGCAAGGCCAGTTTGTTGCCACCTCGGCACCGCGCGCACTCCGGCAGCAGGAGCTGCCGGGCATTGTTCACAGTTTCGCCACCGCCGCGCGCGAAGCCGTACAGTCGGCGGGCTTCGATGGCGTGGAGCTGCATGCAGCCAACGGCTATCTGCTCGATCAATTCCTCAAGACCGGCACCAACCAGCGCAGCGACGACTACGGCGGCAGCATCGAGAACCGCGCCCGTCTGGTGCTGGAATGCGTGCGCTCCGTGGCCGATGCCATCGGTGCCGGAAAGGTCGGCATCCGCATCTCTCCGGTCACGCCAGCCAATGACATCGTGGACAAAAACCCGCAGGTGCTGTTCGAATATCTGGTGCGCCAGCTCGCCCCGCTGGGCCTGTCCTATATCCATGTGATCGAAGGCGCAACAGGCGGTCCGCGCGAGCTGGCAGATCGCCCCTTCGACTACCAGGCGCTCAAGCAGGCCTATCGCTCTGCAGGCGGCAAGGGAGCCTGGATGGTCAACAACGGCTATGACCGCCAGTTGGCCACGCGCGCTGTGGAAAGCGGCTATGCCGATGTCGTGGCCTTCGGCAAGGCCTATATCTCCAACCCCGATCTGGTGCATCGTCTGCGCGACGATCTGCCGCTCAATGCCTGGAACAGCGAACGTTTCTACGGGGGCGGTGCCGATGGTTATACCGACTACCCCTCGGTTGCCTGCCAGTAACTTCAATCCATCAAGCCTCCAGCCCTTTCTCTGATTTGGCTGGAGCCTATCGAATAGAAAGCAAAAGCCCGGTGCATCACTGCAACCGGGCTTTTTTCATGGAACGAGCCGCTCAGGAATGAGCCGCTCGGGGCTCAGGCATGTTCCAGCAATTGCGCCTTCTGACCAGGCAAAGCAGTCTGCGCGGATGCAGGCACCGCCGGTGCCATGCCGGGATGGGCTGCGCCTCTGGGGCTGCGCATGACTGCATGCATCGCGCCGCCCGCCAGCTTGAACTGGCTGACCAGCTGTGCCAGTCGCGCCGCCTGCTCGCGCAGCGATTCTGCGGCGGCGGCAGACTCTTCCACCAGGGCCGCATTCTGCTGGGTCATGCGGTCGATATCACCCACGGCCTGATTGACCTGGCCGATGCCCAGCGACTGCTCGCTGGACGCCGCCGTAATCTCGCCGATGATGTCGCCCACACGCTGTGCGCTGTCCACGGTCTCCTGCATGGCCTTGCCTGCGCTCTCCACCTGGCGCGCGCCCACGTCCACGGTCTGCACGCTGGTGTTGATCAAGGACTTGATCTCGTTGGCGGCCTGGGCCGAACGCTGGGCAAGGCTGCGCACCTCGGCCGCCACCACGGCAAAACCACGGCCCTGCTCGCCGGCACGGGCCGCTTCCACAGCGGCATTCAGCGCCAGGATATTGGTCTGGAAAGCAATGGAATCAATCAGGCCGATGATGTCGCCGATCTTGCGGCTGGAGGCCGAAATCTCCTGCATGCTGTTGACGGCCTGGCCGACGATCTCGCCGCCCTGCACGGCCGTCGAAGAGGCCGAGGCTGCCAGCTGGTTGGCCAGCTGCGAAGACGATGCGGTCTGCTGCACCGTGGCCGTCAGCTGAGCCAGCGACGCGACGGTTTCCTGCAGATTGCTGGCAGTCTGTTCGGTGCGGGCCGACAGATCCTGATTGCCCGTGGCAATTTCCTGGCTGGCCGTGGCGATATTGCCGCTGGCATCGCGCACCTGGGCCACCGTGGTGCTCAGCGATTGCTGCATCTGGTCCAGCGCACGCTGCAGATCCGTCAGCTCATCCTTGCCGCTGACCTCGGCCCTGTGCGACAGATCGCCGCCGGCAATCGTCAGTGCCATCTGGCGGGCCACTTCAAGCGGACGGCAGATGGACAGCATGTTCAGCAAAGTCAGCGGAATCACCACCACCAGCGCCAGGATCACGGCCGCCACAAACATCCAGCGTGTCTGGTCGGCCACTTCGCGCTCGGCTGCGGCCAGTGCATTGGCCTGCTCACGCAGCAAGTTGTCCAGCTGCGCCAGCAGCTTGTCGGCCTCCATGACTTCGGCCAGAGCCTTGCCGCTCATGCGGTTGGCCGTGGTGGCCGAGTCATAGCCACCGGCTTCAAGCTGGCGCGCAACAGGCTCGAAGAGCTTTCGATAAGCGTCGATGTGCCCAATGATGCTCTTGGTCAGCTGTGCGTCCTGCGCGTTCTGGTCGGTCACAAACTTGCCCAATGTCACCTTGGATTTGTCGATGAACATGACCCATTGCTGATAGGCCTTGCGCACCTCTTCGGGCTTTTCGTACTGGATGACCATGTCCTTCTCGCTGGAACGGATGCCACCCAGCTCGGTGCGCAACTGCGCCATATGGCCCGATTTGACAAAGGCGTTGCTCAGAAACTCCTGGCTCATGTCCTGGATGCGGAACATGCCCAACATCCCGGCGCCGCCCAGCAGACTCAGCAACACCATCACCACACCAATGGCGCCCAGCATGCGCGTGCGGATGGTGAAGCCCCGCATCATTTCCAACAGACTCATGAATCCCTCTCCACTTTGAACGACTGGCATTGTCGGGCCAGAACTTGCAAATTGTTTCAGATTGTCACCGACACCAAGAAAAACCCGTGACTGCGATGCCCAAGCCATGGCGATCAGCAATATGACAAGTTCTTATCGGCAGTCTTTGCGGCTTATCAACCCTGCCGGCTTCATGTCTTGTCAAAGGCTTGACCTTGCCATGATGTTAGGGTTGACCATTCAAGACATGGAGTCCGCCAGTCCGGTCGACTCACTTTCTGAAGGAGCCATCCATGCAACAAGTTTTTGAAGTTCAAGGCATGACCTGCGGCCACTGCGAACGCGCCGTCACCAATGCCATCCAGGGCGTCGATGCCCAGGCGCAGATCAAGATCGACCGCGCCGCCAACCGAGTGGAAGTCGAAACCGGCGCCAGCCGCGAGGCCGTGGCAGCCGCCATTGCCGAAGAGGGCTACAAGGTAGCCTGAGCGCAGCCTCTCCCACCGCGCCAGCACCTCACGCGAGCCATCAGAAGGCCGCTGGCGCGTTTTTTCAGGATCGTCCATGCCCAACCACCCATCGACACAAAAAATCGCTCAGAACTGGCCTGTCGTCATCGGCGAGGCTGCACGCCGCGCCGGGGTTTCTGCGCGCATGGTGCGTCACTACGAGTCACTGGGCCTGCTGCCACCCGTGCACCGCACCGACAGCGGCTATCGCCAGTACACCGAAGCCGATGTGCATGCGCTGCGCTTCATCCGCCGCGGGCGCGATCTCGGCTTTTCCATGGACGAGATCGCCACCCTGCTCGGCCTGTGGCAGGACCAGGGCCGCGCCAGCAGCCAGGTCAAGGCCATTGCGCAAAAGCACATCGCCACTCTGACCGAGCGCATTGCCGCCATGCAGTCCATGCAGCGCACACTGCAGACTCTGGTGCATTGCTGCCACGGCGATGACAGGCCTGACTGCCCCATCCTCGACGACCTGGCCAGCGCGGACACCGACCTGACGCCGGCCCATCACGAGCCCAGGGCTCCCACTCCGAGAAGCAGGCGCAGGGCTGCAGCCTGAGGCGGCTTGCGGGTTTCACGTGAAACCATCGCCGCCCACGCAGGGCAGCGTCAACAACGAGACATGTTGCACTGCAGCAAATACTGCAGAATACTCTGTGCGATGAATGCGGTTGCTCTCATTCATCTTTTCAAATCACTCAAGCACAAGCATTGCCGACGCGATGCAGGAGACAAACCATGAGCACCAGAGACATCTTCGTTGTCAGCGCCGCGCGCACGGCCATCGGCACTTTTGGCGGCAGCCTCAAGGACGTTCCCAACGCACAGCTGGCCACCACCGTGGTCAAGGCCGCCATCGCGCGTGCCGGCATCGCTGCCGACACCGTGGGTCATGTGGTGATGGGCAACGTCATCCCCACCGACACGCGCGACGCCTACCTGTCCCGCGTGGCGGCGGTGGACGCCGGCTGCCCCATCGAAACCCCTGCCTTCAACGTCAACCGCCTGTGCGGCTCTGGCCTGCAGGCCATCGTCTCGGCAGCTCAATCGATTGCGCTGGGCGACTGCGAAGTGGCCATTGGCGCCGGCTCCGAATCCATGAGCCGCGGCCCCTACTTCGACATGTCCGCGCGCTGGGGCGCACGCATGGGCGATGCCAAGAGCATCGACTACATGCTGGGCATCCTGCACGATCCCTGGCAAAAAATGCATATGGGCATCACCGCTGAAAACGTGGCCGAGCGCTACAAGATCAGCCGCGTGATGCAGGACGAGCTGGCCGTCATCAGCCAGCAGCGCGCCGCTGCCGCCATCGAGGCCGGCCGCTTCAAGGAGCAGATCGTTCCCGTGGAGATTGCCAGTCGCAAGGGCGTGGTGCTGTTCGACACCGACGAACATGTGCGCGCGGCCACCACGCTGGACACCCTGGCCGGCATGAAGCCCGCGTTCAAGAAGGAAGGCGGCACGGTCACCGCCGGCAACGCCTCCGGCATCAACGATGGCGCGGCTGCCGTGCTGATGATGAGCGAGCAGGCACTGAAGTCTTCCGGTGCCAAGCCCATTGCCCGCCTGGTCGGCTACGCCCACGCCGGCGTCGAGCCCGCATACATGGGCATCGGCCCGGTCCCAGCCACGCAGAAGGTGCTGGCACGCACCGGTCTGAAGATCGAACAGATGGACGTGATCGAAGCCAACGAAGCCTTCGCCGCCCAGGCCTGCGCCGTGATTCAGGAGCTCGCTCTGGACCCTGCCAAGGTCAACCCCAACGGCTCCGGCATCTCCCTGGGCCACCCCGTGGGTGCCACCGGCGCCATCATCACCACCAAGGCGCTCTACGAGCTGCAGCGCACTGGCGGCCGCTATGCGCTGGTGACCATGTGCATCGGTGGCGGCCAGGGTATCGCCGCGATTTTCGAACGCGTCTGAAGCACATATTCCAGGCGTCGAATACGCCCATGAAAAAGGCCTGCCGGAGAGATCTGGCAGGCCTTTTTTGATAGCTTCTTACGCTTGCTAGCGATTGATTTCAGCATCAATGAATACTGAAATCCTTGATTGAAAAGCGCAAGCAGCTACATCATCCATAGCGTCAAAACGGTGCCTCTTCCGGGGCCGTATCGGCGGGCGCCGTGGCCGGCCCGGTGACCGTCCCCTGACTCCGCCCCTGTGCCAGACGCACGGGCAGAGTTTCTGCGGCAGGAGCCGACGACAGCGATGCAGGCAGGCCGTCGCCCAGACCCGTACGCCCTTCCCCGCCCAGTGCTTCGATCAGATCGGGAATCAGGCGCGAGAGCTCGCCCGTGGCAATCGCCACATCGGTATCGAAACCGCCATCGTCCTGGCTGTTGCCGTCCATCACTGCATCGAGCAACGCGATCTTCTTGATCTGCAGACCTTCGCTGAGCACAAAGCTCACGCGGTCATCCCAGGTCATGGCCAGCTTGGTCGGCAGCTTGCCATGCTCGATATGCTGGCGCACCTCGTCGATATCGAGCGGGTGGCGCGCATAGCGCACCACGGCCTTGGACTCATCAGCGGCCTTGAGCTCGCACTCGCGGTCTATGGAAAAACCTGCGGGCGGCTCCTGCGTCATCAACCAGTGCGCCATGGCGGCCTGCGGACTGGTCTGCGTATCCAGCAGCGCCACCGCAAAGCCCGGCAGGCCTTCGACCAGCAGCGTCACGATCTCGTCGGCACGGCCTTGTGCACTGGTATCGAGCACCAGCGTGCGCGCCTGCGCATCGATCCAGACCCACATGGCTCCCTGCTTGGTGAAGGCCATGGGCAGCAGGTCCAGCTTGGCCTCGTCCTTGAGCTCTTTCTTTTCCTTCTTGCCGGGCTTGCGGCCCTCG